>NHGH02000012.1 GCA_002172355.2 Euryarchaeota archaeon TMED132
TCGAGCCTTTTTCACCAAAAAACCTGACTGTTCTTTGCTCTTCTTTACCGCCCCATGCAACCTTTATTTCTGCTTCTTTTTGGCCGGAAAATTCCAGTAATATATCTGCATAAATCGGTTTACCGAATTTGGAATGTTTGACATGCGAAAGATGGGTTCGTTGGGGTTCAAGTTCTCCAAAACAAAAGCAAGATGTGTCGATGCCATGGATTGCTAATGCCTGAAATACATCCGACGACTTGGCTGGCTCTCTTGGAGTTATACGGGTGAATTCAATGCGTTCTAATGCCCCGATGAGTCCACTAGATATTTTACTTAGAGCCATTTTAATCGCAACGTGAAACCTGAGTAAATGCCCTACTGAAAGAACCCGTCCAAATGTTTGGCTCGCGTTTAAAATCGATGTTGCATCGGCTAAATTGGTGGCTATCGGTTTTTCCACAAGAACATCTATTCCTCTTGAAAGGAGTTCTACAGAAATCTCCGCGTGTGACTCTGGAGGGGTAACTACTGCGACAATGTCCAGATGTTTTTTATCGACCATATCTCGCCAATTTTGAAAAAATCCATCGACTTTTCTCGATACCTTTTCGCTGGATTTGATGTCGATATCACTTGCATAAATATGGTCTATGTCAACTCTTTCTTTGATTTGATTTAGCGTTTTAATATGGGCCATGCCCCATCTTCCACAACCGATAATACCGATATTAACTCCCATAGAAATCACTTATTCGTAACTACGGGGTTTGAGAGTTTTGCCATCCTGGTCGGATTTAATTAATTCATAATTATCAATCTCTTGATTTAAGGAATCAAAATCGATTAGATTCTGTTTGTCAAATCCTTGGTCCTCGAAGACTTCTTGGGAAAATGAGTAACCTTCAACTCCAACATACTCAGCTCTTGATACCCTTGTTGTAATTCTTGAATAACCATGGTGCCAAAGGGCAAGGGCGGTGATTGCGTCTTGGCTGGTGGCAACCCTGAACGGCAATTTGGAAAATGGGGGCGTCATACACTCAGATGGAATCATTGGATTCGGCTTTTGGTGCCTCTTCCTAGATATCCACTTGCGCATGAACAACCATCTAATCCTACGATGCGGCCTATTTGTATATGTGTATTTTAGCAAATATTTGCTCTCAAATTCGTAAATGATATGTTTGATGTCGTCCCATACCTTCTTGGTAATGACGTATCCCCAAAAATGTCGATTTGTTGAGATGACATGATTTATTTGAGTTGCCTGGATTTCAGGGGCATTATGATTGATATTATAGGCCATCACAGTGCCGATATCGCCGTAATTTGAAGCCCAATCTGAGATGTCAAATACTGTCTTGACATAATTTGGGGCAAGTACCATATCATCTTCTAGAAGCAAGATTCTATCGTATCCTAATTCGTCAAATAAAGTCCTTCTTGCATCGATTAAGTGTCTCCCAATGCCCCAGTTTTCTTCTCGTAAAACATAGGTTACGTTTTTGAATTTAGAACCTTTTACAAGATTCACAATATCTTCCTGTCTTGATTTAGGTCCTCCGTCCAAATAGACATGTAAATCATGTTCGAACGCCTCTGGATTATTTTCTAAACTGGATAGGACTTGTTGAAAATAGTCAGTTCGGTTGAATCCTAATAACAAGATTGCGGACTTCATACTATTTCACCTCAAGTGGCCTCTTCAGCCATAAATCGCCGGCTAAAACTTCCCACTCATCGCTTTGGGGCTGACAAGAATTGTGATAATTGGTAAATTCACCAAATACCCATTTATCGCCAGTCAAGAAAAAGTCAACTCTACAATAATCAATATCTTCAGCCAACTTTTGTGAGATTTCTATCAATTCATCAAGTTTGTTCTGGCCTAGTATTGANATTATTTCATCGGGAGTATTATCCTGTGACCATGGCGAATTAGTTTGATGAATTTTATTACCAGATAAATCATATATTGCTTGAGAATGAGATTTCATACGCCCAATATCATATTGGATAAATCCTGCTTTGCCGTGGAAAACATGAACTTTCCAATCGGGCGGGATTTTGCCATCATCAAGTAATAATTCTTCCACCATGACCCCTCTAGGAGATATATTGCTAGCGCCCCATTCCAATGGAACTGGGAAATTTTCTTTCAAGCAAGTTTTCAATTTACGCTCAATTCTCCAGCGAGGCCAAAAGCCTCCATTTTGATCCCTGCCGTTTCTAATAACTCTATATCGATTAATTGAGCGATTAAACGGGTTAAATTTACGCTCAATCCCTGCAATTGACTCCTCCTCATTATCCATTATGAACAAAGCATCTCCAGACCAATGATTTGTTTTTATTACACATCTTGAAGGCAGTTTATCCCATGGAATTTTATGTGTCTTGTCTGACCAGTGGTATAGTTTTGGAAGATTTCCCGATTTCTTTTCCTCTACTATTTCTCTAGCTCGATATTTGTCTTCCATTTTTATCAGTAATGGATTTCTATCATGTAAGCAACGCTTCAATAATAGTTGACTATAGTGGTCTTTCTTATCATCGTTCAAACGATGATGGGGCGTTACACCCCCAGGAAGAAGCCCGCTCATAGGCTTGCCAATCTGTTCTTAATGAAGAATAAACCGCATTTATGAATTCAACTTTTTTCTGGTTCTGCCCCACCATCCGAGGAGGTTGAGGAGCCAGATTCCTCTTCTGAATCTGTTTCTGTTGAAGATTCTGAANCNGCAACATCCTCAACGTAATAGTTGTTATACGGAGATTGGTAATCTAATTGGACGCTGGCTGATTGTTCCATAGAAGTTAGATTAGTCGCTGTTACTCCTCCTGAAGAAATCGCATAGACATAGTCTCCCATGAATATTGAACGACGGATGTTGTAGTCATTCCACCAGTAATTATTATCATCATCATTAAAGAAATTTGAATGGTTTACTTCGCCATGAACTGTCATATTTGTCCCATCTAAAGGTATATTCACTAACATCAATTTGGAAACATAGTCATAATTCCAATGATAATTACCTGCTGAATCATACCATGTATTGTAACGATATGTAGACAATGGAATTGCTAACATATCTTTAGGTGCCCAATATTGGAATGCCTTGTGCTCATATGATGCTTCAGAATAAGACCAAGTCCATGAGTTGTCATCTCCATTCGAAACTGGAGAAACCGATAGAATGCTTGAGACATTTGGTGCGGTTGGGTCTGAAATATCAAAGATCGATAATCGTGTTGAAGACCAGTCAAGCCCAAATCCATCTTCTCCTGCAGGGCCCATTCCAATGGTTANAAGTGCGTCTTTAGAAAGTGGGTGGATATATGTCGAGACGCCAGGAATTTCTAATTCTCCCAAAATAATAGGTTGTGCTGGATTTGAAAGGTCGATTACCCATAGTGGGTCTATTTGTCTAAATGTAACCAGATAAGCCCTATCGCCATCGAATCTCGCACTCCAGATTCGCTCTTCGGGAGCGATGCCGTCAACCTTTCCTACTTCTTCAAGCGATNGTTCNCCNGTANTAGTATTGACTTGATGTGTTAGAGTTACGACACTAGAAGACATCGGTTCTGGGTCTTCCATCCACCATCTAGCCCATTGGCCTTCAGTGGTTGCNACTCGGATTATTCCTTGATATTCTGACANTGAAAATTGATTNAGAATTGTGCCATCTACTCTTCCTGAGCCGGTGTAAATTGTTTCAGNAGGGTTAGAAATGTCAAATGTGTGAAGGTTTGTAGATTCCCTACTATCGTCATCNCCCCAAAACCACCACCAATCCCAAGCATTTTCGCTCAAGATTAATTGGTCTTGTGAGGCATAGACCATCGGATAATTGCCTACGATGTGGTCGGCATCAAAATCAAATCTATCTGCACCTAAGTCAAAAGTAAATATGCTGTTAAATCCTCGATTGAGTCCGTCTTCTGGTGCGACAAAGTCATTACAATCACTATCGGATAATCCGTGTATAATAACAGCCCCATTTATTCTTTCATAAACTCGTGGGATTATATCTCCAATCGATATTTTATCCAGAGATTGTTGATTTTCTAGCATTGTTTGATAAGCTACTTTTTCCCTAATTTCTAGTCGCAGAGGGTCTTCATAATCTAAATCCCAATAGCCCTCTGGTAAGTCTAGCCAACTTTTCATTTGAGGTAAATTTAGCCATGCATGAGAAACTGTCCTAATCGTACCATTAACCTCTCTTGCAGTAATGTAACTACCTTCAAGGAATAGTTCTCTTTCCAGATCGGGGTTGCTGCGGTCACTAATGTCAAAAACTGAAAATTTCGTTAGTGAAGAAGTTCTCCATGAAGAATACTCTTCATCCCAATCCATCGCTTCATACAATGGATTTGTAGGTGGAATGTTCCAAGAAGAAACAGTAGATATTACCACTAGTCTATCTCCATCAAGCATCATGGCTTGGGGAGTTCCCTCGACAGAAGTATTGGAAAGTGGTTCTAGTTCGCCGAACTCAGGAACTCCAAGAATAACTAGTGTATTGCCGTTCAAGAAATAGATGTAATATCCATCTGTCTTGACGAAATCTGCTTCATCGACGCCTTGTTCTTGGTTATTGGTTCCAGAGAAATCCGTTCCTTGCTCTCTTCTTGGTTGAATACTGTTTGAGCCGCCTGATGCTGAATCAGAAGACGATTCGGCGACCACCCCGTCCATCATCATGTCATCTTCAAACCAGCCGCCGTAGAAATACTGCTGTTCAACTGCTTGAAGTAATTGAATCCTATATTCTTCTGAAATAGAGGATTTTAGTTGGTCTTCCAGTTCCTCGCAATCGGTAAAAGCAAGAAGGTTAGGGCTTGCTATACTTCTTTTTGTGGTTGTGGACCAGTCGTCTGGCAGTTCAATTTGAGGTACTTCAACTTCAGCATCATTGTTAGCGATACAACCAGATAAAGCGAATAAGCTAACAATAAATATTGCAAGGTATTTCTCTCTAGCCATGATAATACTAACCATTACTTTGTTATCAAAGAATGGGTTACATGGGCGTAACTAATTCTTTGAGTCGAAAAAGCATTCATATGCGGATAAATCATAACCAATTTCTTGAATGATGGCTTTGTGGAGTGGTTTGGTTGCTATGTCAAAAAAAGGTGGAAAACCTTCTCCCGTGCGAAAGTGGGCTATGCGTCAATACTGGCGTATGCAACAATCTCAAGCTGTTGTAGGCCTGCTTCTTTGGGGCACTACTATCACGCTACTACTCTGGCCATACGTAGAATGGAGATTTTCAGATAATTGCGACTCAGGTATATGCTTTAACGATACTTTACTAGGTCTACCTGCAACATATTTCGGCCTTGCTTCGATCTTCCTTTCCGTAATGCTAGGTGTTCTAACAATTGGCTATCTTTACGATAAAGTATTCTCGCTTTGGACTGAATGGCGCAGTGTAGATATGGAAAGAAATCCATACACAACTTATGCATTAACTCCTAACTGGATGATGGTTACTGCATTACAAGCAGAACTACTGAAGCGTTCTTCACCAGATGATAAAAAAATTCAAGAGCAATCTGAATGGTTCTTAAAGTGGTGCAAGCATTATGCTCAAGGAGAATTATTTGCTAGAGCTGTACAAAAATGGGACGAGGACATGGGGACAACCCCTACGTTTTGGTTCACTGATGATGAAGCAATGCAAA
>NHGH02000008.1 GCA_002172355.2 Euryarchaeota archaeon TMED132
AATGGGGTTGAGAAAATACAGGTATTTTGGGCTTGGTCTTCTTTGAGAATATCGGCTTGAACAGTGCCTCTAACGGTTTGAAGAGTTTTTGCTTTGATCTCTGCGTATGTCTTCTTATCGACCAGTTCATCGCCTCTTCGACCAATAGTAGCAAGACCAAATCCATTGTGACCTTCAGGTAAATCTCCTCGATATGCGTCCTTGTTTATCTTAGGAAGTTTGCCATTTTCGACAAGATGCGCTTCGACCTGTTGGTCGATTGCTGCATTGAGATAAAATGCTAGAATCATTGGAGCAGGTCCATTGATTGTCATACTGACTGAAGTATTTGGATTACACAAATCAAAACCAGAATAAAGACGCTTAGCATCATCACAGGTAGCAATACTTACTCCAGAGTTTCCTACTTTACCCCAAATGTCTGGTCGCTTTGCTGGGTCTCTTCCATACAGGGTTACCGAGTCAAAAGCTGTCGATAAACGGACATAGTCTTGGCCTTGAGACAGATAGTGGAATCTTCTGTTAGTTCGCTCTGGCTCACCTTCTCCAGCAAACATTCTCGCTGATAATTCATCGGTTCGCTTGAAAGGAAATACACCTGAAGAATACGGGAAATGCCCTGGAGCATTTTCTTTACTCATCCAAGAATATAATTCTCCATCATCGGCAAATGTTGGCAGGGCAACTCTAGGGATGTCAGAGTGTGAAAGAGACTTAGTAGTTGTTTGAACAGTGAATGGTTTTCCTCTTACGTGATAGGTATACTCGCCACTGGAGTATTGTTTTGCTAATTCTCTAAATTCTGCTAATTCACTGCGAGCCTCAGAAATTTCCTCGAGTAATTCATCGATTTGAGTTTGTAAATCATCTACAACAGCCTTTGCCCCACGAGATGTAGCATTATCTGCAGCGGTTTCCAAGTGCTGGCAAAGTCTGAGTTTCTCGACAACTTCACCATTTCTTTGATGGTATTCTCTAACAGTTGCTGCAATTTCAGACAAGTAATAGACACGCTCTGAAGGAATAACACCTTTGCGCTCTCCCATTAAATCAACAGGCTCACTCGCTTCAAATCCTACGAGTTTTGCTACTTTACCCCATAGTCTGTCTACTCCACCATCAGCGAATTGACTGGCAATAGTTGCAACAATCGGTAACTCTTCATCAGCGATATCAAACAGATTTCGATTACGTCTAACCTGCTTACGAATTGCCCTTAGTGCATCTTCACTGCCACGCTTCTCATACTTGTTTAGAACTACAACATCTGCAACATCAAGCATCTCGATTTTCTCAAGTTGAGTATGTGCGCCAAACTCTGCAGTCATAACGTAAAGTGAATGGTCTGCAACAGAAGTAATAGCATCACTACCTTGACCAATTCCACTTGTTTCACAGAAAATCAAATCAAATCCAACAGCCTTTGCCACTTCGATTGCTCGGTCAAGGTTTGCAGAGATCTCACTACCCGAACCTCTACTTGCAAGACTTCGCATGAATAGGTCATTATTAGAAAGTGAATTCATTCTGATTCTATCGCCAAGTAAAGCACCACCAGTTCGCTTACGAGTTGGGTCAACACAAAGTAAGCAGATTTTCTTACCAGGATTATCTCTAAGAATTCTAAGCATCAATTCATCGAGAAGACTTGACTTTCCTGCACCACCAGTCCCAGTAAACCCGATTACTGGTACATCATTACTTGATGAGCGACAAGTCTCCAAAGTCGACTTGAACAGGTCATCATCAGCACTTTCTGACATAGTCAAAAGCAATCCTACCTTTGCCATATCGTCAGGAGTAACTGGTCCGTTTAGCGTGCTAAGTCGTTTCTTGCCTATTATGTCGACTTCACTAGCAATTCCCATAAGATGGTGAATCATGCCCATTAGACCCATTGTTCGGCCATCATCAGGTGAGTAAATTTTAGAGATTCCAGATTCGTGCAAGGTCTTGATTTCAGGAGGTGTAATTGTTCCACCACCTCCGCCAAAGATTCTAACATGCTCGCATCCAGCCTCGTCGAGAAGTTGACGAATGTAAGTGAAATACTCAATGTGGCCACCTTGATATGAGGTTAGGGCAACACCATGTGCATCTTCTTGAACAGCACAATCAACAACAGCTTTTGCCGATTGGTCGTGGCCGAGGTGAATTACTTCAGCACCAGATGATTGAATCAGTCTGCGCATGACATTTATCGCCGCATCATGGCCATCAAAAAGCGAGGCTGCAGTGATGATTCTCACTGGACCAGCGCTTGTCTGGAACACTACCTCTTCATCGGCCATGCCGATGCCAGCGGTTTTTGGTTCATCAATCCAGCCCTTGAATTAAATTCTTCAAACCGATGAAATTTCGTCATCTCCAAGTGGTGGAAGACCTTTCTTAGCACGAACATAATCGGTATAGTTTCCATAGTAAACCGTGACAACTCCATCTTGTAATTCCCATATGCGGTTAACCACTTGGTCGAGGAACCATCTGTCGTGAGATACTGTGATTAAAGAGCCCTCATAGTTGATCAGTGCTTCTTCTAAAGTATCCTTTGAGTCCATGTCAAGGTGATTGGTAGGTTCGTCCATCAGTAAGAGATTGTTTTCTTCGAGTAGTAATTTGAGTAGGGCTACTCTCGCTCTTTCTCCACCAGATAATTGTGAGAGTTTAGTGGTGACTTGGTCGCTAGAGAATTGGAACCTTCCTAGTGCAGCACGAATGTCGCCGTATTGGAAATCAGGTCGCAATTTTTCTATTTGTTCTACCGGATTAAGATTGAAATCCAAAGTAGCATGGTCTTGATGGAAATAACCGATTTCACAGCCAGGTGCAAGGTCTCTCATTCCACTATCGAGTTTTTCATCACCATTGATAATTTTGAGAAGAGTAGTCTTTCCTTGTCCATTGCCGCCGACAATACCAATTCTGTCTCCTTTACGAATTTCAAGGTCTTGATTATTTAGAATAGGTCTTTCGAGTCCTTCAAAACTCTTGGAACCACCTTCGATTTGAATTACATCCATACTGGCTTTATCGGTTGCTTCTAGTTTGAGAATCAATGGTTTACGTTTCTTTGGAACTCTTGCTCTAAGTGCTTTGAGTTCTTGTTGCATACGTTCGATCATCTTTTGTTTAGCAGAAATAGACTTGTCATACTTATTGGCTCTCTTCATTTGTTTTAGAGCGCCAGTTGTAGCATCGATTTTCTTCTCTACCGTGTTTATCATATCACTAAGAGTTGCTTCTTGAGCGGTTTTTTGGCGTAGGAATTTACTGTAGTTGCCTTTCCAAGGCCATGCTCTAAGATTATCAACTTCAACAATTCTAGTACATACTTGGTCTAGGAAATATCTGTCGTGAGAAACTATCAGTTGAGCGCCCTTGAAGTCTCTAAGGAATGCTTCAAGCCATTCTGTGGTTTGAATATCCAAGTGATTTGTCGGCTCGTCAAGGAACATTACATCGACTCCAGCGAGCCCAACAAGTTGACGAGCAAGAGCCAGTTTCGCTTTTTCTCCACCAGATAATTTGCTGACTTGCATGTCCATTGGATGCTTATCCAGTCCTAGTTTAGCAAGAGTGGCTTTAGCAATACCTGCCACATTTGAACCGCCACTCTCTCCTAATGTTTGTTGGAGTTGACTATACTTTTCAATAACTGCTTCCCAATCTCCTTCATAGAAAGCAGGGTCAGCCATTTGTGCTTCAATAGATGCAATTTCTTCTTCTAATTCTTGGAATTGTCTTCCTTTTCGACTGAGTTCTTCTTCGATAGTTGAATCAGAATCAATATCTCGAATCTGGGTAAGGTAAGCAAGTCTTATTCCAGGAGCGAAATCAATATCGCCAACATCTTGTGTTTGCTCACTAATTGTGTTTAGAAGAGTTGTTTTTCCAGCACCATTGTGACCAACAATTCCAATGCGGTCACCGTCTTGAACCAAGAGATTGATATCTACTAATACATCGACTGGACCGAAACTTTTGTCCACTCCTTCGATGGTGATTAGCTCACGTACCATACTATCCCTCAAACCGCCGGCTTACTGCTCATTGATAAACCGACTCCAAAGAATGCTAGGTGGTGTTTCAATCTAGCGAGGTAAAAGCGCTGATGATTCTTGCCTTACGGGCAAGAGCCGCTTTTCGGGTTTTTTCCAACTCACGTCTTTCAATAAGTTGTTTCACCATTGCAGGACATCCAATTAGGCAGACAAGTAATCCAATGCCTATCCCAGAGATTACCGAATAATTAAGCGGGATATCGAGGATTAATGAATTACTCAACCCTACTAGTAAACCAACCACGAAACCAACGCCAAGTGGGCGGTCATATATTGGGAAAAGGAGAGATAGAATCGATCTTTTATCAGCGCCAACATCTGTCTTGGCTGATGAAATCACTTCAACGCTATCTATAGTCATTTGATAACAGTCAATTGTGACGGTTTATAAACTAAAAGCCGACATGTTCTTTGATTTACATCAATAATGCCGTTTAACGGTAAAACGGGACGGTTTTACGTTCAACTGAATTCTGCAATTGCGCCATCATGATGCTTCAGAAGATTTCGCAATTTGACCTTCATGGAAGGTGTCAACATATCGTTGTCTGTGGTCCACTCTTCGTGATCTAAGATTAGATTTGCAGCAACCTCATAGCCTTTCCATACTGGAGATTTCATGTTGTTTGCCTTTAGTTCACCAAGTAGCCAATCTTTAGTTGACTTACGGCCACAAATATCAGCATTACTTCCTGATGAATCAACACCTGCAGCAGACATAGCAGACTTTAGAGCATCCATGTTTGGATGAACTATCAAATATGTTTTCAGCATGTTTCTGCCATCTAGAACCGCTTGCTCAACAAGCGGTGATAATTTCAAGTTCTCTTCCAAAGGAGCAGGAGAAACATACTTTCCATTTTCTAGTTTGAATTGACTCTTAACACGGCCGGTGATGGACAAATAACCATCTTTGGTTAGTTTCCCAAGGTCTCCAGTTCTAAATACGCCAGGTTCCATAATTACTTCCTTGGTAGCCTCTTCATTATTCCAGTACCCCTTCATAACGTTAGGTCCGTGAACAATGATTTCCCCTTCATCAGGTCGGTCAGGGTCGTCCCAAGCATTGGTATCGATTGTGACCTTGACGCCATTAGCAACTCTACCAACACAACGTAGTTTGGAAGTTCCTGGCCCCGACCATCCATTAGCGGAAACCAATGGTGAGGTTTCGGTTAATCCATATCCTTCGTAGCAACTAAATCCAACCATTTGAATGAACTCTGCGACATCAGGGGATAGTGCAGCAGCACCAGACATACAGAAACGAATGTTTCCTCCAAAACGCGCTCTTACCTTAGACCAAACCAACTTGTCGTATAGTTTGTCAAAGACGCCCTTTGCTGGAACTGCATCACATTCAACGTCAGCCTTTGCGATTCTCTTAGCAGCGGACTTCTTTGCCTTGCCGATAAGGAATTTCTTTACTCCAGTAGCTGCTTCAAATTGACTGTTTACTCGGTCGTAGAATTTATTCCAAACACGAGGTACTGCAAGAAGTACTGCCGGTTTAATCTCAATACATTCATCTGCAATCTTTGTTAGATCTGAGATTAGATTGATATGTACTCCACATCTAATCATCCAGTGCAAGTCGAAAGTACTTCCAAATGAGTGAGCCCATGGAAGGAATGCAGCATTCTTATCGCCGACATAAATCTTGAAAGCAGATTGGACACATAGGATATTGGAAAGTGTATTCCAATTGGTGAGCATTACACCTTTAGGATTTCCAGTTGTCCCTGATGTATAGATCAGAGTGTTTAGTGCGAATGGGTCATCAGCGATTTCAAAATCATTTTCGCTAGAACGCCCTTTTGCAACAAAATCAGTCCATGAGTGTATTTCAATACCTTTTGGTGGTATCTTATTTGCAGCATCATCACCTAGTAGTATTACTCCACACTTTGGCCAAGCAGATGCCTCTGCAGGTAAATTGTCAACCAACTTGTCTAATACAGTTGTATTTGCAACAGCGATAAGCGCAGGAGTAGAGTCTCCAAGAATGTAAGCCCATTCTGAACCATGTTGATGAGTATACATTGCAGTATATGCTGCTCCAATAGCATTTGCACCGTAAGATAGTGCAGCCCATTGGACGCTGTTATCTAGGATAAGAGCAACTCGGTCGCCTTTTTCAACACCGATATCGTTCAATCTCTTAGCTACCGAAGTAGATAATTCTCCAAAGGTATTGTAGTCTAAATGTACTCTAGCCATTCCTTCTCCAGGAATATATCCGAAGCAAGGTTCTGTTCCAAACCTTCCAACGCTTGTCATCAACATTTGGTATAGTGTTCGTGGGTCGTCACCTTCTGGTCCTTCCCATTGTCTGTCATCTGGTTGCCTTTCCCAGGCCATCTTAAGTTCTGCCATGTACACTAAGTGTAGCATCAAGCACTTGAACTTCACGCCTGCGAATTTTAACCAAAATCGCCATTGTTCAAGCAATTTTTGACATTATTACGCCAATCAGCGCCACCATTTCGATTTGAAAGCGGGCTTGCAGGGCTTGGATGCCAACATGAAGTAATCTCGATCTCTCTACCCGATTTTGTGGTGCCAGGCCCACTTTTATCAGCATTTAACGCCAATCGTGCTCTCTTTTCTGCATACTTGCCAACACCGATAATTCTCTCTATCTGTAAAATTTCTATTATCTTCATTAGGTGATTATCGCAAGCTTCTAAGATTGGTTTCATAATATTCGCCGGTAAATTGTCGGGAGTCAAATTTTTACCGGTTTCTCCTAGCAAGAGTAGTGGGCAATGATTTAGAACAAAAACATTGGAAAAGACAGATTCAGCTGAACCATAGTGTTCAAACAGTAACCCCCACAATCTTTGACCAGATATTTCTTGACGTTCCATGCCTAATCCTATGATGGGTCGCTTAGGGTGGGCATTACTTGGTGTTACCAATTCATGAGGCTTGATTTCTAAACTTGTTCTTGCCACTTCGGTGGAGCCGAAAGGTATGCCTGTTTGAGCCATACCCCAAGGTCCAGGGTTCATGCCAAGTAGCAGTGTTTTAGAACCATAACTACCCCATTTAGACAAATATTGCTCATGATGTGGCCAAGCATAATCCAAAGGATTGGTAGCGTGAGCAACAATAGTTTTCTTTTCTAGAACTGGAATTGCCTTGTCACAGAAGTCAGAAAGTCGCTTTGCCGCTTCAATCAAGCGTTCTTCGACCTCCATGAGCCGTCTAAGGTGCGGAGATACATGATGATTCCGATACCACTAAATCAGACTTTATGCATATCGAGTTAGACTTTACCCGATATGAGGGTAAAATCATATTCATTCAAAAAATCTTTCAAAAGAGGCACTCCATTCGATTTTTGATTGTTCAAACCAATTCTTTGGACTTTCGTAAGAATTATCATTACCTTTTTTACGCTTCATCTTTACTCGCTGACTAATTAGTTTCCAAGCAGATTTTTCCCCTATGCCAGGAATTGCTTCTAATTGCTTTTGTGAAATATTATCATGATTCAGACCTGTCTCGACACCAGTTATCGATCTAGCTCCATGTCCAGTGATGATTATATTAGATTTAGTTTCAAGTGGAATGTGGTACTGTACGCCAATCAATATTGGATATGCTCCAATTTGGCGGCCGAAAGTAATTCCTGCTTTTCCACGACATAATTCTGAGGTATGCTCGATTTCTTGGTGCTTAGGCAGTCTGGTTCGGCCATCATGTGTCTCCCAATGCACATCGCATAACTGGCCACCCAGTGGGAATAATTCTTCAAGTAATGGTTTGTCGATAGTATCACGTACGCTGGTTTTGAAATCTTTAAATGCTTCTTGAGGTATCTCTTGAAAGCCTTCACCTTCTACTTGACGGATATTTATTCTTCTTAGTAACAACTCTTCTTTACGTATTTCATGCAATAAATCAAGATTGAGTTGGTAGGTTTCCTTGGTTTCCCCATTCAAGCCCGCAATGAAATTCAAGCCAGGTAGAAGTTTAGGAAGGCCTCTTTCTCCTCTTTCTTTACCATATTTATTGATTAGTCGAATTGCATCTTTAAGTTGATTAGAGTCACAGTTTAGCCAATTTGCTTGGTGAACATTTGGGTCTGCGGATTCAAGTCCAAAAGAAAGTACCGCACCATCGGATAATGTTTCCACCAATGTTTTAGTTATCTCTTCTGAAGGTTCAATATTTTCAGCTATGATAGATGGATTACCATTATCGGTATGAAGGATTTCAAGACGCTCATCTTCTCGAAGTCCATGAAGTAACTTGGCAATAGGTTCAGGATTAGGTATTGGATACTCTAGATCTTTGACTCCTTCAGCCATGTATGTGTAAGTATCAGTCATCCCGCCAAGGCGAACATGTTTGACGCCCATGTCATGGGCGATCTGAACCTCTTGGATAATATCTTCAGGAGTACGCCAAATTGGTATTCCTTTTTTCGGCTCTATACAGAATTTACATCCCCTCTTAAATCGGACACAGCCTTGGTAAACTTCGACTTCATATGTTAGAGGACCGGGCTTTTCTTGATTTCCTAAATCTGGATGAAATTCGACAGCCTTACTTTTAGCTCCAAGATGTGCCCACTTTGTCCATTGCTGGGAATTTCTACGACAGTGTTTCCACTGACCACTTTCAAGATAGTTATTCAATGTGGCATCGGTATCTTGTACGGCTAAAAACAAATTTCTTCTCAGTGGATTCCAACCTTGCTGACGCCATCCGCGAATCGCCCATCCACCTAGTATAGCCGGAATTTCAGAAGGTAATTGCCGAACGACATTTTGCATTTCTTTGAGTGAAATAGGAGTTCCTCTGAGATACCTGCCAGGGACTACTGCACCTGCAATACAAGCAAACCCCTCTATTTGTGACATTAATTTTTGAACGCCATCCTCGCCCTTTTGTTCAACAAAATTGCGCCATTGGTCAATTGTCATGTAGCGGTAATCGATTTTGGCATCCTCGAGTACCCCGCAAAGGTATCTGATATGGAACCCAACATATGGTGGAACACCAAAAGCAGCAGGTTCGTCTTCATAGCCATCAAGAACCAACCACTTTGGGTCACTCTGCTCGGCCATGCTCTTGTCTCGTGCTCTTAGGCTTCAATCCTTCTTAGGTCGAGGTCTTCGCTTACGCTTTTTGGAATCTTCTTCTTCTTCACGCATAGCTTTCATTTCTCTAGAGGATTTTTCTGGTTTGCCACCGCTATTATTGTTGTTACGCTTCTTCTGTTGAGCAACATCAACACGGATTTTACGTCCAAGCAATTCACTACCATTGACTGATTTGACGATTTCTTCAACCTTGTCTTTTTCTTTAACAAATGCAAAAGCGAAACCTTTCGGCTTTCCAGCATTATCTGTGATTATGGTCAGTCCAGTAATTGTTGCAACACCTTTGAAAACTTCTTTGAGTTGGTCTTCAGTTGCTTTGAATGGAAGGTTTCCAATGTATAATTTAGCTCCTTCAGGGTCTTTTCTCTTACCCTTTTTACCTTTCTTATCATCACTATCGGCATCTCTGACACCGATTCGACGTCCATTGATTTTGTGACCATCAAGTTCAGCAACAGCAGCATCTGCTTCTGATTTTTCACTGTATGTAACAAATCCAAATCCACGGTTAGCACCGTTGTCATCAGTAGGAACAATACAATCGCTCATATCACCGAATTTGCCGAACATCTCTCTTAGTTCATCGGTTCCGATTTCTCTTGGAAGTCCGCCGATGAATAGTTTACATCCAGGACTATGACGAGGTCTTTGCGGGCCACGTCCACTGCCACCTTCTCCTTCGAATCTGAAATAGGTTCTTTCACGGCCATCTTCTCTAACATCTTCAGCAATGAATGTTGCACGGCCTGATGGCCCCTTACCAAACATCGATTCAGCGGCTGAACCCCAACGCTTTCCAGAATTATTCAAAGCACTAGCACCTTGGTCTAATTCAGCCCATCCTGCTGAGAAGTTATCGGCAAGTGCTCGATATGCTTGGTATCCACAAGTTTCACACTTAACGTTCCAATCGCCATCAAGATTAGCAACTAGATTTTCTCCACAAGGTGGACAAATAGCATGTAGTACTCCGCAATCATCTCTTTCACGGAAATCGATTCTTACTACAGGTTCGACTTCCTTGATCAGTGCACGGCAAACATCTCGCCTTCTAACAGCATCAGCAGTTTGATGCATATATCTGTCAACTATTCCAGTTACATGGAATTGTCCGTATAGATGATTTGGCTGAATACTTCCTGGTTTTCCTTCAATAGCCAGAATCATTGCTTCGCCATTTTTTTCATTGAGTTTTACGATTTCACAAATTACAGTGTCACCAACAACTGGACTAACAAGTTCTTTTCGTGGCATTACTACGCCAAATCCTTCTTCAATAGCAAAGACGCCAATCGTAGTTGCAACGATCTTTCCGTCAATTTCAATCGTTCCTTCACCAGCCGCACATTTGGCAGCTGTTGATACTTGCATTCCTGGGGTGACGAGGCTCGCCGTCATGTTATTCATTTCCTAAGCTGACATGGCCCTGTGTGGAACGCATGTGTTTCGCTTAATCTAGCGGGCGGGCTTTTCCCTTTTGAATCCCTCATATTGAAGGGACGTAATATCGCGATGAAATTTATTCACTCTCTATGATTTTTGCATCGCCAGTTCTATGAAATCTCCAGCACCTAGCATCGGTTGTTGATTTTTTCTTAGAATGATGAGAATATATCGGAGGCAATCTAAAATCGGTTTCAAAGACAATTTCTCCTTCGTATCCAAAATCCTTTGCTATCGCAGATACATGCTTGGCCTTGGCGGAATGAAGGACATAAATCGCAGTAGCATCAAGTGAAAAGGCCAATTCTAGTAAAGGCCTGTCAGCCTTTTCGGTTTGAAATCCCCATGGCGGATTCATTACAACGATGTCAGTTTGTTTGGGGATTTCTAGTTCTTGAGAGCCAATTACAGCATGAATGGTTTCAATTTGAGCACTAAACTTTTGATTGATTTTTTCAGTATTTTGCTTTGAAATTAAACATGCTTCTTCATCCGCTTCTACTAGAATTACTTTTTTTGCCCCTAGAAATACAGTACCCAAACCGAGAATTCCATTACCTGAACCAAGGTCCACTACGATTCTATTTTCTAGATTGTCGAGTTGGTCAATGGCAAGGAGCCAAAAAGCGGCTAAGTCACCCTCTGTGGCGTATTGCTCTAATTCGACTGAATTATATGGATGTGGCTTGAGTTTTGATAACTCTATGGCCAAATGTTTGGGCCGCAGTCAATCACCACCTAGGTGGATAATTCTGATTTTGCTGGTTGTTCAATCTTGCAGCGGCTTCAGCTTGTTGACGCATTGCCTCAAGTCTTGCATATGCATCATCTTGGACATTGCCTTGTTGCATCTGCATCCTCTGGAGTCTAATTTGTTCGGCTTCTGCACGGAGTCTTGCCAAAAGTTGCTCACTGGGTTGTTGTGAGCCACAGAATCTACAGAATCTGACACCATCGTGGTGCTGGTGACCGCAGTTGACACAGAATCCCATATTTACTCCTCCTCGTCGTGGTATATGATATAATCGAATTTCATTCCATTGCGGCTAGTTGTAAGAACACCGGCCAAGTTTCAAATCCAACTGCAGTTGCTCTCTCGGAAATATCTTCCCATCTAGGGTCATCCATCATGTCAGATGGATCTACTCCTGCAGCAAGAAGTCCAGTTACAAGTTCTCTAAATTCGATTTCAATTTCAGACATTTCAGGTTCATCAACAACATCTTGCACTTCTGGTAACTGTACATCACTAGCAGGAGAATCCTCGAAACTAATTACTGGGCTGTCAGAGACTGATTCAGGTTGTGATACTGGTTTTTTAGCAGACGATGGCAGAGGAACAAATGCAGTGCCAGCGGAAATATCTTCGTGAGATGGAGATGACTTTGGAAGTTCGACATCTTTTACCTCTTCTTGCTCTGCCATATTTTCTAGCATTTCATTTGAGAAATTATCCATCATTGCATTCATTGTTGCTTCGGTTTGATTCATTACNGCNGGNGGGGNACTNGGTTCCTGAGCAACTTCTTGGACTGTGATTTTTGATTTCTTGACCANACGTCCAACNCCGAGAACTTCAGCCTGNTGTCTTGCTAATTCNGCAGCCTGTCTTCTAGGTAAAGAGACAAAACATTTGCCNGGAATTGAATTTGGCGGGAANGGTAGATAATAACGTTCAATCGCNGGCAAAGAGGGNTGNCGNAAACAAATNACTTGCTCNGTTTCAAAGGAACGTTGTGTTGGAAGTCCCANTGAGAATGGNACAGACATNATTTCAACTGTATTTCGCATCCATTTTTCGTTATTGATTANTTGTTGCATCCAAGGNCCAAGGTCAGGACTAGCAATATCTACAAATTGAAAAGATGCTGCACGAGGGTCAAATCCTTGGTCTTCTAGTAGAGATGCTTCATCTCTNGGCCTATGAAAAATNGTCATAACAGGTTGGCCATGTTCAATCATATCNCCATGAAGTTCCATCATCTTGCGCTCTTTTCTTGGNAAAATNAGCAAAATACGTAGTCTTGCNGCGTTATCATCCCAGATTTCACCCCAACGAGAATCCGCTTCNGAATACAATTGACCGATGGTCATGTCAGGAATCATCGCCGTTATTCCCATACTCGCACCAAAGTTGGGGGTGNGGTTGCGTCATTTATGGCTACCGTTTATTTTTCAAATCAATGACTTCATTGCAACTAGTTCCGCTAAAAGAATCACTCCACCAGCAGCACCACGAATCGTATTGTGAGAATAAGCACTGAAATGCAGCTTGTTGCCTTCATGAACCTCTATATTGCTGACCACAATCGCCATTCCTGTTTTCAAATTCTCACTAGGATTTGGATGGTTTGAAAAATTTTCTCCATCACTCCATAGATGAGCCTTAGTATCTATCTCATCGACTAAATGAATCGGTTTCAATGGTGAACTCGGGGCCGAATTCAAACTTGAATTCTGATTGAAATTAATTATCGCTTCATGGACTTCTTCAACAGTAATCGCCTTTTCAGTTGTTAATTCCATCAATACCAAATGTCCATCTTTCCTTGAAACACGTTGGCATTGAATATCGGTTGTGAAAGTAGCAGATGAGGTATTGTCATCTTGTGCTTGGGCAAAAATGTGTAATAATTCTGCTGTGATTTTTTCAGCCTCGCCAGGAATGGATTTGTCATGATTTCCGTTTAGCGCTTCTTGGTCGTATAATAATCTCCATCCAGCACCGGATAATGCTTGTCTACTTCTCATATGGACATGACTTACTGTGAACTTTTGACAAATAGCTGAAAGCGGTATTGCAACTGGTAATAAGGTACAATTTGTGGCACAAAATATTCCCTTTCTTGAATTAGCAAGTTGACCTTGATTGATCTCAGGAATCACCAAAGGAATACCCTCTTTTCTTCTGTAAGCACTGGAGTTTGAGAAAACAATTATCCCCGAATTTGCTAGTTTGGCTTCTATTTTGNANGCAATTTCATCTGGTAATGCACTAAAAGCAACTTCAATCTCTAGAGATATTAGTGTTGAAATAAAATCATCAGAATCCAAATCAAGAACTACTATGTCAGGTAAATTTGGTCTTTCTTGTTCTANACGCCAGTCAACTTCTTTCAGTGGTTTACCAGCAGTTTGCTTACTGCCTGATACGGCTTTTAGTTCGAAGAATGGGTGGTCGATTAGCCTCTGTTGAAGCCTTTGACCAACTAAACCACTTGCGCCAAGTACAATGCATGGGCGACGGCTCATGATTGGTCGGCATTGTGNTTTGTTTTGAGTTCTTGCTTATTCAATATCTAAGTTACCTTTACCGATCTTGGCTTCAATAGGGGTTCCAAATATTCGTCTAACGATTAGTTTACGGAAAATTCTCCATCCATCGGAGACCGAACCAAGTTTGGCTTGACCGATTCGAGATGAGTAACTGATTGGAATATTTTTTATTTCCAATTCTTCCTTGACACAAGAGGTGTACATCTCAGCCTCTATTTCGAATNTCATTGAATTTAATTTTAGTCTTGACACTGCATTTTTTGTAAATCCCCAATAACCTGAGCAGAGGTCATTTATTGTTATTCCATACATACCAGTAGCCAGCCAAGTCAGTATATGATTTCCAAAGTAATTTAGTCGAGTCATAGCATCAGGGTTAATATCGCCATTGAGTCTGTCACCTATCACTACATCATAAGTTGAAAGTTTATCTAGAAAACTTGGTATTTCTCTAGCATCATACGTTCCATCGGAATCTAGCATCACCAATACATCATTATCTGATTCTAAGAATTTAGTAAACCCAAGACGCATAGCAGCGCCTTTACCCTTTCCTTGTTGGGGTATGAAATGAAATTTATTTTCTTGAGATACTNTTTTGGTTTCATCACTGCTACCTCCATCGATAACCCAAACATGAGAATTCCATCCCATTTCTTTCATTTTTTCATGAGGTATGTTCTTTGCTACTTCCTCTAGGCCCTTGGCTTCATCCAAGGTTGGAAGCATGATTACAACAGTCCTCATTGATTGTCAAAACAAGTTGCTATTTTTGATGGCTTCTATGATTCTTAGTCGATTTATGTTATTTCTAGCCAATGAAGCCTAATTCCACTGGTATCTAAGATTCTGTCACCTCTGCCAGATAATCCTGTAGGATTAAACCAATTATCTGGCTTTGAATCATCATCCCAATCAAATGCAAATGTCATATTTTCTGCAGTATAATCCATTGTCCAACATTGTTGATTCCATCCCGAGGAAGTATCTACTTCAATAACTTGAATTCCTGAATAAGAGATGATTAAGTCATCTATATCTCCAATCGCTTCGTAAACTAGACATGTTGTTGCATTTTGAATTGGTTCGCCAGTGTGAATAAAACTAATCTCCGAATCAGTGCCTTGTTCGATAAATGCTCGACGGTCTGAAAGATTTTCTAGAGTTCTGAAGCGATGCTCATTCCAAGGTTCAATTCTCATTTCACAACCATCTTTACAACTTTGCTNATCAACAACAGAGAATTTAGAAACTTCGGCATCTTTTAATGATGTAAATTGCCATAATTTACTACCTCTAATGTTCTCTATTTCAATCCAATATGGTGACATTGCAANTGTCCATCCCATAGTCCCAATAGGTGATGTTATGGCATAATTAACTCCTAATTCCTTGATCGCATTAGTATTGTCTAACATGATTGCAGTTGTTACTTGGGAGTGAATACTAGAATCTATCTGGAGTAAGCCTAAGGTCGGAATACTCGTCAATTTAACATTTGAAGGAGGGTCATATACATGACCCCAGTGAGCATTTTCTGAATAGACAATACTACCATCGGGTAAAGAAGATAATTTCTCTCGAATTTCTAAGTCACCTTTAGTAACAGGCCTTAGTTCTTCATGCTCGGAAATTTCCCAAACTATGGCATTAGCAAATACCACTCCAAGTAGGACAAAGATTGTCATCACAGTAGAGACTTTTTGAGGTATGGTTGGGTCCCATCCAATACTCATCAAACCACGTTTTTCTTCGAGTGAAGTCAGACCGGTTGTGGGACTCCACCAAAGTGCTAGAAGGGCTGCAAGTGGCACATGGAAGGCATGAATCCCCATTGAATAGAGAGTGTAAGAGAGTAGTGAAAGTACCGGAATACTCTCTAAGCCGGCAATCANATGAATCGAGGTTAATATCCAAAGACCAGCGAACCAAGTAATCAATAATCGTCCTTCAACAGTTGAACGTAATTTCCATCCAGCAATTCCACCCATTACAAGTAGAATTGCATTGAAAGTAAAAAGAGGACGACCACCTTGCCANCCATATTCAGCAAATACCGCAGAATCCAGCATTCTAGGAGCTAATAACAGAACGGATATAGCACCAGCAATGGTTAGAAGAATAGAGCATGTAAGCAATAATTTTTGCATATTTTCGCTATGCTTTTTATTCAAACTGATGCCGATAAAGATGTGTGCNGCCATAAGCATTCCAAGATATATCGCTCCTGTAGGATGGATCAAAGCAACGCATATCACCGCAACAATAAATCCTCTAGTATGGTGAGAACCTCTAGTTGAAGATGGTCTTANTAAGACCAGTAGTCCAATTACAAGCCCTAGTTGACTTGCCACAGTAGGATATCCTGAATCATAGGCTTTGGCAAATAATCCAAATCCAAGAGATAGGGCNAGNAGNCCATGTGCTCCACTGCCNTGATGGTCTAGTGCTCCAGCTAATCCNATGAGAATTACAACTAAACTATAGTGGCCTAATTCAAAGACAGCTCTACCNGCNTCNANTNCTAANATCTCTTGAATCCANGCAGATAGTGCAGGNAATGCTGGNGGNTATGTCCANAAACCNTCATTGGTACCTGAAAGTGATAAATCNCCTACAGANGATAATTGTCCTGAAAGCATNGAGAAACCAATCCAATCNACNCCAAATGGTAANTCTTGGAAAAANGGAAGTAAAAATACTCCAANTACAGTTATTGAGCCAATTGCAAATAATAACGGNGAACGTCTACTTTGNAACCATTGTTGTGCGCCCGCTTCTTCGGTAATTTCTTGGTCTTCTGATTCTAATATTTGACCATGCATTACAGCCTCTAATTTCTGCCAAGGGGTGAGTTTTTTTTCAATATTAATTCTTCTTTTGATATGAGCCAAAGATAGAGTATTGAGCAGTAATATCATAGCACTCATGAGCATTGTAGTCCATAGTCCAGAAAGTACCAAGAGTCCTGAAATACCATATATCAAAAGTAATCCCAGTGCAGGACTTAGCAATATTTTCCTCCATAAATCTGCACTTCCGTCCAGTACTTTACACAAGGCATATCCCGGCATACAACTCACAAGTAGGATTAGCATACTCGTAAGAATCATGGCTAAACCCTAACGCCCTTAGGTCTTGATTGTTCGGCTAAGAATCAAAAGAAAACACCCATTCATCGCGTCATGGTCGCAGAGGCAGAGGGGTTTCATTCTGTGATTCATTTACCTGATGAGTATTGGGTTTTTGACTTCACACGCGGAGAAGATAAAACGTGGGTTTGCCCTTATGAATATCAAATTGGTAGATATGATGAATACCGACCAGGGATGTATACGACTGAATTATTTGGTGGAATCAGAGATGTTCACATCGGCTTAGATATTGGAGCACCGGCTGAAACACCAGTTTACGCATTTTTTGATGGAGTCATACATAGTTTTGGTAATAACTCCGAAGAAGGTTCATATGGGCCGACAATAATTACAGAACACTATGTTTCTCTTCCAGAGGAGGTAGGTTCAGATGTATTTGGTCCAAAGAGAAAAATTTGGGCTTTACATGGTCACCTTTCCATGGATAGCATCGAAAACCTCGAGATAGGTTCACCGTTCAAGGCAGGCCAAATTATCGCAAAAGTAGGCAGTGAGGATGTTAATGGAGGATGGCCACCACATGTTCATTTCCAATTATCTCTTGTCGAGCCAGAAACTCATGATATGCCAGGAGTAGTAGAACAAGAAAATCGAGAATCAGCACTGAAAATTTATCCAGACCCTAGGCTTGTACTTGGTTCACTGTACTGAGTAAACTAGTCCTTTGCATTAAGGAAATCTTTCAATGCTGAGATGGGTCCAATTGCAGCAGGGTCTTTTCCATGCAATAGTGCCAAAGCAATAGACAACCAGTCCATTACAATACAAAGATGCAATAGCGATTCTAGCAATGTATCCCCTTCACCTTGCATCTTCCAAGCGAAGTCTGTAGTTGTATGAGCAATCATCCAATCGATACGATGAGATACACGCTTATGCATTCCTTTCCACGTCAAGAATAACAATACCTGTTGGTCGGATGCAGGGTCTTTATCTCCACCAACCCCGCCCCAAGCCACACTTTCATTGTGATTCATTTCTGGGATTACACCGATTCTTGTGAATCGTGCTGAATTTTCATTTAATTGATTCTTGAAACGATTTAACGCTGGCATCAATTCAGTCGGGCCTACAATTGCAATAGGTCTAGATTCCATATATGATGCAAGTTCGACTAGGTCTCCTGTTGGGTCGTTTAGAATATCGAACCCTTCGCATGCGATTTGTAATCTTTCTAGCATCTCTAAATCGCAATTTTCATCAGGCATTTCAATAACTCCAAGGTGCCTCAACAACCCTAACTGTCTACTGAAAATGTGACCAAATGCAGAACGTGGAGGTTGCCCACCTACCGAGGGAATAAGATGGCATCGAGTATATATTTCAGGCATTCCAGCTAGCATTCCTCCAGTAGAAATCACTACAACAGTCGCTCCAGAGTCCAATGCGATTTGACTTGCAGAAAGGGCTTCTTCAGTATTTCCACTATGTGATGTTGCTATGACCAGCCAAGATTCATTCCACCATGATGGCATAGTATAATCTCGCTGAATATGGACTGGAAGGTTACCACTTAGATTGGTTAATGCTGACAAGAAGTCACCTCCAGCAGCCGAACCACCCATGCCTAAACAGATGATACCATTCCATTTTTGCTTTGCAATTTCTTCAATCCATGGGAATCGTTCGAGATTTACATGTTCTAATCCCTTTTGTAAATCATTAACAAATGCACGAGTAAAACCTATCATGTCCTCACTATCAAGGATTTTTGCTAATTCTAATATGTCGGGTTTTGAATCATTATCATCATTCATACTTTTTCCTCCACCGTATTATCATCCAAGCCTAAGTATTGTAGAGCCATCCATTCACCTTCAATACGAGATAATCTAATTTGCTTATCTCCCTTGTGATCCCAAGGAAGGCGAACCGATGCCATAATCCATGACTGTGGGTCAAGGAATTCACCGACTGAGGAATCTTGGGTAATCAAATCTACAACTACGTGTTCAGACATGCGCGAAACCACATTAGCAGATTCTAGGTCTCTCCAAGAAGCCCCAGTTCTTTCTTGCCGGTCAATACGCTCAACAATCGCTCCATCCTTAGTCCAAGTTGAAGGTCTCCAGAAATTATCTCTCCATCGTATGACATCTCCAAGGTCATATCCTGGTTTTCTGTATAGCATAGTTAGCCTGGTTACGTCAACTCCATCCTTACGACCAACAGTAGAATTGGTTTCTACGGTTTGTCCACCGTATTCTTTGACTAAATGACGACCCCAAGACCTTGCTAATCCCTTACTTCCCAAGACTACATCATATCCTCCAGTGACCTGTCCTTCACTTGTGATGAAGAACATGGGGTCATCTGATAGAGATTCTAAAACATCATCCAGTGTTGCTCTAAGTTTCACATATTCTTCCTCGGAAAGTTTTCTACCGCTTGAACGAAGTTGAACGGTTGCTTCAAAATAATTCCCCGCCCTCCGAGTACATGTCAAGCAAACTCCATTTGCCATTCTTGCTCTCATCGTGTGTTCTTCTTTGAATAATAAGTCTTCAATTACTCCTTCTAGTTGTAGATAGATCAAAGTGTGTCTGTCAGAAATAGTTCTGGTTTCCATAGCCAATTGTACATCTTCTGCACCTTCATGGAATTTTAGATGTCTTTGAACTAATTCATCCCAAATATCAGCCTCATCTAAGTGAACCCACTTCCCTTGAATTTCGACTATACCGCACCTAGCACATCTAACCCAAGGAACATTTTCAGGAACTTCGGCGAGATGTATTCTTTTTCTTAAACATCCCTCGCACATCCGTTCTCCAAAAAGAGGCGGTGGCGAGCCACAAACCAAACAAAAATCATCTCCAAGATTCGAAGACATTTGACTCACCATGACGCGGGAGTAAAACCTTTGACTTGAACCTGTGGCTTACTTTTTGTCGGTATCATTGACTTCTGAAGTAATTATGTCGGATTCAAAATCATCCAACCCAAGACTATCTTCTAGTGCTTTGATACGCGATTGAAGATTTCTACTTCTGGTTACAACTGTCCAAGTCCATACACCTAGACCTAGAATCATACCCAAATATGCGATCGCTAAATATGTCATTCCTTCCATTTTAAATCCGTCCATCTACTTTGTTTTGTAGCCTCTCCAATCTTTGTTCATACTCGGTAATCCGAGCAGACATAACCATGTGGCCAGCAATTAGAATAGTAAATGAAATAGCACCGAGAAGTAGAACTAGACCCATGTCTGAAGATAGAGAACTTTCTTCACCGCCACCAATAACAGGGCCAGGATGACGAATTTGCCAAACTCTTGTTGCGATATAGGTTATTGGTACTAGTACGAACCCATATAATCCAAAGGTCGAAAAAGTATCTCTTGATTCAATGCCATCAGGCTGACTCTGTCTGCCAAGAACTAAGAATAGAGCGAGTAATGTGAGTAGCCCAAACGTGTTTAATCTTACATCTGTCCAATCCCATGGTGTGCCCCATTCAGCAGCACCCCATACGCAACCAGACCAAACAGCCATCAAACCACAAGCAAGACTTGCTTCAGACCCAGCAACATGCAATCTCCAACCAAATGCACTTCTCTTGAACACCCATAGTGCCGAACCCAAAAATAGTACACTAAAGGCTATGAAAGCAGCCCATGCTGCAGGCACGTGCCAATAGAATATTCTTTGAGCGGCTGGAGAAGCGAAGGCATCGATAGAAACACTAGGTGCCCACTGTAATGCAAGAAATAAAGTGAGCATTATGCCAGTAAATCCAGAAGCGAGTAAAACTTCACCATGGCGCACTCGCATGTACTTTCGTCTATGGCATACTTTTTGAACTTGCACCTTCGATAAATTATCAAATTCAAAGTGTCACACAGTATTCAACAACCATTGCCCATGGAAGGATGAGTATTGGAGTTAATAGTCGAATAAATACTGCATTTGTTCTGGCTAGTCTTATTGTACTCAATTCTAAGAATCGCAGGCAGAATGTAGTTGTAAAACCAATAAATCCGCCAATCAATACAATCCTCCAGTCAAATGTTTGCAAAAATATCTGCATGGAAAATATAGTTAGAATAATGCCACTTAGAAAAGATTCAATGTTGGAATTAGGAATTGAATGGACTTGAGCCCTCCACCAATCAATTGCTCTTTGTTCCTTAAGCATTGAAGTTACAGAATCTCCAACCAGTCCAATTGTGAATGCAGGTGCGAGTACAAAACCCATCAACAAAACTTGTTGGTCATCAATTGACAGGGGTTCTACAAGTGCTAGTAATGTCCCGATGACAATCAGTGATGCCAGCCAATTTCTTTGAATTGAGACCAATGTTGATGCATTATATTTCCATCCCATCTTAGTGGTTAGAAACGAATTATTTACTCGATTACCAATATGTTTCCAAGATTCACATGATTCAGGCTCATTCTTTGTTTCTTTCTTGAGGTCATGTAGTGATGTGGCACAATCAAATAATCGCTCATCATGAGTTGCAATTAATATTCCATGCCCAGCACTTCTCAACTGATTGATGTGAGTCTTTAGAACATCGATTGAAGAATCATCAAGACCTGAATCCGGTTCATCGAGTAAAATTAATCTCGGTTTTTCACTCAACATCGCAGGAATCAATCCCGAAATTACTGAAACCTTACGCTGTTGGCCTCCAGATAGGTGAGCGATTTTATCGTGGCGGCGATGAGATAGGCCATAATTCTCCAAGATCGGGGTCAAATCACAACTAGATTGAGATATTGCGCATACTGTTTCGAGATGTTGTTGAATTGTTTGGCTAGGTACAAGGCCATTCGATTGAAGGGTTAAGCCAAATGGGAATTTAGGAGTTTTTCTTCTACCTTCATGGTCATGAACCATACTTAGGTGATGGCGTACTTCTCCTTTCTCCATGGGAAGTAGTCTGGCAGATGCTTCGATAACAGTTGATTTCCCTGAGCCATTTTCACCATGTAAAATGGTGCACTGTCCACCCTTAAGTGAGAGATTAAAATTTGATAGGACAATATCGATACCTCGGCGTATTGTGACTCCTTCGAGTTCAAGCAGGGTATCTGCCATGTATTGCCGACGAGAGTTATGGCCATGAATGCTTGCCCAACGCTCAATATTTGCGGTAGTTCAAAAGTGAAAGCCCCAAAGCATGGTCATGGCCGCACAATTCCACTCATTCGGAGGAGTTGAGTGGGGTCTTTTTGTGGTGTGGATTGGGGTCATAATTTGGCCCTTGATTTACTCGGTAAGAAATAAAACATCGATCGCTTTATCGATAACAGTAGGTCTTTTACTTGGTTATTTAGTCCAAGTATTCTGGACATTATTTGCTAACCAAGGTTGGGTCGATGTTTGGCTATGGAATGACCTTTGGATGATACCTGCAAGAGCTGGAGAACCATCGGGATGGATTACCTTTTTCTCAGCAGGTTTTCTACACAGTCAATTTGATGCAACGCATGTATTAGGCAATATTTTGGTAATTTCATTGGTCGGAATTCCATTAGAGCAGAGGCTGGGAATGAAACGATTTGCAGCAATTTATCTGATTGGTTTGTTCGGTGGTTCTTTCGCTTGGTTCTTATTCAATATAGATTCTACAACTCCTGCTTTGGGCGCCTCAGGTGCTGCATTTGGATTATTTGGGGCTTATCTTGCAGGTTGGCCCAAGGATGAAATACCGTTTCCTTTGATTTTAATTAGGAAGTGGCCGGTCATTTATCTCGCTCTTTTTTACTTCGCAATAGAGGTATTTAGAGCATATTCTAGTTATGGTTTGTCTAGGCCGAGTGATGTTGCCCATATGGCGCACTTAGGCGGCTTTATTCTCTGTTATGTTATGCTACCTCTAATCGCTAAAGGAGGACCAACTCCGCTCGGTGTTGAAGATGGAGGCCCTTCTTCATCGCCTGAAGTATTTGCTAAGCAGAGGCGAATGAAGAAATCGATGAAAAAATTAGATGCTGTAGAAGACCCTTGGTCATCGAGAGGTTTCGAGATTCCAAAGAGTCTTAGAGAGGCTATGAAAAGCCTATTGGATTCAAGCGATGAGCCAGAAACCCGCATTGCTTGGATGGAACATATCGCTGATAGAGCAACTTGTCCAGTGTGTGAAAATAAAATAGGCGTCATCGAACGTTTTGATGGCCCTCACATGCAATGTTCTAGTGAACCAGAGCATTTTAACTGGCCATAAAATCAAATATTCTCCCAAGCCCCTAAAGGGGCTGGGGAGTGAACATTCAAAGGATACCCTCAAAGCATGAACCATGCTCCACGCAATGGGGAAGGAAATGAGTCGCACACTTAATGGCGCGAAAATGCAACGTACTGCATTGCTAATCGTGATGATTTTTTTGGTTTCTGATATGTCCTCATTTGGCGTTAATGCTAATTCCAATGACCAAGTTCTAGAAGTGACTCAAAACACGCACTCAAGCCCAATTTTGATTGAAGGTTTACCTCCTTTGATGTGTGGTGAAGACCTCTGTGAAAGGCCTCTTAGAACAGATTTAAGAACAACACAACCAGCCTCGGAGGAGAATGAATGGTGGCTTTCTTATGGTCCAGATTTAGATTGGAATGGAATGGACGATCGATTGCAGAGAGTTTTGGCAGGCCAAGATTCAATTTCTCCAACATCCATAATCGGTGAAGATGGAAGGAAAACAGTAGCTATTGTTGTTGACTATGCATGGCACCCAGGGCAAGTTGAAGCGGATGAATTAGAACAAGTTCTTAGGAGTCACTCATGGATTGGTCAAGAAAATGATGCTTGGTTTCAAACCCTTGATAGTGTTGATTCGATAGTGATTGACAAAGTACCAGTTAGCGCTTTGATGGATATTTATCATCTAGAAGGAGTAGTTGTTATCGAGATGCAGAATGTTATGATTCCTTTCAATAATATTGCTTCCAAGGCCACTAGGTCTTATCCTTCCGATGTTTATTCCGCTTCGGCGTATGAACGTGATTATACAGGTGACGGCGTAGTAATTGCAATATTGGATACGGGAGTGGATAATGAACATCGTTCACTAAATGATTTTGATGATATTGACGATGAGCCGAATGTTGACAATCCTACTTCATATGACGACCATAAATGGGTTGGAGGATATGATGCAACATCTACAGCATCTAATCCTGACGGAACCCAAGACCCAGATGATGGACAAGGCCATGGAACTCACGTTGCAGGCTCAGCATTGGGGACAGGTGATTCCTCGAGAGTACATACTGGAACTGCACCAGGTGCTTACCTTGTAGATATCAAAGTTTTAACAGATGCTGGTGGCACAAATTCGCAATATTCTCTAAATGGGATTCAATGGATGATAAATAATGCAAATAAGGACTGGGGGCACAATTCTTCAGTTGATGGAATTCAAATAGGCTCAATGTCATTTGGTTCAGTATCTTCACCTCTTAATCCGGGAGATGAAGGGGACAATGGAACAGGAACAGAAGCAAGATTGGTCAATAATGCAACAATTGACCAAAATATAGTTTGTGTAATTGCCATGGGTAATGATGGTTCCAAGAGAGTTCCTTCTCCGGCAAGCGCTGATTATGGATTATCGGTTGCAGCGGCAAGTGACTTTGGTACTATTAATCGTACAGATGATGGAATAGCCAGTTACTCAAACTTCGGACCACGTCTAAGCGATGGTGACGATGATGATTGGGATGAACTAAAACCCGATATCGCCTCATTTGGTTCAAACATAATCTCTGCAACAGCGGCTACTGGCACTTCGATACCTGGAGCACCTAGGCCTGAAGCGGACTCGGATTATGATGAGAAAGATGGAACTAGTATGGCAACTCCTATCGCATCAGGAGTGGTTGCAACTGTTATTGAAGCAAACCCATCATTAGATGCTTTAGAAATTAGAGATATAATTCGTAATTCTTCAGAGATTCAACAAGACAAAGCATCTGAAACATCTGTTTCAAATCGATGGAATGATAAATGGGGCTTCGGATTAATCGATGCATCTTGCGCAATAGATATGGCGCTCAACAAACCATGTACGCCACTGGAAGGAGGCGTTATAGCCCCTCCTCCAACAGGAAATGGTTCTGGTGACCACGTAGATATCTCTCAGCCAACCAATGGTTCATGGTGGATGGAAGGTAGTAGAGTGACCATCTCTGGGACAACAGATGTACCAGAAGGTATCGAGTATGACCAAATTCAAATTAATATTATTCAACATCTTGAATCTGGCAATACCAAGGAACTCAAACCATGGACTATTGCCGGAGGGGATATTGATCAGTGGTCTCTTGACGTGACAATTAAATCTGATTGGATAGAATTGGATGAGGATTATGTCCTTGTGAGCGTTAGAGCATTTGATACTGAAACCGAAGCTGAATCCGCTATAGATTTCCGTGTGATTAATTTGGCAAGAATGGGAATTACCCTTGCCAGTCCAGTAGTAGGAACTTCACTCCAAGGTAATGTAGACTTTTCTGGAACAGTAGAAGGTGTTGAGCACGACTACATTGAATTCAAGATAGATAGTGGCGATTGGGAATTTGCAATGAGTTTACCAGAGTTAGAAGTCGGAAATCAAGATTGGTCTTTTAGTTGGGATTCAAGAGAAGTACCTGATGGTTCAACACGATTGAGTTTTAGAATGGTTAACGAAAGTGGACTCAAGACCGATGATGTAAGAAGAACTTTCACCATCGATAATCAACCTGCTGCACCTGACTTTATTTTCACAGGAGTTGTTGAAATTAAAGATGAAGTTGGTTTGCCAATGCAATCTGCAGTTGCAGGTTCTGCATTAACTGTAGACTTCTCGATCGCCAATGTTGGAGACCTTGATGTCAACGATGTATTTGTCAGACTCGATGCGCCAGGTAGTGATTCAGAGGTTTACCCTTCTGAAGCGACCATTGGTTCACTCAAAGAGGGCGATTCCAGGGATATAACGCTATATTGGTGGGCAACAGAAGTTGGTACTCATGAAGTGGTAATAAGTATAGACCCATCAAATATTCATTCTGATTTACAAAGTGATGATAATACCTATTCATTCAATTTTGAAATCACCGAAAGACCGGTAGAACCAACACTTAGATTTATGGCAGGTGCAGTGAAAACCTTCCCTGCTATACCGGCACCTGATGTATCTTACAACGTCAATGTAAGAGTTGATAATTTGGGGCAAACCGATGCTAATAATTTGATGATGAAGTTGTATATGAGAGATGGTGGATGGCTCGAAATAGGACAAGAGATGATTTTACAAATAGCAGGTTCGCAATCGAGTTCAGGTTATGAAGAAGTAACTTTTGTAATCAATGAATCAAGTTCAATTATTGGAAGTACTCAATTTAAAGCAGAACTCCAAGGAGATGGTGTTGAAAATGATTTTAGTACACATTTCTTTAGTGTTGTAGTTGATAATGTTAATATTGGCTCACCAGTCAGACTAAATTTGATTTCCAATGAAATAATTTTAGATTTTGTTGGCTTAGATGAAGGTGGACTATTATTCACTACTTTAGATGGAGAATTACATGTTAGAACTATCACCGATTCTTTGTCAGTTCCAG
>NHGH02000027.1 GCA_002172355.2 Euryarchaeota archaeon TMED132
CTTTCAAATCGTAAAATGAAGAAACTAATGTACTCTAAAGGCGGAGTTGATGTAGAGGATTTCCTCATACAAGAAGGAGTTCCAACCTGTCTCAATACTGAATCAGATGGTCCTGTTGAACCAGTTGTTTATTTGGTTGATGGGCAGGCTGCTTCATGGTTCTATAGAGTTAACGAGAAAAAGAGTGATATTGAGAATCTCAATTCTCCAAGTGCTATTTTTCAAAGTCATTCAGAAGTTGGTCATCTATATGGTAAGCATGCCCATGGTTGGCATGCTTTGGTTGCTGAACTTTCGATGCTTGCTATGGGCAAAGAGTTTTCAGCATATCAAAAATGATTACTAATCAGGCATATCAATTATACTGAACATCTACTGGGATATATATGGGCAGAGCATGGTTATACTCACTAACCATCCTTATCGGACTGTGGATTTCTGCTACTGCATTTGGAGGATTACTACCTGATAACCTGGCAGAGTGGCCAGTAAATATCTGGTGCTGGGGTGTTTTTGCTTATATTTACAAGANNACTAATCGTAAAGAAAGAATNGAGATGATTACAGTTCTTGCATTTGCTACACCTATGGAATTATTNTTNAGTGAAGTNTGGAATATNTATGAATATCAACGAGGNNTAATGCCANTATTTGTTCCNGCAGGTCATTATTTCTTATTCGANCTCGGNAGAATTATGGCGCATAAGATGAAACAATCACTGNCTNTACCAATTNTNATNCCATTTATTCCAATGGTTGCATATGGNGTNTATGATGGNAGTGATACNTCTGGACNNATNCTNNTNGTANTNGTNNTNNTTTTCACTANGTTTGGNCCNCAACCACGATTGTATNCCTCTATGGCTTGGGCTGCATTGGCAATGGAAATAGTCGGTACGCAATTAGGAAACTGGACTTGGGCAAATGAAGTTCCATGGACTGGTTTNACCGCTTGGAATCCACCACTTTTGGTTGGTGCATTCTATTGTTTTGGCGATTTACTTGTAAATATGACAGTCGTTAGGTTTGAAGAGAAGGCCACCGTCGGNGTGNCTGTATGACGTCTGCTGATGAGTTGCGAAAGCGCCGAGAAGCAGAGGCTCTTCGNATNCGTGCNTCTCTTAATCGTCAACGAGGAGTTCAACACGCCTCAATTAAAGGTGGGGAAGAAACCGTTGCCTTCGTAAATGAGAGTTTGTGTATTGGTTGCGACCAATGTGATATTGTTTGTGATGATGATGCTATTGAGTTATACAAAGTTAAGATGCGAAGCCCATTGATGAATGTGGAATCCAATCGTAAAGCTAAGATCATTCGAGATGCTTGCACAGGATGTAGGCTCTGTGTACTNGCATGTCCAACNGATGCAATAACCATGATAGATAGGTGATAAAATGTCAAAAGATACGAAAACAGATGCTCAGCGTTTTGGTGGCGAATTTGGTCCATTTAGAAAGGGTGAAACTACTGGAGTTTCACTTTCAACATTCAAGACATTGGTTTGGGTCTCAAACTTAGGAGGTCTTGCTTTGGTAGTACTAGCATTGGAGATGTTATTTGTTCAACAGATGTTTGGTTGGGGATTACTAGCCTTAATTGGAGGAGTAGCAATCGCACTATTCCCATCCAACTATGAAATCGTTGGAATGAATGACGAGAGTTAATCAAGCCTCAGACTCAACAACGTTCAGAGTTTCTGAACCGATTCCTGCTTTCTTTTCATTGACTTGCTTAGCAAGGAATGATACAACATCTAGAATTTCAATATCTGCGTATTTTTCATCGCCTTCAAACTTAAGACATTCAAAGTGAGATACACACTTAGGACATGCTGTGAGCATAGTATCTGCTCCAGTGTCTCTAATTTCTTCCATACGNGCAACTCTTAGTGCACGTGCNTTCTCATTACATGACATCATGCTTGAGACACCACAACACATTGCATCTTCGCCATGGTGTTCCATCTCAACGATACTGACATTNTCGACACTATCGATAAGTTCTCTTGGTTCTTCATAGATTCCCATTTGTCTTCCTAGTCTACATGGGTCGTGATATGTTACTGTNGTTTCTTCACTAGCCTTTAGATTCATATCAAAGCCATTCTCGATTAGGAACTCTGTAGTGTGCATGACCTTAACATCTTCAAGTTCATAGTCACGAGCAAATGTTCTGAAACATTCTGCACATGAGGATACTAGAGTATCTATTCCGGATTGCTTGATCTTCTTTTGNTTGTAGGCNTTTAGTTTGTCAAAGACTTCAGTTAGTCCTTGCCACTTCTGGTCGTGACCACAACACTTGAGGAAATCTCTTCCTAAGTAAGAAACATCGACTTCCATCTCATCAAATAGAGTGAAAGCAGCGGTAGTTGAATCACCAAGATTCATTTCTCCTTCATTGACATGTGAGAAAACCATCTCTTGGTCGAGGTAATCTACACAACCAGGGTAGTATCCTATGTTAGATGTCAATGGATAGTTTTCAACCGAAACGAAATCAGCATCTGCTTCTTCTTCTGCCTCAGCAGCAAGAACTGCTTGTAATACAGTGTGAGGAATCTCAGCTTGTGGACCACCAACAATCAAACCTCTTCTAATATCAACATATGAGTCATAATCAACAAGTTGAGGACAAGCATTGGTACATGCAGTACATGTTAGACATGAATACATCGGAACTCCATCGTCNTCATTATTCCATGAGTTATAGATGATGTTGAGTTTGTCTCCTCCGTTGAATAGTCTAACAGGACAAGCATCATCACAAAGGTCACAGCCGTAGCATTTNTTCATTTCAAATTCATATCCACGAGCCATTGACCTNAACAGAACAAATACCATAGCACCAAATGTCAAACATGGAATGAACATAGCATAGGTTAGTTTTGCGTCAAGACTTAGAGGATTTGTGTGGTATGTTGGATTCTCGATAATATTGAATTCTCCNGCGCCAAGTGCCATTTCAGTTGTATTGCTCAGGTTAACAGTCATGCCAGCAATAGATTTGTCAGTGCCGCTATCCCATACGAGAAGTGGCTGGAATGATGCAATTTCGAAACTTACTTCTTTAGTCATTGTTTCGTTTAGTGCCAAAGGTCCAGTGATGTCAACATTGAACTCATACTGGTAAGTTCCAACTGTTAAATCAATAGAATCTCCAATACAATCAGAAAATTCGGAAACAACGCTTCCATCTGAATCTGTAACTTTCATAGTACTGCTGAACATTGAATCAGTCTTGACATCGTTGATTTTTCTTTCTTCAGCACGATGTTCACATGCTATGTCGGTAGTGAAACTGGTAATTGTTTCATGGTGTCCTTCAGGGAAGTTTACTGGATCTTCAGTAACATCAAAACTTCCAGTAACCTGCCAAGAATCTACAGACGTGAGTACAGTAGAAGCAGCGGCTGCATTGATTCCATTGGTTGAATCTTGATGACCATTAGAATCTGAGAAATCAATAATTACTTCTCTACCGGGCTGATATATGCCCCANTCTAGCCAAGCAGTAGTGGGNACAACACCGGTTTCAGACCATCCAAAATTATCAGTAAATTCATTTGTATCATGGACATGAACATCGGTTGGTTGAGTACGCATGGCTTCTAGTTCATCATAATCCTTGATGGTAAGCAGTCCTTTAGCATCCCAGAAACCTTTGTCATAAACATCCCATGTTGCAACACTGGCAGCAGTGGATATAATCAATGCTCCAACAATAATTTGTTTAGCATGCCTTGGAGTAAATCCTGAACCCCATGCTTTGGAGAGTATGCCTCTGGCTACAAAGTAGATACAAATCCATAGCAGCACCCCCGTCATTAGCCAGGGTATCGCGTTGAATGCTTCGGCTATCCATGGTTCCCGAGTTCCACAGAGCAAATCTCCATGGCTGTCTAATTTACAATAATCAGACCGATTTTTATGGTATAATTCCAAGAAAATATTGATTGAGAATACAGAGATAAACCATATGTGAGCAAGATAAACTGCACCGGCAGAAGCAAACCATGGGTCTTCAACAGGTCGCTTTTCTCTTCCTCCAAGGAATGGAGGTAAGATAAGAATTGCTATAGGGATACCAGTTAGAGCAGCGCCCCACCAAGCAGCATTCCATGGGAATACAGGCTGACCAACTATTTCACCAACAAAACCAGTTGGAACTAAGAATTGAGGTAAATATTCACCCCATCTTAAGTACCCGTATGAAAATAATACATACCAATCAGGGAAAACGAAACCAGCTTGTGCATATGGGTCAGCAGCACCGTGAAGTGGTGGCGGGATTAACCAAGCATAATACAATAAAACCGCAAACATGAATGCGAAAATCAACAGATCTCTTAGAACTTCATGTGGCCAAAAGCCATGTCCTAATCGAGTTCTCTTTCTCTTTTCACCTACAGTTTGTAATTTCTCTTTCTCTTCCATGTAAGAAGATGCAACACGACCTAGATTCTCTACAATTCCCATAATATCCCTCCTTGATCAATGCGGCTCCGCGATTCCTTGAACCCATACGATAAACAAGTGAACAATAATTAGTCCAGTTACAATTACTGGTAAGATAAAGACGTGAATGAAATACATTCTTGTAACTGTTCTGGAGGTTAGTGAAGAGCCACCAAATAGTAGAGTTGCGATGTACTTTCCAACAAGAGGGCTGGAGTTTGCTAGGTTTATTCCAATAACTGCAGCACCATATGCAAGTGAATCCCAAGGTAATAGATAGCCAGAGTATCCAAACACGATTGTCAATGCCATCAAAGCAACTCCAATCAACCAATTAAGTTCTCTTGGGTTCCTGTATGCTCCAGTGAAATATACTCTACACATGTGTAAAAATACGCTGGCAACCATGAAGTGAGTACCCCAGTGATGAACTGCTCTGATTATATATCCAAACGGAAGTTCAGTCATGATATATTGCATACTAAGATAGGCAGGCGAGGGAATTCCTTCTCCACCAGGAACGTAGTATATTCCTAATACAGTTCCAGTGATTACCAGAATAATGAATGAAAGGAATGAGATTCCACCAAGACAGTATAGCGGGTACCAATACCAAATGATTCTCAACTTATACTTCTCTGCGTGCGTAAGTGGCATCTGTCTGTGCATGTTGTAGTAAGCACCTTTTGACATATTCCAATAATCTTGAATTCTAAACCGTGTATCTAGCCAAGAGAAAACCCACAGGAATGATCTTTCAGCAAAACCCATCTTTCCACTTGATTCAACAGCACGTAGAATTTCTCTACGAGGCATTTCATCATTTTCCTTCCTTAGAGTGAATGCGATTAACACAATCACGAAAGCGATAAAGAACCAAAGAATCCAAAACATCGTTGTCATAAAATCACCTCAATCACAATATGTGTACCAATCGATGTAGTCTGTAATGCCCTCTATGACATCTCCATTAAGTTGAATCGGAATTAAAGGAAGCCCTACAGGCGCAGGTCCACCTGCTCTACGAATTCCAGCATAACTGAATGTAGCTCCAGAAGAACGGTTTCTGTTTGAATTCATCTCAAGAGCCGTTGGGTCGAAACGGGAAGAGTGGCAAATACAGAACAACTTGGTTCCACCACCATCTCCTCCTCCCGGAGTCCATGAATCGTCTGTATAGGAGTTAGAAACCAATTGCCATCCAGGAATACAACACAAGTGAGTACATCTTCCAAAAATCATAACAAGATTATCGGAAGGGAAAATTCTTGGGTCAACGTCACTCAAATCTTCAAAGTGGCCAATTCTCTTTCCGGTTTCGTCGTAACCTTCCATAAATTGGAATCTGGCCTTGCCGTTAAACACCGGAGTATCTTTGTTTTTGGCGTGGTCAACATATGTTACTACAACTGGTACCCCATTCCAAATTCCAGCCGCACCTGATGTTCCTGTGCTGGATTTTGCAGCCTCGTTAACGAAATCAGTACGAGTCATTGGTTGTTCATGCTTGGCACCATACCATGCTTCATCTTCTCTGCCCTTGGCCCAAAATACAACTCCTAAATCACCAGAAACGCCTCCACCAGGTGGGAGTAGAATCGCGGAAAATCCTAGAACTCCAAGAGATGCAGCAAGAACTCCAGTCGCTGTATTAAATCCGTATTTTAGGAATTGTCTACGATTGATGGAAGTGCTAGATGAACCGGATGCTCCACCTGCCAAAGTTGCTGGGTCTACTTTTAGGTCATATTCTCTAGACATGATGCTCACCACTTGTACTCCTTCCAATCTTTCTGATGTTCTGGTATGAATTTGTTAATGGCGTTCTTTACAATGATAGTATCAGGTAAGATGAACTTAAGATATACAAGGCCCATGAAAATCAAGGTTGTAATCCCCATTGCCAAATGGAATGATAATTGCCTTTGGTCCCAATCTTTGGCCAGACCATAGATTAGAGAAAATATCCAATAACATGCCCAAAAGATTCCCCAAACGAAAAAGAACATAGTGAGGTAAGAACCACCCGAAGGTGCTAATGTTGCACTGACAACGGCTCCCATATCAGCTTCTTCGAAAACACCTTTTTCTATCGCAGATTCTAATTGTTCTTCGGTGAGTGTAGCATCTTCTAAAGCCAATCGAGCATCCTCTACGCTGACCTTTCCTTTTGCTACATCACGAAGTAAATTGGTAATCATATCGTCCATCACTGATCACCTCTTCTTCTTATTTTATATCTCAATCTAAGTTGGTTACTTCGTCCCTTGTAAGAGGTTGAGAAACTATATCTTAGCATTAATCCAGCGAATAGAATTACAGCAAGAACTGCTCCAAAACCAAGTAGACCCAGAACGTGCGCTCTAAATTCTGCACCCATGTGTTTTAGGTCAACTCCTGTTTCTTCAGGCACAGGCGGGCTGACATTACCATCACCAGCAAATAGAGTTCTCTTTCCAAGTGCTGTAGTTGAATCACCGCCTTCTTGCATTGAGAATAGAAGTTGATTCCACTTATCGTCATCTCCTGGACCTTGGTCACCATTAACCGAGTTGCCGGTGATCCAGAAATTAACAGCACCATTATCTGTTGCTGGTGCGACCCATGTCAATACCCAAGCACGGTCAGAAACTCCTGCGCTGTCTCCGGTGTGAGTCAAAGTCATAACATCATCTTCCCAGTTTTGAGATGTGTCTCCTGATAATTCGCCAGCACTAACTCTCATCGAGAACCCAGCAGTGTAAGGAGATGCTGCTGGTGGTCCACCAATGATTTGAAGAGTCATTTCATAAGACTCTCCAGCAATCCATGAATACGGAACATCATCAAGAATTATCTGAACAGTGTTGTCAGCAACAGCATTGTGGCAAAGACATCCCTCTTTTGCAACATCGTTGATAGTACTTCCATCTTGGGAGTTTATTTGCTCTCCGCCAATGCCCAAATGAGAAGAAGAAACTATACTTGGGGCAAGCAAAAATATCGATAGAGTCATTATCAATACGACACGTATTGAAAAAGGCTTGCGCAACATTGACACACCCAAGTAATCTTTCCACTCGTATGAACTCTTTAAACATTGTCGAAACAAATAACAAAATTCTTTCGCAGTATAGCGTTTTTTATTTATCGAAAATAAGGTTTATAAGGGTGCGATTTTGGCTTTTAAATGGACTTTAAACTATCCTCTTGGATGGATTGAAATGTAAAGTCATTATGGGCTGTTTGAGTCTCATGGATACACCGTTTGATAATACCTATGATTTGACTTTAGAACAACTCGAAAATTTAGATTTGGCTGAAGACATGATGCTGAGAAATAATCTTGGTGCTGCTGAGAAGTTGTTGCTTGAAATGTTAAGTGAAGATGAAGAATGTATTCCAGTTCTTTCCAATCTAGGTCACCTCTATGGCAGGCATCTTTCGGAATTTGAAACAGCCATCGAGTACTATAATCGAGTTTTAGAATTAGAACCGGATAATGCTTGGGCGAGAGACGCCAGAAGAAGATATCTGCGCTATGTTGAATGAAATCAACGCTAAAGTTCATTGATGTTCGCTAAAACCCTGTGTTTGATGGAGTCATCTCAAATCCTTATTGCCGGCGTTGGTAGTTTGGGTTGTTCTTGGGCTAAAGGGGCTTGGAAACGCTCTGATGGAGGCGCCGATATACTACTTATCGATGCTGATGATTCAAGTTTTGAGGATTGCTCAGATGCCCGAATATTACGTTTGGGTACAGCAGTTGATAAACTTGGATGTGCAGCACTTCCGCCACTTGCAGAACAAAGGATGAGGAGTTCTTCCACCATAGTTCGCAAAATTTTGGAGCCAGTGGAATTGGTTCTATTGTTGACAGGGATGGGCGGCGGAACTGGCACCGGTGCAGCCCATGAATTTGCACGTCAAGCACGCCAGTCCGGTGCCATAGTTATCGCAGTAGCAGCATTACCTTTTGACATTCAAGAAACTCGAAGAAAGATCGCAGATGAAGGAATCGAACGACTTCAAAAAATCGCCCATGTCACAGTAAGGCTTTCACTTGAAAGATTGGTCAGACAGGCCAGAGAAAAGGGGCGCTCTTGGCAGATGGGTGCTGAATGGGTAGAAGATTTGGTAGATGGCTTGGTTAGAACTCTACTTCGAATGGGTTTGATAAATTTGGATTTGATGGATTTGCGCGCAATTGTCGAACAAGAGGGTAATGCCACCTTACTAGTTGGGGTTGGAGACCCTAATGACCCTAAAGGGATTTTACATTCTGCGATGATGGCTCCTTTAGCGGCTTTAGATGTTGGAGGGGCAAAGGGTTGTCTCATTCAAATTGAAGGCGGTCTGGGTATGACCTTGAATCAAGTGGACTCTGTAGCACAGTTGTTCACCGAAGCATTAGACCGTGATGCACAAGTTATTCTTGGCGCTAGGGTAAGTGAGGATTTAGCTAACACCATGCGTGTAGTTACTCTATTGTCGGGAATTAAATCTGAAGACTAATCCAACTCAATGGTCTCTTCCCATTCGACATCAGTACTGATTGTTTTGTCATCATTTTCTTTGTCCCAGTCCACATCTGAGTCCTCTTGCCAATCCCCATCTTCAGAGTCATCAATATCTATTTCAATCTCGGTAACGGTTTCTTCTATGTCCGATTCATCATCCTCGGTTTCTTCAGTTTTTACTTCAATATTGGCTGCAAGTCTCCTCATGAGAACACCATCATCATGTTTTGAGAAGACATTGAGGAGAACCTTTCTGTAAACATATATCACGGTGATGACCACTACGCTGTGTCCAATTGTCATAACGGTTGTAATCTCATCAAAAACATTGGTCAACATAGCGACGCTTCCTGCATATGCATAGCCAAAGGCGAGTCCCCAAGGCAGGGAATTTTGCTCATCTAATAATTTGAATTTTGTAGCGTATCCTTTAGATGTTAGCGACCATATTGCCATAAAAACAGTAAATATCATTAGAAGTAATTCTTCAATAAATATCTCTATCGAATTTGGAGACATGAAGTTCTGCCTCCAGATTGTTAAAATATGCCATGATAAAAAGATATGACAAATCAAAGTCCATCTATTAGAAAACGAGTTAAGACTTTGATTATTTTCTCCAAGCGACCTTAACTTCCATGTCCAAGCGCTGGTTGAGACGAATAGTAGAATTATCAAAAGCAAGTAAACCCAGTTGCTAAATATGATCTCCAGCGGTGAAGATGAAGGTTCCTTGAAGAATTGAAATATACTAACTGCTAATATCGAAAAACCCATCAAAACAAGTCCATTAAAAGCAGTCGAAACCTTCAGGTTTGAAATGGCACCTTTTTTCTTGGTCTTATTGGCAGATAATGATGATGCCCAGGTACTGAAAGAGATTCCTTGAATAATCGCCCAAAGTACGAATAAGGAACCTAAAAACACGGGAATTAAGTCATATACTTGTGGAATTAAGCCATTTTCTCCAAATAAGGTGATTATCAAAATAGTAGATGCTAAAGATACGCTAAGAGGGAATATACAGATCTTGAATTTTTTAATGAATTTCATAGCCTTGCTATCACCTTCATTATCGTTTTCCGGTCGAGCAATAGTCCAATTCCTGATTCTTTCATTTTTAGAGCCTATTGCAGTTATGGAATACCCCATGCTCAAACTTATAAAAATGACCGAAGTAATGTTAGTAAGTGAATCACTACTTGCAAGAATATGGAGTATTATCGCCAGTATTGAAATCATAACTATATGCGGCATAGTTTTTGGTGAAAGCAAGGTTTTCAATAGTTTCCAAAGAGAGGTTTCAACATTCTTCAGAGATTCCAATTCTGGATTGGATTCACTTTCATGCAAACTCTCCTCCTCCATATTACCACGTTCAAACACCCCAGATGCGGTTATGTTTTGATGTTATTCAAAGAAATGTATTGAAGGAGTACTTTGTGCGGATATTATGGCCAAGCGTCTTTCCAAGGCTCTAAGGGGTAAGAGGCGATGGTTTGGTCTTGCCATTGATGCAAACCATACTACTCGTAAGGATGTAGAAAAAATTCTTACTAACATAAGTTCAGAATTTGAATTTCCTAAAAAGTTACGTTTGATGGACTTTGTTCACTCAGGTGGCGATAAAAAGTCCGATGAATCTCAACTAGAGGTAATTCCTAAATCAATAAATTCACCTTTTGGGTTAGCGATTGTGGAAGCTCCATTGGAAAGTAGTCAAGAATTTAGAGAACTACTGAGCCAAGAAACTAATATCTCTAATTATGGGTTAGAAAGTTTGACAATGAGTGGTAAGATTAGATTGGTTAGAGAGAGATTGAAACTTGAAAAGCCTAAGCGTAAAAGATAGGAACACATTCATTTGTTAAATTACTCACGCCTATACATGGCAGGTGGAGGTACCGCTGAAGCAATGAAGGTCAGTGATGTCTTCATACTTGTAGGGATTTCAATTCTAGTAGCCGGTTTTGTCATGCATGCATGGGTCGATTCTGAGATACTAACAAACGAACCCGGAGAAGCAGCTGTGCTAGAGAAAAGTGCCATACTGATGAAGAATGATAAATTATTGATAGACTTAGATGTCGTAAGCGGAGATAGTATTTCTGTAACAGTCTATTTCGATGGTGAGGAAAATCAACTCATTCCTAAAGGTGATATTGACAATTTAGAATATGAATACACGGCTAAAGAAGGAGGGCAACATCTTGTTGTTATACAAGTTGGAGCATCTGATGGAGTGGTTGAGGGAGAGGTTTTGATTAATGTTCAAAGATCGCTAATGTTAGATTTCATGGTTTATCCATTAGGAGCACTAATTCTTGCATTTGGATTCTATAAGAAGAAAGAAGAAAAATCTGCTGAGCCAATCGATGCTGAACTCAACTGAAATTTCCCCATTCCAATGATTCCCCATCATCGATAGTAAAAGGTTCACCATCCAAGCCAAAAAGTTCCATCTTTCCGTTGCTTAAAATGGACTTGAAACCAACTTCAATATTTCTATAGAAAGGCTTTCTTAAAGTCGTAAAAGTATTTTTTACTTCATCATTAACTCGCTCTAGTGTATCTTTTTTATTTAGATTAGAAATAGTATGTTTATTTTCAAAATATGATGCGAGTGAGGCATCGATTGCAGAGGTTAAATCCTCAAAAGTTATTTGCTTAGAAAATGAATCCAAAAATCCCATTTCAAAATCATGGTCACTATTTTTCGAGCCAGATAAATTAATTCCAATTCCTAATACCAACGATGTATTGTCGCCAGAAGTTCTTGATTCTACTAATATTCCACAAACTTTCTTCCAACCCCCTGATTCATGGATCAGTAAGTCATTAGGCCATTTGAGTAGAATCTTTTCAAAATCATGTTCATCTAGTAAAGATGAAATTGCGTCTTTGACACATATTCCGGCCAGTATTTGGATAAACCCTGGCTCCATCTGTGTCGAGGAATCAAATAACTTCCAAGAACCAGCGAATGATTTTGTCGTATCTATCCATGTTCTACCTCTTCGTCCATGGCCAGAAGTTTGTTTTGGAGTGCATATTGAACTTCCAGCCGGATGCTCTGAATCTAGCATTACGGTATTGGTTGATGATAATTGTTCAACAAATAATTTTTTAGCGTTATTGAAAGGTTTCCATACAGCTATTAATCGTAGTTCTTCTCCATCATCAAATGATAATTTTGAAATTACTCTAGTAGCAAATCCATGAGAATAACATCTATTCTTTGGCTTTAATTTTGAGTTTTGACTTGAAACTACAAATAATGCAATACCTGATTCGGTCATAATATTATCTCGAATTAAGTTTAATGCTCTTTCAAACAGTCCATCCACGTCTGTATCGAGTAATGCAGCTTCTTCCAGTGGTCCAAGTGTTTCAGTCATACTTTGGTCGGGTTTGAGGTATGGTAAGTTCCAAAACACGAGGTCAAATTTATTTCCATTTGTCCATTGAGAAACATCTCCATCAACCTTAGGGCTAGGTCCACCTTCATTGACAATTATGTCCGAGAAATTTTCTTCAGCGACTCCTTTGGTACATGCTACAGCGAATGGATTAATGTCACACGCAGTCACTTTCCATCCTTGCCTTGATGCAAGTACAGATAACACGCCAGAGCCACATCCGATCTCAAGGCATTTTCGGCCTTTACCAGGTCCAAGATTGACAATTGCTTTAGCCATCAAATCAGTATCTTCTCTTGGAGGATATACTGTTGGTGGGACATTTATTTGAAAAACTTCACCAGTTGGAGATTTCCATTCATGTAAAATAGAATCTCTGTTTAACATTCGAATCTCATTTTCGATATTTTCAATTCCAAATATCGGGGTCTCGGACATTGTGAACATGTTGCGGATTGTTCCGAAGGATTTATTCATTATCCTTGCGAGCACTATTCACGCAAGTCCGAATTTGGGGTATTTTGAGCGTTTTCCCTTTCGGTTTTGACGCGTCTCGCCATAGCGGGACTGGGCGTTTCCAAGCGCAACTTATATGAACAGTTGGCAAGTCGGCTGAAAAGCCCAAGTTGCTACGTTGGGCCTGTAGCTCAGTCAGGTAGAGCATCCGGCTTTTAACCGGACGGTCGCGGGTTCGAACCCCGTCAGGCCCGCTTGACACGCTTCCGGTCTAACGAGTTGAGGGTATTTGAGGGGTCAAAAATGGTAGTGAAAAGTGCAACAAAAAAACGGTTAATGGAACTCGGAGTATCTGAAGAATTCGCCCATAAATTGGCGACGGACAGAAACATGACCGATATCAAATCTCTTTCTCATGATGAAATAGCATCAACACTTGGAATTTCTAAGGATTCAGAATCTTTCACAAATGTTATGGCAGTAATTGCCGAACAAGGTTCTCGGAGAAGAGCCCAAAAGAAGAGTAAGAAAATCACTATTCGTTCTAGAGCAATAGATGACTTCGATAGACCTGAAATTAATATTCGTTTTAATGCACTTAATCACGTTCTTGTCCCTCATCAAGAACTAGTTGGTGATGCAAATATCTCCGAGCAGGAACAATTCGATATCGAACAAGCAGAATTAGCTCCTTGGGAAATGGTTCAGATGGACGAAGACACTGGCGAGCCCAGGCTTGCAAAAGAATGGCTTCCAAAGATACTAATCACAGATCCTGTAGTTCAAGTTCTAAAAGAACAAGCAGAGACAATTGACAATGCTAAACTTGCAGCAGACCCAGAACACAAGCCTTTGGCCGCTGGATGGATTGCAGACAGAGTAGTCAAGGTAATAAGAAATTCACCATCTGCAGGTAAGACAATTGCTTACAGACTGATAGTAGAGGGTAACTGAGGGATAATAATGCAGGAAATAATTCAATCATTTTTCAAGGAAAGAAGCTTAGTTAATCATCAAATTGCATCATATGATGACTGTATCCCTGCTGGGGACAATATGATTTCACGAATGGAGAAGATCATTCGCAACATTAGAGTTGGAATCGACGGAGAAGTTGATGATGACGATGGTGGTTTTATCAAACTCGACGTAGTTGACCAGGATATCGTAATTCGTATGAAGAACATCCAACTTGGAGAACCTACAATTAGAGAAGCAAATGGTTCAGAGCACCCATCTACTCCTATGGAATGCAGATTGAGGAAACTAACCTACATGTCTCCAGTAACCATTGACTTCCAGATTGTAAGAAATGGTGTTCCATCTCCTAAAGAAGAAGGTGTTCAAGTTGGAAGTATGCCAATTATGGTCCGCTCAAAAAGATGTAATTTACATCCTGCTCACATTGCTGGCGACCGTCAACTTTACCCAACTACCTCTGCAGAGGATTCAGATTCTTGGAAAGATTTGTTGAAAAAGAAAGGTGAAGACCCACTAGACCCTGGTGGCTACTTCATCATCAACGGTACTGAAAGAGTACTTATCTCAACAGAAGATTTAGCTCCTAACAGAGTAACTGTAGAAATTAACAAAAGATACGCTAAGAGAACAGAGGTTGCCAAAATATTCTCACAAAAAGA
>NHGH02000001.1 GCA_002172355.2 Euryarchaeota archaeon TMED132
CTAAAATATATCTCTTAGTGAACCCGTATTCAGGTAAGAAAAAGGGAATTAAAATAGCCGAAGAAGCAAAGCAACTTTTTGAAAATTCGGGAATTAATGTAGAGATATATACTTCAAAGCATTCTAACCATTTAGTTGAAATCGCTAATTCATTAGAAGTTCAATCCAATGAAGCAATTGTTGTTGTAGGTGGAGACGGTAGTCTTTCTGAAACTATAACAGGTTGGATGTTAAAATCTAAAGATAATTCTAATATTCGATTCGGCCTTATTCCTGCAGGAACTGGAAACTCACAAGCAAATGATTTACAGATTATGAGTACTGAAGATGCTGTTTCACGAATCATCGAAGGCAATAGTCAGTATATTGACTTAGCAAGAGTAGAGTTGACTGAAGGCTTACCAGGAAATACCAAGGGCAAGATTACTAGATTTAGCCATAACTTAGTGACTTGGGGACTTGGGGTTGATTCAACCATTAAGGCAGAGAAAATGCGCTGGATGGGAAGTATTCGATATGATGTTGGTATTTTAATGGCCATTATGGCTAATAATCGAAGACATGCAAGCCTATATCTCGATGGCCATAAAATGGAAGACGACTATACATTATTTCTAGTTCAAAATAGTCAGACTGGTGGATCTCTGTTACCATTAGCCCCTGGAGCGTCTTTAGATGATGGCTTAATGGATATTGGCATATTGAAAAAGATGACAAGGAGGGATATTTTGAAGGCTTTTGGACTTCTCAAGAAAGAAGGCCGTCATGTATTTCATCCCAGGGTTGTTTACCATCGATTCAAACAATTAAAAATTGAAACTCCTGAACCNACTGCNATAAACATTGATGGAGAAAATATAGGTTCAACTCCACTNAATATGGAAGTTCTTGCATCGGAAGTCAAGATTTTTCACTGATNACANNGAGAAGTCNGANAANTCATCNTCTNCACTAAAACTACTTTTCTTNGNTTCATNTTCNGGTTCAGGTTCTGNCTTCTTAACNCTCTTNCGNTTTCTNACNGTTTTCTTTTTCTTAACNGGAGNAGATGATTTAGTTGCCTTNGGNGCNGNACTAGAGAANTGNTCTCTCTTCTGTTNCTCAGGNTGACTNCTNACNACNTTGCTAGAGNATTGTTCCCTTCTAGATTCTTTCGGCGGAGGAGTCCAAGCAGGTTTAGGTTCCTCTTGGTANGAATANTCCGTATNATNANANTCGGTTGNTGCTGCCGCTCTATCCATTTCAATTGATTCATTAGTGNCGACCACCGAAGAGGANTCGCCACCAAATTCAGAGGTTGAACCTTGAGAAGGCCCTGATGAAAGCACGCTGTCTAAATCAAAACCTGAAATCTCACTTTCTGGTTTTTTAGANTTTTTTGNTGGTTTCGATTTATTCTCTTCCCTTGATTCCATTTCAATTTGCTTTTTCCTTTCTTTAGGAGAAATCATGCCCATCGCTTTAGACCTACGTAAATCGGATGCGACCTTCTTTATCTTATCCATTCCTTCCTTTCCAAGTAAAGTCTTCATCGTTGTTTTAGCACCTTGTAATACAAATAATTGTGATAGAATAAAGAGACCAAAACCGCCCCCAACTCCAACGATTAGGAAGAAGAGAATGTATCCTGCACGACCAAAGAATGGAACATCGCCATAAGCCCATTCATCTTTAGAATCGCCATCATCGCTAACAACTGCACCATCAAGTATTATTTTATCGACAAGAACGTANACACTTTGTCTATGATTATCCCCTACCACAAGATTACAGTCTGAATCAACGCTATGGCTGAAAGATGCATTGCCGGACTTGTAATATCCTGTTGCAGAGACATTGTTGATTGGATTTACGAGGTAGCCTTCAATTGTTACTGGCTGGTGCCACTTATCTAGAGAGCGCATACCATCGTTGATATTCTCGGTAGTTGGAATCAAACCTAATACATACCAGTAATCTTCGCTATCTCCATCGATTTCATCCAAGTCAATTGTACCCGCTCTGGTTTGAGGGTTCAATGGCCTAAACCAATCTTCTAGGTCAACTCGAGCACCATCACCTTCGACTATTTTACTAGCTTCATTGAAAGGCATTGATTGAATTGCCACCGAAGTAGTTACAGCTAATTCGAGGTCTTTAGCACCATTTATTGGGTCGTGAGATTCATAAAAATTACTGGCTGCAAGAAAACCGGTAAATGAAACTGGAGAAGAGGAATTAGTAGTAAGATAATTTGATGAACCAACCTCGCAACCTANTGGTGAAATATCTTCATAATCAATTGATGAAGAGCCAAGGTCGGAACTAATTGAGGTGCCACCTTGAGAGAAATCAACCTCTACTCCATCAGAACCCCAAGATGCGGTTTGAGGNCCTAGACATCCGGCTAAGGTCATCAGTGCAAGGAGATAAACCGCTAACACTGCTCTTCGCATAGTAAAGCAAGAGAGGCTTTAGTTTGATAACCCTTCTATCAAATTGACTTATCAGATCAATAAAAAAATCCTTTTGGCGCAGAGAGAGGGATTCGAACCCCCGTGTCTGAAAGACAGTGGATTTCAAGTCCACCGCACTACCGAGCTATGCGATCTCTGCACTATGCCATCCCAGAGGTTCTTATATGATTGATTTTCCCCTAGAAAGGATTCTAATTATCTTCTTCATTCGGCTTACTGCGTACGTTAATTGCAATTGCAGCAGCTCCTAATGAGATTAACGCCACAGCGAAAGTTAAGCCGGGTGTTTCTTCACTGGTATCGATTAANCCTTCAAGTTCGGCTAAGGTTTCGATGTCTTCAATAAAGTCTGAAGGATTCCAATTATCTCCTGTCCATGCGACTCTTGGTTTGCGCTCGCTGTCCAAAATAAAGGTAGTAGTGGAATGCCCAACTGTATATTNTTCCTCGACTTCAACTGCCACACATGACAACATTGTATCCTCAGGCCATTCATATCCCTGATCGCACATACAATGTTTCCCTGAACCAGAGCCCATCTCCCAACCATGGCCATCACAAACTTGGTTACTTTGTTGGTCTATCATGCTTTGAACTGCACCTGGAATTGGAATATCTGAGTCAGCAGTAGTATTTCTTGCCCACGCNATATATTGTGNTTCTTCGACTGAGTCAACACCAAGTTGGGAATATTCCCAAGAAATACTAGAATCATTCCATGTNTGCAATTCCCAATACCAAGACCAGTTGTCCAATGCAGGGTCTTCATCGTTAAAGGAGGAGAAAAAGTGACCGAATTGTGGGTGATTGGAAGATGAATAGTTTATCCCTGCTCCATCAAATGCTCCAATTGTCAAGTGCCAAGCAGTAATACTATCCTCATCCAAAACATGAGTTTCAGAAGTGTTATCTGGATAAACTATCGACATACTAAAACTATCATTATCNGGAGTGGCAAGTAAATTCTCATCAGCATTTGATGCCATGTAAGCAATATTTTGGGTTCCAAATTCGTCTATATCGATAAAGTCGACTCCAACATTGGATTCTTGCCAAGATGTTGATGTTTCATTGTATACCATAAATTTCCAGTACCATGACCAATCAGAAGGAGATTCAGTACCATTAATTCCCGATATCATATTACCATACACGGAATGAGTAGAATAGTTTAGAGAAATATTGTTAGCATCTGAAAGAGCATTTGTCAAAGACCATGCGGTTGGTAAAACCATCAGCTCTGATGAGTTGCCCTCGCCATCGACAAAAGTTACCGTTGAGTCGTTAGACTGATGACCATTCTCCTCTGCAATATGCGCTTCAATGACATTCTTTTGAACTACGAGTCCAAAACTATTCCAGACTTCTTCCATCACTTCTAAATCTCCAGTCAAGTGTGACCAGTTCGCATCGTGTAGTTCTGCAAAGGCTTTGAGTTGCTCNGGAGTATCGTGTTCTGGGTCTACAGAAATAGACATGAATTCCACCTCATCACTATATTCTGATGAAAGGCCATCTTGAACTGACCTCAATGATTGCGTAATCACAGGACAGACATCNGTGCATCTTGTGAAGATGAAAGCGACGACTAGAATCTCGCCATTGGAACGATTTAATGTCACATTTTCGCCATCTTGGTCAATTAGAGTGAAATCGGAAACGGCGCCTCGTGATAGTTGATAGCCTTTGTATGCAGATGTTGAGGGTACCAGCGATACNAGCAAGATGCTGATNAAGAAATAAGCGACTATTCGACTTCTCATACCAANCGCTCNNAAAGCGNNTATATTAGTANCTGCGTNTCATCGTGTGGCATAATCCCAATCAGGAGTACACCATGCAGGTAATTCAGTAACTGCTTCTGGGTTGGAAAGACCAATGCCCCAAAGCATCAATAATACAAATAATACTGGGAATAAAGCGGTCCTTGTATAGATTCTTGGGTCTCCTCGCAAGTGCATAAAGTAAGCAGCGATTCCATAACCCTTGATTATTCCAACACCTATAAGAACGCCCCATACCATCAATCTTGTAATCTCNATTTCAGTCCCTGGGATCTTTTCAAAGAAAACAGCACCAACTTCGAAAAGCGTGAAGAACATCAGTATGATGAAGTTCCAAAAGTAGATGTCTTTGCCTGTTTTATCCAAAAGCCATTTTTCAATTCCACTAACTGCATGTTCACCCATTCAATCACCTCAATACAAATAAAATGCTGGGAAAATTACTACCCAAGCCAAATCAACAAAGTGCCAATAAAGACCGAAATATTCGATTCCTTGGCCGTTGTCCTCATCATATCCAACTGTGTCGGATTTAAATATCAAGTAAAGCATAACCAAAAGACCCATGAATACGTGTAACCCGTGAGCACCTGTAGCAACATAAAAGATAGAACCTTGTGGAGACCCGATGTCGAATCCTTCTGCGACTAGATGGCTCCATTCTACAAGTTTCAACACAATAAANAATGAACCCAAAAGAAGNGTTGCAATCAAATAATTTCTAATCGCTCTCTTCTTATCTGGCAGAACGAAGCGCATGAAATTTGTAGGTGCTTCCCAATTCTTATCCTTAGCAGTCTTCAATGCTAATACAATAGTGTATGATGAAATAATTAGTGCAAATGTGTTTATTGCTCCAGGCATTAAGGTTGCAACGTCATATCTTAGTAGATCTGAAGCGGTTGTAACTGACCCTTCAGCCACTCCATAGCAATTATCTCCTTCTTCTGATGCACGGATAGCCCAATCNGTACACCACTCTGTTCTAACACGTAGGTAAGAAGAGAAGAAAGTNGCGAAGACCATAATCTCAGACATAATAAATACCCAAAGACCAGCCTTTCTGATATGTTCTCCCTCGAAAGGAGCAGAGGTTGCTATTTGCTCACCATGCCCAATAAATGGTAGATCTTCTTTCCACCAATTAGCAATACCAAGCATAATAAAATTCAAACCGACTAAACTTAGCAATATGTCTCCAAATGCAAAGGTGCCTCCTTGAGACATNAGTGCTTTACACGCTACAACAAAACTAGGGAAGCCCATCAAAAACAACATCACACCTAAACTGAAAATAATNGGTGATGCTGAACCATGATGTTCTTCATGGTCATCATGCCCATGGTCATCATGTTCATCATCGGGTTGTAAGGCATTTACTAAACCTCCAATCCCCATAAAGATAGCATAGATACTGAACATAACCAAAATTGTAATTCCAGCAACTCGGTAAGTCAGGAATGAAAGATGGGCTTTTTCCTCTTCNTGATAAAGATGGTCAAGTTCTTCACTAGTGGTCAAAGGGTCTTCCTTAGCGTCGTGATATGCATGTTTTGCATCATCATAGACCTCGTGCTTTTGATTTGCCACACCTATACCAAGAGCTGCGAATNNAATTATTCCAATGACAGCAAAGATTCCTGCCATCATAACTGCATGCATCCAAGTGGAGTTTTCCACATGGTTGTTGTGTGCACTCATTCTTCAGCCCCCTTTGCTTTACCTTTCCATAATTTCTCTGAAAGTGAGTCTTTCTCGGAATGATGNCCGTATAGTTCATTCATATCGCCTTGAGTTGGGATGTCGTGGAATGAAGGNGTAGGTGGTGGAGATGTGGTAGACCATTCAAGAGACCATCCGCCCCATGGGTCTTTACCAGCAGGCTCGCCAGTTCTTCTAGATTGGAAAATGTTCCAAGCNAGGAGGAGTTGNCTGATTCCAAATATGAAGGCAAAGATACTGACTGCCAAGTTATACTCGGCAAATCCTGTTTCTTCTAAGTAGGAGTGAGTTCTTCGAGGCATTCCCATAATTCCGAGTTTGTGCATTGGCCAGAATGCTGCGTTGTAAGAAGAGAATCCTATCAAGAAGTGCCACAGACCCAACTTTTCATTCAGTTTACGTCCTGTGNCCTTTGGATACCAGTAGTAAACTCCTGAGAATAAGGCAAAGACAGTACCGCCGATGAATACGTAGTGGAAGTGAGCTACTACGAAGTATGAGTCGTGGAAGTGGACATCAAGTCCTGCAACTGGGAAGAACATTCCAGAAATTCCACCAAGTGTGAAAGTAACCAAGAATCCTAGCGACCAAAGAGTATGCGTCTTCATTACGAGACTTCCACCCCATAGAGTGGCAAGCCAATTGAATATTTTAGCACCGGTTGGAATCGCAACCGCCATGGTGGTTACCATGAAGGCAGCACGCCAGAAAGCGTCCATTCCAGAGGTGAGCATGTGGTGTCCCCAAACAATAAATCCTACTACACCGATACCAGCCATTGCTAAAACCATCGATTTATATCCGAAAATAGACCTTCGTGCGCTTGTTGCAAGAACTTCAGAAACTATACCAAATGCTGGAACGATCACCACGTATACCTCAGGGTGACCGAAGAACCAGAATAAGTGCTGGAATAGCAATCCATCACCACCACTCGTGAAAAATACAGTTCCAATAGTATGGTCAAACAATAAGAATACCAATCCAATAACCAATGCAGGGAGTGACATGTACAGCATAAATACGCTGACGAAAACCGACCAAGAGAACAGAGGCATCTTCATCCAAGTTACACCTGGTGCACGCATTGTAAACACAGTCGTGATGAAGTTAACACCACTCAATGTCGAGGAGGCACCGAGCATTAGCATTCCTGAAAGGAACGCAGTCGTTCCTAAATTAGAACCATACTGAGCCAATCCTTCGCCTAGATTGGCTTCGGTTAGTGAGGAATAAGGCGGGTACATAACCCATGTGATATCTGCTGCTTCTCCAGACCAAATACCGGTGTAAATCAAAGGACTAGAGAATACAAGTAGCCAAAGACCCATTGCGTTAATTCTTGGGAATGCTAAATCTTTAGCACCAATTTGTAACGGTAGAACATAGTTCATAAATCCAGCAATCATTGGCATTGCGGCAAGGAAAATCATTGTAGTTCCATGTAATGTAAAGAAGGAGTTGTACTCAGATTCGGTCAAGAAAGTATTCTCTGGAATTGCTAACTGTATTCTAAATAATAAGGCAAGGAAACCGCCGACTAGGAAGAAAATAAATCCGTATAAGAAATACAAAACACCTACTTCTTTGTGGTCGGTTGTAGTTAACCAAGGTTTGAGGTATGCCCAGAAATTACCAAGATTGAATGTTTCAGGAGAACGTGAATAGTAAACCCACATTATTCCCAATAGAACCAATCCAAGAGCGAGGCCAACTGCGGTTAGAAGTAATACCAAAGCCCTAACGCTTGGTGCTAAATCCCCAGCATTAACTCCACCAATCGATGTTTGGTATGAATTCCACATGTCTCCTTGAGAACCTTGTCCGCCGTTAACTGCGTTAGCGTTAATTGTGAATTCTGTGAATATAGTATCATCTGCAGGAGCAACCCATTCAAAGTCCCACGTTCTGAATTTGTTTCCTTCATCAGTATGGGTCAATCCACCTTCCATCTCGTGGCTCAATGTTGGGTCGACTGAAGTTACTGTACCCTTAGAAGCAAGTATTCTAAATCCACCAGCACGAGTGTTCCAACCATCTTCTTCTACTCCGTCAGCCCAAAGTGGCATGACATCATTTGTTACCGTGACAGTGAATAAATAGGTTTCACTTGCATTGAATTCTGTTGGAAGTCCTGTAACTGTCACAGTGGTATCCGCAGATGGACTTCCGTGACATGAACAACCATTGTCTCCAAAGCCGTTTATTCCCCCTGGGGCAGCGGTGAATTGAGGAATTGCAAACATCGATAATAGGATTAAACCTAAAATTCCAATTGCTAGTTTACGCATTAATTCCCGCCTCCATCAGATTTGGGGATCCCTGAGTCCTCGTCGCAATTTTTGTAATCTCCATTGATTATTGGAGATACGACGTCGATTTTCCCAATCATCTTTGAATGGTCCATTCCACAGTATTCTGCGCAACGAATATCGAATGTACCTGGGTCGTCAGGGAGGAACCACATCACTGTGCCCCCTTCTAAGCCAGGAACTAAGTCTTCTTTGACTCCCCATTCAGGTAGCCAGAAGGAATGTTGAACTCCCCAATAGGTACTGTTTAGTTCGCTATAATCTGAAGTTAAAGAAAATAATGAAAGCACTACTTCGTCATCACATGGCACTATCATGTGTTCCCCCAATGCAGAAGAGAGATAGTGGCCTATTGGAATATGATTCCAAGTGTGTAATACATTTTCAGAAGCATCTGTTACTTCGACCGTGGCGTAAGTAAATCTATCAAAACTAGAGGTAATACTCTTGACACCTAACTGTGAATCGAGAGAATAGTCCGTAGCAACATTACCTATCGTTATAGTCATATTAGTTGCTTCAGCATTACTTGAGTATTGAACAACTAGGTCTTGACCCCAATTGACATCAATACCGGTTATTCTCGGGTCATCTTGCCATGTAAGTTCTTCATTATAGTGAAATTCCCAGAACCATTGTTTGCCAACGATTTCCATATCAAATGATTCATCATCATCTGGAATAACCCAAACCTGTGTATTGGAAGATAAAGCCAGCATAGTAATCCAAACAACGATTATTGTTGGCAGTACATAAAATAGAACTTCGACTTTAGTATTGTGTCTTTCAACTGGGAATGAACCGACTACAATGTGGTCTAAATCAGTGGTATCGGGAACGATGTTTTGTCGGTATCTTGCAATTGCATAGAAAAGCCACCCAAAAGTGAAAATTCCTACCAAAATACCCCAAAACAGGAATTTGTCATAAAGAACAGAAAAAACGGTGTCGTCTGCTGGCATGGTGTTGACCTATTGTGGCGCCCAAGTTGTACCCCTTAAGGATTTGTCGAATTTTGGTCAGGGCTGAATGATTTAACACACCAATAGGTGCTTAGCAGTNCATCATTTTGATTGATATTATATTAATCTTAGTTTTTCCTTTATTAGACGCGCCGAGCGAGTAAAATAAGTCGGCTTTGTGGAAGTAATATCGAAAGTCTTCAAAAGTGATATTATGGATGTTTCTTCATGTATTCAAAAGACCCTTGATGGGCACCTTCTAATCGACATTGAAGTCCAACCGGAATCAAAGAGTTCGGGGATTACTGGATTTAATGATTGGCGCAATAGGTTGAGTATCTCAGTGTCAGCTCAAGCCAAAGATGGAAAGGCGAATCAAGCGGTTATGCATGTGTTATCAAAAATATTTGAACTAAATAAATCAGAGATTGAGATTGTGAGTGGACATACCTCTCGAATGAAAAAGGTCAAAATTATAGGTGCAGAGCCTAAGGAAATAATCGATTATATCTTACATGAAGTAGGTGCTTGATATGAATTACAAAGGCCGGCCTAATGGTTCAAATGACCCTGATAAAAGGTTCATGATTGCCGGTCAATCTATCGGTGAAGAAAGAAGACGTAATAGAGAATTTAGTTGCCCNATATTAGTNGAAGGAAAAAGAGACAAANTAGCTCTTGAAAGTTTGGGCTTTGTTGGGAAAATAGAGATCTTGAACAGGGGATGGACTATTGAAAGAGTGGTTACTCACCTTTTTGAAACATATGGCACTCGTAATTTAATCGATGGAGGGCCCGTGATATCTGTACTGATGGATTGGGATAGAACTGGTGGTAGACTTCAAAGAAAAATCATTGACTTGCTGGAAAGTTTTGATATGAAGGTTAGTCAAGAAACTCGAAATGTACTGATGAAGGCGCTAAAACCCGAGACTAGGGTGCTTGAAAGTCTGAAGGGTTTAAGTTATGCACTTTTACCTTACATAGATGATTTTGATTANCAAAATTAGTCTCTTTCGCGCCAGTTTCCAGATGGAATTTCATCACCATCTTGGCCATTGAAAAAGTAAGCCCAAGACCAAATAAATTCACCTTTTACTTCTACTTTCAAAATTACTCTATTAAACAATGAATTACTGTATTNATATCCGTAAAATCCTTCGATTTGGTCGATTTCTGACAATCTTTTAGTGATTTTATTACATTGATATAACTCTCCTGAAACTTGTTCATCGACATCAAATATTAGACCTGGATAATCATTTAAATGTAACAACTTACCTTTAGTGAATGCACCATCTATGAACTCAAAATCGGCATTCTTGATTGCTAAGTGNCGTGATTCACCTTTCATCAAAGTTCCATAAACAAAAATTCGATTTAATCGTGATTCGGATTGCTCAAAGTTCAATGCGGACTCTAAAAATTCAATTGGAAGTCCCCGCTTTGATAGCCCATTTCTAATTAGGTTAACATAATCTAATGTTGGTTCAATAAATTTATTTTGTATGCGTTCTTGACAAACAACATAGGTCAGAGCCTCGATAATTCGACCCTCTAAGGTCACCACATGGACTTGTTTNCGTTGGTAGGACCCGCTCTTTACTCCTTCTTTACGGTCCATCAAATTAAGTGTATAATCATCTAATTCGAACAAAACCCCTGGTACTATATTTCCTGAATCAGCCTCAACAATATCTGCAGCGCCACCTTTTCTTCCACCTGAGTAATAATGGAATTTCAAGCGATAGTCTGGAAGAAAGACTGGTTCTATTTCAACCATGCCGGATGGGTCAGCATGTTTCTTGGCACACCATTTAGACCAATCTTCAAAATCGAGATTGGAGCCATAGGCAAAATAAAGTGTAGTTTCTGGTTTCATAAAAATCAAAACATATCTATTTCGAAGATATATAAACATTCAACGGTAACTAATACCATCCAAAAGAAAGACCTAGGGCGAAGAATGCGAGCCAAAATAATATTCCGAGAATAAACAATCCAATATTTACCCAACCTAGAATAAACGCCGCCTTAGCAGTTCCAGCATCAGGGTGATTGGGAACATTGTCAGTAATGTCAAGTGCTTTTCTAGCCATAATGACGGCGGGAATTGCAGTAAATAGGCCACACATTGCGAAAGAAAGNGCAGCTAATATTATTGCAGTCATCGCCGAGGTTTCNGGGTAAAAACTTGCTGAAATACCTTGATTCAATGGAATAGTTGAGGGTTGACCATGAATTTGATTTGGTATTCCCTGTTGGTAGTAGTTAGATTGTGAAGGGGGAATTTGGGTTGGCATACCTTGTTGGTTATTGGCATACTGAGGCTCTGACGCCTGCTGGTTAAGGTTGTATTGAGTCGGGGGTGCTTGCTGACTAGCATCCTCNTTTTCGTCCCAAAATCCACNATTTGTATCATTCATTTGAATCCCGTCTATTTTCTGCTACAGACTTTTTCAATAAAAACTCTATCTGAGCATTGATAGAGCGGAAATCATCATCTGCCCACTTACGTAAGGTATCATGCAGGGCAGGGTCAATTCTTAGAAGGAGTTTCTTTTTCGCCATCTTAGCCCTCCGTTCTTCCCTANAGTCTGATGATTCTGATTTTTTTCTCGAATTACTGGTCAAATATCATCCCTCATCAGATATAATAAGTATACAATCTAAAGATTATGGATGCGAGTGAAAATAAAGAAATTAATACCAGTATTACAAGTGTAAAATAATATGATTTTGGNTAATCTTTCTTGCTCTTCCAACCTATTCCCCTGACATGCGTCCCTTGTCTAAGAAAAGTGTATATTGCATATCCTCCGCAAAATAATAACCCTATAAGGTTGCCAAAAATAGACCAAAATACACCATTATCCAAGTTTTCGAACACTCAAATCTCCTCACTGATATAATGAACCTGTGTTGACTACTGGGGTTGTGTCTGTTTCTGAGCATAGAACTACTAACAAATTACTAACCATAGTCGCTTTCTTGTCCTCATCAAGTTCAATGATTCCTTTGATACTAAGTTGGTCTAAAGCGAGTTCGACCATTCCTACTGCTCCGTCGACTATCTCTCTTCTTGCTGCGACAACCGCACTTGCTTGTTGTCTTCGTAGCATTGCTTGGGCAACTTCAGGAGCGTAGGCTAAGTGGCTGATACGAGCTTCAAGAACCTCGATTCCAGCCCTGCTTAATCTTGCTTGGACTGATTCACGAAGTTCTTGAGCAACCTCTTCTTGGTGGCTAGAAAGGGCAACTCCGCCTAGATCTTTTTCTTCGATAACATCGTAAGGATACTTTGTAGCCATCGCTCTAAGTGCTGCCTCACTTTGAATTTGGACATAATTATCATAATCATCTACCTCGAAAAGGGCTTCTGCTGCATCGAATACTTTCCATACAACTACTGCTGCTATGTCGATTGGGTTTGCATTGACATCGTTTACCTTTAATTTTGCAGATTCAAAATTTCTAATTCTAAATGATATCTTGGTCTTCTCAAATAGTGGGTTGATAAACCAGCGAAATCCTTCTGTCTTAACCGTACCAGAATACTTTCCAAAGAATTGTAGTACTGCGGTTTCATTTGGATTGATGACTACATATGAATTCCACATAATANACCATANAATTGATATTATTATTTGCAATAAAATGGCTAAAATGACTCCTGCTGTCCCTCCCGCATATAGTAAAAAGGTTGCTAAGAAAATTACTGGGACTATTATAATATGAATTAATAATCCCAAAAAGCCATTAATTGAGGCTCTCTCTATATCTTTAAATTGTATTTCGTCTGTTGCTTTATGCTGTGTATCCATGTTCTCACTATTCAATCTCATCACGCTGATGCATATAAAGATATCATAGTGATATCATAATTATATCAAACTTGGGCATTGATTCAATTTTTCCCGAGTCAAACCTAATCCTGAGGCGGTGAATATGACCATAGTTTGGTCGTGACTAAAGCCATAACTAGAATCTTGGCAAAGTCCCAAATCAAGAATGGCTCGACTCCCCACTCAAATGCTTGTGCTAAACCAACTTCATAGGATTCTGCCAACCACGCTGTGCCGATTATGTAGACTGGAATCATGGCTAAGATCCAGCAGGTAATTTGTGCTTTGAAATCTGCAATACCTGCACTTCTTGAGCGGTCTAATCCTTCAGCGACAAGTGCAGAAGCAATCGGGAAAGATATCAAATATCCGCCACTAGCAATCAATTTGCCACTATCAAATAGCATATCTCCGCCTTCAGCAAATACTGGTGCGCCAATCGCTCCAGCAAGTAGGTATACACAGCCTGAAAGAAATGCATCATTTCTCCTCAAGTATACTCCTGTTGCTAAGACTGCAAATGTTTGGAACGTATAGGGTACTGGAGTCCAAGGAACTGCAAATGCAATTTGTGCACATAAAGCAGTCAAACCAGCAAAAAATGTAATCGATATTGCTCGTTCCAGATAATTCAGTTTATCAGAACTTAAGCCTTGATGCCATAGAGTTGGTTTATCCCATGCTACTTCATTGAACATGAGTAATGCTTCAATTGACGGTTTTTAGTGATTCAGTATTACTTCGATTAATATTCAAAGAAAATCTGCTATTTGGAATCGGGGGGCTCCAATTACCGTTTTTCCTGCCATGGTCAAGAATATGCCAATAAATTGTAGTAATATTGAATGATGGATTTTCGGGGGCAGTTAGTGCCTGCTTTACAGATAATATTGGTGGAATTTGCCTCCAAGCAGTTTTGGCGATAATAGAAAGAGGGAATAATGATAATGCGGGTCCGTTAACGGGTAGCCCCCATTTGTTTAACCACTCTCTTTCTATTATTTTGCTGTCAATAATCGCTTCTCTTACTTTCTTCCAATTATTTCCTTTGCCAGATTTTTTCTTTACTATCCATGATGGATTGATTGAACTATCTACTGTATAGCCATGTTGTGCAATCACTTTAGCCATCCAAGGAGCAATATAGCCCCCAGGGGCTCTAAACCATGGTCGCCAATTTTTACCAACGTGCTGTATTATTATTTCTGTGGCTTTTTCCAGCGCAATCGAAAAACCAGCAGAATCTTCAGACCATGCAGACCATGAACGGTGAGTCAACCCATGGCATCCAATAGTAATCCTATCGCCATATTTAGTGATTATTGAGTCAACCCATTTGGAAAATTCTTTTGACTCAAACATGTCTGCAATAATGAATAAAGTGACTGGTGAAAGATGTTTGTCCATCCAATTCTCAAAACCGTTCATGCCACTAATGAATTGGCGAGATAGTTTTTCTGTAGAACTTGGTGTTTTTGAATTACTTCTAGTGGGATGCCCTTGAACTTTGGGAACGTGCCTAATGTCATCACAGTCGATTGTCAACCATGTGTGATTCAATTGATTCACTCCTGCTTAATATCTATGATATGGATGCGATGTGGAACGGTTCTATTGCCGATTTCAATTCCTATGAACTCTTCAACTAATTCACCTTGCCATTTTTTACAGATCGACTGGGCAGTAGCTAAACCGGCTTCATTGTGAGGGTGTACTGTTATTTCAATTCGGAAAAATTCATTTCTAGATTTCAACCAAGATAAAATTTCATCAACACACCTAATAGCAATATTCTGACGCCTAAAGCCTAATCTAACCCAATAACCGAGATTATAATTCGAATGTAATAATTGCAACTCATCGCCTAGTCCTATCAGTCCAGCGAATTCTTTTTTTGGGCCTACTATAATGCTCCAAAAGTGTAATTGGTCTTTATCCGACTGTGATTCAACATCAAATAACATATCTCTTAGTTGGGTCCTAATATCAACGTGGTCATTCAACCAAGGAAGGGCCACTAATGCTGATTCTGGGTCTTCATTATATGCTTCAAGAACTGCGGAGAGAATTGATTTATTCACTGGAATTAATGATAATCCATCGTCAATATCTAGCGCAGGAGTTAATGACATTCTATCCCTCTAATTCGACAAATGAGTAATTGCTGAAGTGACCCTCTCGTCATTAGGATATACAGTTTGTGCCATTTTCAACATCCATTGTAAGTGCTCTTCTCTACCCAGATAACGCATGATTGTACCTATGTGAATTAGCATCTCTAAATTAACACTTAGATGAGGTCCTAGGTTATCTAGAGTTTGTGCCGTTTGAACAAGTTTTCCCGACTTGACTGTTTCAAGCATTGAAACTACTTCGCGGTAAACTTGTCTCTCATCCCAAGCTTGTTTTGCAGGCCAAGGCCAAATTCTACCATTATGTTGTGGACTTGGTGCGGGTGTTTGCGGTGGTGGGTCTTCTCTAACCACTCTGGAGACTTCTTGCTCTGGTATATCAGGAATTTCTGGGGTTGAGTTCACCTCAGTTATTTCTGGCACATCTGGTACTGAAGGTGTTTCAATAGAAACCTCTGGAATATCTGGAACTGTAGGAGTTGTGTCATTAGAGTTACCATCGGGTACCATTGGCGAATCAACTGCCACTTCTGGCACGGCTGGTGTTTGAATGGCTGGTGTCGGTTCTGGTATGTCTGGAATACTTGGAGTCTCTATTTCTTGTCCAGTACTGGCAACAGTCAAATCGATCTTGGATTGTTCTGTTTCTTCACTGATAATTTGTGGGTCCATATTTGCCTTACCCGACATTGACATGGCAGAATCATGTACTTCTTCCATACTGAAATCTGTCTCTGATGAAACTGAAAATAACGACCCTTGGCCAGTATGCACTGGTTCGGCTACTTCTTCCAGTGGGTTTGAGTCGGGAACTATGAAATCGATGTCTTTCTTCGGAGCATCTGACTTTTCCAGTTCCACTTCTTGTGGTGCTTGGTAGTCCTTGGTATCAGATAGAGTGGGTCCAGAACTATCGATGAACTGAAAATCACTATTTTCTTCATCAGAAATATCAAATTGGTCAACATCTACTGTAATATCATCTAAGGTCAAAACTGCTTCTACAGCCTCTTCTTCTTCGAACTCATCGAAACCCTCGCTAAGCAAGGTAGACATTATTTCTGAGTCGGTAGAAGTAGGCGGAGCCATTGGCTGGGCTCTTGCTGAGCGATTCAAATCATAATAACACAGAGAGCATTGTTTTGCTTCTGGAGGGTTTGCTGAATTACAATATGGGCACAGGTTTTCTTCACCTGAAGCGTCTTTCTTACGCCACCCAAACACCTATCCCACCAAATAATGGGCATTGCAAAGAGGGTTTAAGTGATAGGGTCACGCGGGCAAAATATACTTCAATTGGTGAATGATATCAAGATGAGTCGCGATGTGAAATAGAAATGGGGAAAAAAGGGTCAGTCAAGCGAATGAATAGCGCTCAAGACGATATCCCTGAACAAAGAATCTCATTGGATGATGAAATGCCGCATATTTGGAAGAGAGGTCAAGACCACTTTTCTCGCTTTACTAAACTGATAAAAATTGAACTTGATGATGAGACGGCAATGGTCGAAGAGAGGTGGAAAAAATGGAACAAACAAAGGCTGCTCGCGGCTGGATTGACTCTATTCGAACTAGATGCTCGGACCCAAGGTAGATTCTTTGGCGACCCGATTGTGGTTTTTGAACAGCCAGATAGGGCACGTATGCCTGCTCACCGATTTGGCCATGGAGATATTGTTTTGATTTCAAGAACTAAACCTTGGGGAGAAAAAATCTATGAGGGAATTGTTCTAGACCGTGGTCCCACTAGAATTCGAGTCGTGGTTAATGAAAAACCAAAGGACTTGAAGAAAGGTAGGTGGAGAATAGACCGGGGTGCAAACCGTGTGGCACATGATAGAATGCATAATGCACTAATATCATTTCATTCCTCTGAAGGTGAAGGAGGAACTCCCCTTCGCGACCTACTCCTTGGTTCGCTACACGATTGTGCTTCTTCGGCGGAACGTCCGCCTGAAATTAAAGGTAAAAAGAAAATATATAATCTCAAGAAAAGGGATTCTCTAAATGACTCTCAGCAGAATGCTGTAGAAGTCGCTATGCAAAGAAGGCTTACCCTTATTCAAGGCCCACCTGGTACTGGCAAAACACATACTGCAGTACATCTATTGAAAGAATTAGCCGATAAAGGGCAGGGGGCGATTATGGCCAGTGCTGAATCAAATGTCGCTGTTGATAATTTGCTTGAAGGATTACTTGACTTAGGTGTCAAAGCGGTCAGAATTGGCCGACCTGTTAAAGTTAGAGAAAATCTACGTGATGCTACATTAGATGCTCTTTTAGAAAATCATCCACTCCAAGAGGAGTTAAATTTCATAAGAGATGAAAATGATGAATTAAGAAAGGGATTATCTAAATTAAGAGGCAAAGAAAAAGGCTTAGCCCACAAAGATATCAAACATAATTTCAAAGAGATGAGGCGTATTGAAAGTGAAATGACTGCATCGGTATTAGATGAGGCCGAGGTTGTTTGTGCCACAACAATAGGTTCGGGGCACCAAATTTTAGGAAATAGAAAATATCCAATTGTCTTGATCGATGAGGCGACTCAAGCGAGCGAACCAAGTGCTCTTGTTCCAATCAATAGAGGATGTAGGCAATTGATTCTTGTTGGAGACCACAAACAATTACCTCCAACGGTAATTAGCGACAGGGCTGAATCGGGGGGACTTGGTCAATCATTATTCGAAAGACTACACAAATGTGAGATACCGGCCCAAATGCTGACTACTCAATACAGGATGCACCCCTCAATACGTGAATTTCCTAGCGCAAGATTCTATGATAATCAGCTTGAAGATGGTTGCAGTAAGGAGCAAAGACCCGCTCCAGCTGGTTTGTTATGGCCAGATTGGGACCACCCAGTGGCTTTCATTCCAGTAGAAGGCTCTGAAGAATTGGATGAGGAGGGGAGCAGCCGTTCAAATTTTTCTGAGGCCGCAAAGGTTCTTTCAGTCATAGATGGGTTACTTCAAATCGGAGATATTCAGACTACAGATATAGGCATCATCACACCATACAATGGACAAGTAAGAGTGTTGAGTGACCTATTTGAACAAGCCGGTGGTAGGGAAACCGGAGAAAAATATAGTGGTTTAGAAATAAAAAGTGTCGATGGATACCAGGGTAGAGAAAAGGAAGTAATTGTATTTTCAACTGTTAGGGCTAATGAAAATGGGGAAGTTGGATTCCTCAAAGATAAGCGTCGACTAAATGTGGCCCTAACTAGGGCTAAGCGCGGTTTAATTGTCATCGGTCACCTTTCAACATTAAGGCAGGAGCCAACATGGAAATCATGGCTTGATTGGGTTGAAGAAAGAGGCTGTTTGGCATGGCATCTTTCCAATGATTAAATGCGTATATTGACAAACTATCCACACTCCCGATAAACATGGCCGGTGATGTTGTGGAAGTATACCAAGGTGGAGGAACCTTGGCTCAAGCGGTCCTTGGAAGCGCCCCTGAAGGCATGCTAATCGCTCCTGTTTGGAAAAGAATAGCGGCTTTCATGTTAGATGTGATGTTGATTTCGATAGTTCTATCATTTATTACCAGATTTCAATTGACTGGTAATCTATTGAACTTTGATTTATTCGAAGGAGGATTGAGATATGTCTTATTCTTCTTTAGTAATTGGATGATCTTGCTAACTTCTCATTGGTTGTATTGGAAATATACAGGAAGAAGTTTTGGTCGCTCTTTGGGACAAAGAGCATTTAGAATCGCTATAGTTCACGATAATGGTACTGTTCTTGAATTACATCATTGGGGTTCTAGAGCCTTTGGTAAACTAGTATACTTACTACCTATTATTGGCCCATTGTGGTTTGGAGTTCGCGATTCATTAGCGGCACGCTCAAAAAAATTAGAATATAGAACTTCTTTGGATAAGAAAAATCACACTGTAGCCGCAGTAGACTGGTCTTTACCNATTGAGACCAGGCAAAAGTTACGCTGATTTTTTATTCATTAAAACATGTATTTCAAGTACAACTGCCTCTAGAGGTGTTTAGGCGGGAGACATGTCAGAAGAACATATTCAACGAGTCGCACCTCTAGAAAGTCGCCTACTACTAGCCAAAATGGAAATTGATGATGATGACCAAGATGTTGTTTTCNTATCGATAGAAATCTCAAATGAAGCCTCTATTCCTGTAGGCGGTCTAGATATTTTTATCCAAACCAGTGATAAAAGAAAGGTTGAGTCAGAAGAAGGGATTTCTTCTATTGGTCCTGGTTTGACTAGAACCTTCACTTTCGAGTTTCCTTTAGACAATGGTGATTGGACATTCATGATTAGATCAAGTAGTGTCACACTCGACTTAGGCCCTTATGATTATGATTTCACATTTGAAGCAGATAAGAATAGAGTAANAAAAAATTCCATAGGTTCAGGAATGTTCTCGAATGCATTTGTCTCTGACCTCGATGACTTCGGAAATGTTGAAGAGCGAGGNATNATCGATGCAGCTGAAGTAAAAATGACCGATTATTTTGGAGAGAATTCTGCTGGAGGAGCAACTGCTATTTCAGTAGGAAACGCACCTGAAGAAAGCGGAGAAGATGAAGATTCTCCTAGAGTCCCCCCTTGGCAATCAAAAGACCCATTGCTTTCAGCCCCTCTCCCCGCTACTAAATTGGAAAGTATTCCAACAACAACTCCTGAAGAGCAAGTAAATATCCAATCTTCTCAAGTAGATTCATCAAAGGATAAATCAAACTCTGGCGACTTGTTGGCTTTCTCTAAATCACTAGATGAAACTCCTGACGAACCGCCTCAAAGTGAAAACAAGGGCGAGGTTTCTTCAGTTTTGACCGCTGCATCTCCGCCACCATTGCCTCCATCGACTCCTAAAGTTGATGCTGACCCTTTGTTGGATCAAACTCTTCCAGAAATAGAGCCTTTGGCTGCTCCGCCTTCTAGGCCACCTGCTGGCCCGCCTTCTGATGCGCCCAAATCAAAGCCTCCATCTGGCCCACCTTCCGGTCCTCCTACTGGCCCGCCTTCTGATGCGCCCAANTCAAAGCCTCCATCTGGTCCACCATCCGGTCCACCTTCTGGCCCACCTTCCGATGCTCCCAATTCAAAGCCTCCATCCGGTCCACCTTCTGGCCCACCATCAGGACCTCCTTCGAATCCTAAATCAAAACCAAAAAAACCACCAGGTGGGCCACCGAAATCTAACAAGCCGCCGCGACCTCCAATGTGAAGATAGGTGGAATGATGAGCGACGGTTTTGTGATGGAACTTTGCGGCAATCGTGCTGCATGGCAAATTGAACTTGACGGAATAGAAAGTATAGATTTGGAAATTGTTGGCAATAAAATTGAATCTGCAGGATATGAAGTCGGAATTCGAAACCGTTTGTGCTGGACTTTTACCGGTCCTTGCGACCTAACGCTTTACCCTAGTGGGAAATTATTGGTGAAGACTGAAGATAAAACTCTCGCTGCCGAGGTTGCAAAAAAGCATGTAACTGAATGGGCTTGTTAGTGAAAGTGAGAATATGGTTGAAATCTCTGCTGAACTATGTCGGCTTCTCGATGAAGGTGGAGTTGTCGCATATCCGACCTCGACCTTACCGGGTCTTGGTTGCCTTCCAACAAAGAAAGGCCTAGATCACCTCTTCAAAATAAAAAATCGTCGTGATGACCAGCCCGTTAGTTTGGGTGTTGCTTCTTTGTCACAGGCATCAGAATTGGTTAAAGTGCCTCAATTTGCTATATCTTTATTGGATAACTTCCCTTTAGGAAGTATTACTTTAGTTTTAGATGCAAATNATTCTCTAGATTATCGTTTAGGGGGCGACCGGGTAGCAGTAAGAGTATTTGCTGACCCTATTGCAAGAAAACTTGCTGAAGTTGTTGGGCCTATTACAGCAACTAGCGCAAATCCAAGTGGCGTTGAGCCAAATAACAATGTTGCATTAGCGGCTCAATCGCTGAATCTTGCCAAGGAATCGATATTAGGAGGAGATTGCCCTGGAGGCAAGGGTAGCACTATATTATCCATCGAAAAGAATAGTCTTGAGAAGGTTGGGTTTTCGGTAACCATTATGAGAGAGGGCGTTGTACCTCGAGCAGACGTGATGTCATGGATGATGAAAATTCGCTAAAGTACTGGCGTGATGCGGGCCATGTTGCCCGTAGAACTTTGGAAGCGATGAAGGAAAAGATTGTACCTGGTGCAACACTTCATGAGATCATTGAGGCTGCTGAAAGATTCATTCACAGACATGGTGGAAAACCTGCTTTCCCTGGGACTATTGCGGTAAATGACCTAGCCGCTCACTTCACAACCGACCATAATGTATCTCCAGTTCAAGAATGGGATGGAGAGATGACTCTAAGCAAAGGAGATTGTGTCAAAATAGACTATGGGGTTCATATCAAGGGGCATATAGGCGACAATGCATTAACAATTGAAGTTGGAAATACCAATAATCATACTGACCAAATCAAAGCTGCAAGAGAAGCAAGAGATGCGGCTGTTGAAATGATGCACCCCGGGACTCCTTGGTACAAAGTAGGTGCTGCAGCTGCTCAACCTTCTATCGATGCCGGATTTCAACCGATTAGAAATCTGTGTGGGCATCAACTAAAACCTTGGGAGTTACATGCTGGCGTATCCATTCCATCATATGCTTGTGGCCCTGATAATCGTGGATTTAAGGGAGTGGTAGAAGAGGGTTCGGTTTATGCAATTGAACCATTCAATACAACTGGAAAGTCGGGGATGATCAAAAATTTAGGTGAATCAAATTCATCTAATATTTACAGACTCACAGGTTTAACAACTTCTCGTAAAGCAAGAGCAAAGGGGCAATTAAAGCCTTTAGGCGCACAACTAGCACGAAATCTTGAAGAGAGATATTCCACCTTGCCATTTGCTGAAAGATGGGCTTTTCCTATGCTAGAAAAGCCATTCCCTGAAGCGGATGAAGCCAGTCGTCAGAGTAAGTGGAACGCTTTGATAAAGAAATTGATCAGTATAAGGTTCCTAGAAACATATCACGTGCTAGCATGTGCTGATGGTGGTAATATCTGTCAATTTGAACATACAGTACATGTTACAGATGGCGGCCCTGAAATTCTAACCGTTGAGTGAAAAATAACAATTTTTNTTTCTCAATTGTCAACGGTTTTCGTAGTTTAATCAATATTTGAGCCGATTTTATTGTGATAANCAATATAAACTGNCAACCATTGGTTTGCTGTGAACGGGGCTGTAGAAGTTCTGTTGAGTGCATCCCATCCCCTCTGCGTTACTCTCACCCTGTTCACTTTTATTCACATTTAGCCGCGAGGCTGGAAACTTTCTGAACAANAATGTTATNTTTTNGNTTACAAATGGTATGCTCNACTCCGGCGGCGAAAAAATAACATCTGGTATAAGCGCGCAGTATCGCGGTTTTTNGGCGAAAATTAGACATTCATCGGCACTAAGACTATATATGACGCCGTTGGTGGAAGAAATACTCCCGGCAACGGGTATGGAGGACAAAAATATGAAAAACGAAACAAGAAATGATGAAGCAGTAAGCCCAGTCATTGCAACTATCTTGATGGTTGCAATTACTGTTGTATTGGCCGGTGTACTATANGTATGGGCCGCTAACCTAGCAGAAAGCAACACAAACGGAGACCTAGCACTCTACTCCTTTAACGGAGCAGATGCACCAGCAGACGCTGGAGTACTAGTTACTATGTCCCAAGGTGCTGATGCAAACTTNGCNNGNCTAGATATCAAGGTATCTATCAACGGCGGACAAGGNNCAAACTGTGACGCAACTTGCTACANTGAAGCAGGNACANCNGACCAAGCTTGGACAACAGGCGAAGATCTAGCTATNGCTGCTGACTGTGGACAAGACNGNNCNGGNGCNGACATNACAACNTGNAANGTAACTGTAACAGTTTTCGANAACNGTGAAAACACACAAATCGGAAACGCAGTAACAATTGCAATGGANGAAACTGCTTGAAGTTTAATAGTTTAAATTGATATTAAATAATCCCTTGCCTTCATATGGATGAGGTATTTGCCAAGTTCATGGGCGAAGACTCGGCACAAGTGCCTGCGCTTCTAAAAGAAGACGGAGAACCATATAAAGTGGCAATTTTAATCCCC
>NHGH02000045.1 GCA_002172355.2 Euryarchaeota archaeon TMED132
AAGGAGGAATGGTTTGGGCACTGATGGCCCATCTTTCGCTTCCTAATGCCAATGTAAAAGGAAAGAAAATTCGTATTAGGGGCATGATTATTTCTCTTATTTCATTCATAATTATGACTCAAAGTGTTATTCGAGCAGTCAAAGATTTAGAAAAATTTGGTCTTGAAGGGGAAACTTTGTTTACATTAAATTCAATTCAACCTGCGATAAATGTAGCAGCATATGCCGAATATGGATTATTCATTGGTTTGATAATGGCGCTATACTCATTTGAATTTGATATCAAAAATAAAATTCTTGAATCAAAGTAAGGCATCTTTGAGAGAAATTAATTCCTTTGACATGTCAAATACCTTAGACTCTTCATAAGTCATATCGCCAACTTCAATCGCCTTAGAGATTACTTCAGTAGTTGCTTCGGGGTGGTATTGTACCGTTCTAATATTTCTTGTAGGGTGTTTACAGGCTGCTATCGCACAGTGTTCTGATGATGCGATCACTTTCATTTCTCCAGCATCTATGACATGGTCTTGGTGAGTAAATAGTGCGTCTATTTGACTGCCATCATCATAGTTAACCGAAGTGACAAGTTGGCTTTGATTATCTGCGCGAACTACTTTACCACCTAATGAGGCTGCAATTATTTGATGACCAAANCAAATTCCAACAAGAGGTACTTCTACCTCTTTTATCAGTTTAGCAACATCATCCATCCAAGGTTCCCATTGACTTACATTACGCCTAGAACCAGTGATTACAACGAAGTCTGCATCTATCGGTTTATCTACAACCTTTCCAAAATCATACTGTACTCTATCGGATGTATGAGGCGACCAAAGATAAACATCNGGATTATCGAAATGAGATATAATTTCTCTAACCCCTTCTTGACCAAATGCTTTTCTTTCCGCCAAAAGGTCGACGATTAGAAGTTTCATCTTATCACTCAAACTGCTTCAGAAGTCTCAGCAGGTTTTGCCTTCTTCGCCTCTATTACAGCATCATTAGCTTTGATTTGTTCCCAAACTAATTCAGCAATATCTTTGACTTCCATTTCAGAACCAATTGCAGAAAGTCCATCTGTAATCATTGTAGAACAGAATGGACAGCCTACTGCTACAGTGTCAGCACCGGTCTGTTCCAGTTCTTTAGAACGAATTACATTGACACGGTCATATCCATCATCTACATGCTCTTCCATCCACATTTGAGCGCCACCAGCACCACAACAGAATGAATTCTTTCCAGTTCTTTCGGTTTCGATATCCACTCCACCAATCGCATTTCTTGGAGCATCTAGTTCGCCACCAATACGGCCTAAATAGCACGGGTCGTGATAGGTCACTTTACCATCATGAGATGGGTCTGGAAGTTTACCTTCAATTTGTAAATGATTGATTAATTGTGAGTGATGCATAACCTCAATATCTTCTCCACCATAGTCNTTGTATTCTTTTCCAAGGGTGTGGAAACAATGAGGGCAAGATGCTACAATTTTCTTTACACCGATCTCTTCAAATGTTGCGAGATTCGTCTCTGCTAACATTTGGAAAAGATATTCGTTTCCTGCTCTTCTAGCAGCATCTCCACTACATCCTTCTTGCATTCCAAGAATACCTACATCAAGACCTGCTTCTTTCATTACACTAATCGTGTCTCTAGCAACTTTCTTATTGCGTTCATCAAAAGATGCAGCACAACCTGCGAAGTAGATGTACTCGGCTGGCTCTCCAACCTTTATGTCGAGGTCTGAGGCCCAATCCCCACGCTCGTGTGAAGGTAGACCATATGGATTGGAGTCTGATTCTAAATTTTCAATAGTTGCCATCAATGGCATGATTGTATCTTCGACCTTCTCGTCAAATTCCATTCTTTCCATCATTAGATGTCTCCTAGAATCTGTTAGTTTAGGGACGTGGTCAATGTATATTGGACAAGCCTCAACACATGCATGACAAGTGGTACAAGCCCAGATTGAATCTTCACCAAATCTAGCAATCATGTCTTCTTCAGGAGTTTCACCAGCCATCAAAGTAGTGTAGTTTTCATTGGCATAATTCCTAACATCGTGAATAATCTGCATTGGATTAAGCGATTTTCCTGAAGCATATGCAGGACATACATCTTGACACCTAGCACATGAAGTACATGCCCATCCATCTATCAGACTGCGCCATGAAAAGTCAGTATAATTGACCGAGCCAAATGATTCAATATCCAATTCATCCAAAAGAACAGCCTTGCCATTATCTCCGACTTGTAGAGGCTCCATAGTTGCCATTGGCCTCATGTCGTGAAAGAACACATTTGGGAAAGCCATGACTAAGTGCATATGCTTTGAAACAGGAATCAAAAATAGGAAGGTCGAGATTGCTAGCATGTGCATCCAATAAGCGCCGATTACCAAGGCGGTTGTAGGTACGATAGTATTAGCAACCCATGCCCCAATCGGCTCCCAGGTAGAAGAAACTCCTTCTTCTCCTGCTTCAACAAAGAATGAAGTAACTGTAATGGTCATAATTAGTAGAAGAATGAAATTACCCTCAAGTTGAGATTTCCCTTTGAGTTTTTCAGGAGTAAATACGACTCTTCTAAATAGAGCTGCAACACATCCAATTAGTGCAATTGTATATCCAATCTCAACTATTAAATTCCATGGCCCACGGGCGAAATCTGGTAGTACATTATGAGAAAACCAGTTAGCAGTAGCAAGGTCAAACATATCTGTGGACAACATCAAGAATCCCCAAAACATAAGGACGTGAATTCCACCTGCAATTTTATCTTCAAGTACTCTCTTTTGACCTAGCCACCCAGTGATAACCTCCAGTATTCTCTTGCCCCAATTATCGAATCGATTATCGGGTGAACCTTTCATTACTAAACGAGTGGCTTTGTAGACTTGATATCCGAAAAAGCTCCCAGATATCAAACCGAGTAGTGCCAGTAATACCCATCCGGGAACTGGTCCATAGTCGATTAGAAGCGGGTGTTCCATAATATCACTTAGGCTGTGCCTAACCTCCCCACTTGTCTCATGGTATTGAAAGCACCGTTTAATTTCAATATTTTAGTGAAAAAACGACAAGGGATATGAAGCGTCGACTCGTGGTCTTGTATGAGGGGGAGAGATGCAACATATTACCGCAAGTGCTCCTGGCAAATGTATTCTATTTGGCGAACATGCTGTTGTTTACGGCCACCCAGCCGTTGCAGTAGCGATAGACCAGAGAATTAATGTCAAAATTGAACTTACGAAATCTAGTACTCATGATTGGAAATTAGATGGGCTTATTTTTGACCCAAAAAAACACCCTCATATCGAAGCGCTAAAACAACGATTATGGCCAACTAGCCTCAATGCACCTCCTTTATCCATTAATATCGAAGGACAAATTCCAACAGCATCAGGATTGGGTTCGTCAGCTGCCCTTTCAGTTGCTGCTAGCGCCGCACTGCGTACTGCAAGAGGAAGATGGTTGAATCATTCTATCAATTCGCCAGAAAATTGGGCAGAAGGTTTCTCCAGCAGAATTGATGATACTGATGTACATTCCACAAATCAACCAAAGGATTCCATGAGGGAAGGTAAACTAGGAGAAAAATTGAAATTTATCACGGGAAGTGATGCTGTGGATGTCGATGAATGTGCTTTATTGGCTCATGCTGTGGAAGCAATAGCCCAAGGAGGAAGAGCATCACCAATGGACTCTTCGACTTGCAGCCATGGACATGTTGTAGTACTAAGCGACAGTGTGGAAGAAGGAATTGAATGGCAATATTCTAGAAAATTAACCACTCCTGAAGGTAAAAGAGAGTGGCAAATACATACAGTCAAACCACCTGCAAATGATGTATACTTAGTCATTGGAAATACTGGCATTCACGCCCCTACATCAAAACAGGTGGAGAAGGTTGCTTTGATGTTGAAAAATAATCCTGAAAGAATGAAAGAGATCGAAACGATTGGGATTATTGCAAAGCGGGGGATAAAATCACTACTAAATGGAGATTATGAGTCTGTAGGTCGAGCGATGTCAGAAAATCAACTAATGCTTCAAAGTATAGGTGTATCAAGTCCTGAATTGGAATCGTTGATTCAAGCTGCAGCACCATCTTCGCTCGGCGCTAAATTAACTGGTGCTGGAGGCGGAGGGTGTATGGTTGCATTGACTAGAGACCCAAAAACAACAAGTGAGGCAATCGAACTTGCAGGTGGAAGAACAATAATTTCAAGTTTTGGCGCTAGAGGTTTAACTATTGAAGAGACCACAGAGGCGCCATTATGGNTTGTTGACTGAGAAAAACTGTATTATTTTTGATGCTTCTATTTATATACCTCTTATAAGTCGCTTATAATATGACAACAGATGAAGAACGTCTAACAGTAGTAAATGTAGTAGCAAGCACAAGAGTTGCAGAAGAACTTGACCTCCCGGATATCGCAATNCAATTGAATTGTGAGTACGAACCTGAACAATTNCCNGGTGTCGTTTACCGTGTAACNGACCCNAAANTAGCNATTCTAATGTTCCGCTCAGGCCGTGCAGTTTGTACNGGCGGTAAAGATGAAGACAATATCCACACTGGTATNGATAGAATGATCTCCGACCTTCGTGGTGCTGGAATCAAGACATGGGANCTAAANGATGTAGAAATTGAAGTTCAAAANATGGTTGCAACNTATGCTCTTCATTACCCTGAAGACTATGANGGAAACGACAAGTTCACTGGAGAACCACTTGCTGGAGTACCACGTAAGTTGAANCTAAACAATCTAACATTCCACCTNCCTTTCGACAAGGTTGAATACGAACCAGAGCAATTCCCTGGTTTGATTTACCGATTAGATTACCCTAAGGTTGTCTGTCTAATTTTCGGCAGTGGAAAGATGGTAATTACTGGCGCTCGTGCTAAGGATGAAATCTTGGAAGCTGTAGAAATTATCAAGGACGAACTTGCAGACCTTCTGTGAGAATACATTCACATCAATCATGCAATGCATGAGAGAAGTGTTCATGTTCTAGATACAGTCTCGCCAATACATGCGGGAGACCTTAACGCGTCATTTGGTCGCGGTCACACTTGTGGTCTTCCTATTTTTGACCGCTTTATCTCCAGCGATTAGTTCGCTTGAATATGATTTAGAAAAGAAGGATTCGAGTAAGAATTCTCCAAGTGTAGCAGATGTACCAACTTGGCGTATTGGCGATAAGTGGAAATACGCTGGTACTTTTGACCCGACTCAGTTAGTTGTTGATGCTGGAGTCTCTGCCACTGTTGGAGAAATAAATGGTGATGCAATCTCTGAAGTTTTGTCAATCTCTGAACAGAATGTAAATGGGAAAAGTACCATGGTGTACACCCTTAGAACTTCGGCTAACTTCGATAAGTCAGGAGTTTCTCTTGACGGCTATACTGGGACTGCTGAAATTGAATTTTCACAGACTGAAATTCGTAGGGTTAGTGATTTGGCACTAATAACAAGTGATCTTGACCTATACATTGAATTCACACCGAGTGGGATTAGTTTTCTTAAACAAATTTTAGGAGACATTACAATATCAAATACATACAGCCCTGGAAGCGAGGATTATGATTTTCCTATTAGGGCAGATGAAAGATGGACTACTGTGGTAACATCATCATCTCAGTGGTCAGGAGCAAGTGATTACATAACGCCATTCCCTGTACCTTCATCAGATACAAATTCAACAATCTATGAAGTCACCAATACTGGGACTCCGGTTAATGATTATGGGCAAATAATAAATTATGCAGGATGTGATGATTCTTTTGAGATAACTTCGTTTAATTCTGCTGGAGATGAAGAAGGATATACATGGTATTGTCCTGCTGCAAAGAATTTCGCTTGGAAACATACTGAAGATGATGTTGGATTGACAATAGATTTCAAACTAAAAGAATACATCCCAAAGGATGCTACTGGATTAGATATTTATTCAAATCCTGGTACTCGAAATGAATGTATTTCAGTCGAGTTTGTCAATGACATCACTGCACTTGATACTCCAACCGATGTGTGGGTAAATGCATCTTCTTCACAGGGTTGTTTCTCAAATTCAGTTGGTAATGTGCTTGAGGTACGTCATGAAGCAACAGGTTTTGCCCAACAGATAACAACAGCAACCAATGGTAGTGCTTGGACTCAATTCGACATCGGTAGTGAAATTGACGACTCTTCAACCTCGATTGACTGGGCTAGTCACGGAATTGTTGCAAGGAGTACTTCTGGTGCGACCTTGGTTGGAGCGAATACCATTACTTTGGATGAAGAGTTGGTGGTTCTCGACTTATTTGCAGATTTTGAAAGAGCTGTAATAACTCGTACTAGAGATGGCGTGGACAAGGAATTGAATACTCTATCAGGCTATAATGTACTTCCTGGCGATGAGTTGAAAATCGAAGTAACTATTCAAAATAAGGGGATTACATCAAGTCAAGCCACAGACCTACGAATTTACCCCCCTAGTGGGCAGAGTTTTGATTTACCATTACCCTCATTAAGCACTTATGAGACTTACAAGACCAACTTTACTTGGACAGTCCCTGAATCTCAAGCGATAGGAGTCGTACCTGTATCTTGGGAAGCTGACCCCAATGGAGTTAATTCTGCAGATGCCAATAGTGATAATGACTATGCTATTATTGGTTTATTTGTAGGTCGACTTCCAACCCCTATTGTAGTGGACGCAACTGCTAAAACACTGGAAGAGGTATTCATCAATGCAAGTTCTAGTTTTGATGAAGATGGGGGGGATGTCACTTGTCAGTTTGAAATACCATATGATGATGGAACTAGAACATGGGCATGGGAGAAAATACTCTCAGACAGTTGTATGACTAATTGGACTTGGACAGATGATGGATCATATCCAATTCTTGTAACGATTACCGATGAAGAGCGTGATGAAACCCAAGTCACTCTATTTGCTGAAATTGAAAATCGTGCACCTAAACTTGAGTTACAAAGCCTGAGAAATGAAGCGATGGTAGAACATCCGATCACTCTATACGCATTTGCTAATGACTCTGATTCCGAAGATGTTTGGCCAGGTGTAGTGGACGTATTTTGGCCGACTGCACAATGCCAAGAAGGATACTATACTCGAGTTTGTACAACAACTGCACCTACTGAAGGATGGCACACATTTACTGCTATTGGAACTGATGATGATAGTTCAAAAACCACTGCCACAATTGATATCGAATTCACTAATATTGCTCCACACAGCACAATAATCAATCTTTACAATGACTCTGGAACCATACTAAGTGATGAGCAAAAGATCTGGCAGTTAGATGAAGATCAAGTTGTTTTGGTCAAGGGTCAAGCGGAGGATTCAATCGACGATATTGACACTCTATCCCATACATGGTGGCCTGATGATAAACAAGGTTCGCTAATTTATTTCCTTGAAGGACGAGTCACTCAATATGAGATGAGTTGGCAAACCTCAGGACTTCATACGATTAGATTAGATGTTACTGACTCGGATGGGGCAACTAGCACTACTAATGAGAGATGGGTAAATATCAGAAATGTACCTCCAGTGATTCAGCCTCTAGATACCGTTCTGCCCCTAGCAGAAGGGCAATCAATAACAATAACGGGTAACTCTACAGATACCATAAGTGACATTTCAACATTGGTCAAATGCTGGGATGTTGACCCTGGAATCGATAGTGATTCAAAGGGTGGTGCAAGTGATGATTGCGACATCATTGGGGATGAGTTCAATTATGCTTGGAACCGAAGTGGCTCGCATACAATTGTCTATCACGTGACCGATGACGATGGGGCAACTAGTAGTGAAGTATTAACTATTGAAGTGATTAATATTCCACCGATTGTTAGACTTCAAAAATCTAGTTGTATTGCCTATGACAAGTGTGTCCTCGATGCAAGAGCAACCATCGATTCACTAAATGACATTGAAGATTTAACCATAGCTTGGGATTTAGATATCTCCAAAGATAGTAATGGAGATGGAGTCAAGGATAATGATGCTGATCTAATCGGCAATAGAGTTGAACATATTTTCAAGCAAGAAGGTAAAATCACCATCAAAGCGATGGCTTGGGATGAAGACCCTGAAAGGCCTGGCATGGCTACAATTACTATCGACGTTTCACCACCGGATAGAAATGCTATCGAACAAGTAAGTTCACTTCTTGCTGGCGAGGAAGCAAATCCACTTGCTCAAGTTGCTCTAATTATCGTAATCATCTTGCTTCTTGTGGCTGTATCTAGGAGGAGAAGTGCTTCTGCTCAAACCAAAACTTGGCAACGAGATGGTCTTGATGATGAATTTGATACAGATGCACAATTGCAAAAATCACAAGGTAGACGACCTGCTGCTCCACCTCCTGGATTTGTATTTGACCAAGCGATGCAACAAGCACCAACTGGTTCAAATCAAAATGGAGATGTATCGGTTGACGAATTACTTGAAGGCCCACCTATTCCAGAAGAAGGCCTACCTGCTGGGTGGACTGCTGAACAATGGCAATATTATGGCCATGAATGGCTTAAGGGCCAATAAGCGTATACTAATTATTTACAAGAATGCGAGGCTCTCAAGTAGGAGAACTTCATCGCAGAGTCATGCTTAAACAACGTAGTTTGGCTTTTATTCTTATTTTATTATTGATAACAATGCCTTGGATGGCAATGTTAGAATCTGAAGAAGATGAGTTGAAAGAGACTAATATTTTGAGCAGTGGCACATTAAATGGATGGCCTGATGTACCTACTTGGAGGATTGGAGACAAGTATACCTATGAAACACAATTCGATGTACAGCAATTGATTCAACAAGCCAATGTTTCTGCATCACTCAACACTCTTACAGGTGATACCACTTATGAAGTTGTAGATATTTTATTTATCACAATTGACGGTGTTCAGACATTGGCCTACAAAATGGACGTAGACGGCGATTTTTCTTCTGGTAATAGCGGGGCTACTCTCGAAGGTGTTTCTGGAAAATTACAGATTGGTTATACNGGAGAAGATCTAATTCGAGTTCGTGACCTTGGTGTAATAAATAGTGAATTCACTTTAGACGTCACTTTTGATCCATTGAATTTTGGTTTTCTAAGACAATATATCGCTACTATATCATTTGACACCTCTTATACTCCTGCAAAAGAAAAGTATGATTTCCCACTTCACACTGGCGACCAGTGGTATATGGGATTCATGGCAAGTACCGATGTTTCTGGTTCGTCAGATTATTTTGACCCTTCCGAATTTGACACTGCTGGTTATGAAAACAATAGTTGGCAGATTACTGCAAATGGTGTTCCAACTGAAAGTGGTAATAATATCAAATATACAGGTTGTGATGATTCATATAAAATCAATGAATGGAATGCTACAGGAGTATCTCAAGGATTTAATTGGTATTGTCCTGCAGTAAGATATAATTCTTGGATGAGAGTTAGTAATGCTGCCGGATTTACTATCGATTGGCTATTGAAGAGTTACCAACCTGCCCAATCATCCGGAGACGTTGCAGGTTCTAACCCCGGCACACGTGATTTAGAAATCGAAATTGGACTACAAGGTATTGCAACACTTCCTGATGTTGAGCAAGCGATTACGATCGACTATGGAGGGCAACAAAATAATCCTCAAGCAAATACAAATCTGCAGATGAGATATGAAATGGCTGGAACCTTACTCAATCCAACAACCGATTCTAATGGACAAGCAACTGAAATACTAAATTCATCCAACGTTCTAGATACAACAAATTCCAGTGACGATTATACAAGTAATGGACTGATTGTATGGGACCCAGCAACTGAAATTATCGGTGCTACAACAATTGTTATCGATTTATCATTAACCCCTGTTGACTTAATTGCCCAAGCTGACGCAATTATTGTCACTCGGATTCGTGATGGTAATTCTCAGATATTAACCAAGTCAATAGGTTATAATTCACTTCCTGGCGACCTATTATCATTCTCAATTCCGACCCAGAATCGAGGTTTACTCAGTTCACCGGCTACAGAAGTTGAGATCATAACTCCTGATGGAACTTCTATTCGAGAACCTGTTCCTTCAATTCCATCATATGGTGAAGCAAGAGTTGTCGTTAATTGGACTGTTCCAGCAGCGGCTTCAATTGGTATCCAAACGATGTCGATTACAGTAGACCCTGATGAAACCGTTACTGAAGATGGTAATCGAAGCAATAATTATGCCGAAGTTGAGATATTTGTTGGAAGAGTGCCAACTGCTCAAATTACAGTCACTGATGGTGTTTATACCTTTGAAAATGTGACACTGGATGCTAGTGCAAGTTTTGATGCAGATACTGGAGATGTTGAGTGTCGCTTTGCAATCGAAAAGAAACCTGGATTAATCGAAAATATTGATTCCGAGGATTGTTGGACTCAATACAATTGGAGTGATGGTGGGATTTGGAGTATCACACTAATCGTAACCGATGATGAACTAGATACCGACGAGATAGATATTACTGCAGAGGTACTAAATCGGGCACCTTACATGAATATCACAATAGTCGATAGTTTTGCTAATGAAATAAATAGTATTGGAGTAAATCAATTCGTAAAAATAGATGCAACAGATAGCGGAGACATAGATACTATTTCTCCTTCTGGCCAGCAAGTTACAATTACTTGGCCAGGACTAAATTGTCAAGAAGGTACAACTCAACCAACATGTACATTTTTGGCAAGTGAAGAAGGAATGTTGGACATTACTGCTGTTGCAGAAGATGATGATGGAGCAACTACCACTGTCTCTACAACTCTAGATGTTCTAAACGTAGCACCAACTTTGGCACAACCTGAATTATGGTATGGCGGTCAAAATCAATCAACAGATGCAATGGGGTATTGGAATTTATATGAAGACCAAACCGCACTATTACGTGTTGTTGCTGATGATACACCTCTAGACAAGGATACTCTAATCATTGAATGGATGCCTTCTGACAGAGATGTGAATTGGACAGAAAGTACAGTTGGACCATCCTCAACTGCAACCGTTTCTTGGCCAGACTCTGGACTACACAATATCTCAGTTGTTGTATATGATAATGATAACTCACAATCTCAAATAAGAACTGGGATAGTAAATATCACAAATGTACCGCCTACTATTGAAAGCCTAGGTTCAACCCAACCAATATTCGAAGATGATGATCTCACCTTTACTGCAATAGTAAGTGATACTGCTTCAGATGTTGATTCACTAATTGTTTGTTGGGACTTAAGCCCAATGGTAGATACTGATAGTGATGGAATAAGTGACAATGATTGTGATGAAACCGGCTTGGAATTAACCGCATCATGGCCTAACATGGGAATTAGGCAAATTACTGCAACTGTAACTGATGATGATGGTGCAAGTGCATCAACTTCAGTCAACGTAAGTGTTCTAAATATTTCACCAAAGTCAAAAATAACCAATGAAACAGATGTTCTAGCACTAAATGAAGGAGATAATGTAACTCTATCTGGAATCACATCTACCGAGACTCCTAGTGATAAATTGAACTTAATTTATGCATGGGATAGCGACCATTTAGATTCCGACTTGGATGGAGAAAATACTGGAGAAGTTGATTTCTATGGTGTAGAATACACCATTGAAGACCTTCCTGCAGGAAATTGGATAGTTACTCTAACTGTAACTGATGATGATGGAGAGAGTACTTCTACAACTATCGAATTGAGTGTTGCAGAAAAGCCAGCAGATAATTTCCTTGAATCAATAACAGATACTGTTGGGGGAGTTGGCAGTGTAGTAATCATCATTCTACTGATAGTAGTAGTTGGGCTTGCAGCATTCCTTCTATTGACAAGAAAATCAGACCCTGCAAATGATAAGTATTCTGACTTGAACCAGATAATAGGAACTCAGGGTAGTCAGTTTAGCGAACCAATTCCTGCTCAAACATATCAACAAACAGAATATGGGGCATATGATCAGCCAACACAATCACAGCCAGTAGCCCAAGACCCATATGCTGCTTACAACCCTGCACCTACTCAAGCAGTTGCTCAAGACCCATATGCTGCTTACAATCCAGCACCAACTCAACCAGTCGCCCCGCAGCCAGTTGCAGTACAACCTGCCGTACCTCAAGCACCACCAATTCCTGCCACTGGACTTCCTCAAGGATGGACTATGGAACAATGGCAACATTATGGCGCTCAATACTTAGCCGCACAAAACGCTGCTCCAGCTCCAGTTCAACCAACAATTACAGATACTAGACCTGCAACTGCAAACTCAAATCTAACAGATTTACTCGATGATTTGGACTTGTGATGTGAGAATTAATGGCAAACTTATGGCACTTTTTTGGACTACCCGACCCTGAAGGCCCTAATAATCCAAAGAAAAAAAGTAAGGCTAAGTCTGCTAAGCCACAAGAGAACTTAGGCCAACAAACATTAATTCCTGTTGCCCAACCACCACTGCAAATATCAATCCCTACTGCAACACTAGAAACCGAACAAACAAAACCTTCGAAAGAAAATAACCTAGTCGCTGTACCTTTAGGTTGGAAAGGTCCTGTTTCGGCAGATGGTGAACCTTTTCATGATTTAGGAGTAACTAACTCAGCAAGACGTTCATTCCCATCTAGAGCTCTAAGGTATGTTGCACCTGATGATAAAAAAAGAATTCCAACACGTGGAATTGGGCAACGAATCTCAACCGGTGATACTGTAATTGTCGACCTAAGAAGCCTAGTTCACATGGATGCTCATCAAAATGCTTGTAGAAGAGAACTCAAGATGATGTGTGAAGAGATTGGAGTTGAAGTTTTTGCTTTGGACGCTGAAGACAAGTTATTGATGATTCCTGGTTGTGATGTAATTGTCGATAGAGGAAGTAATCATTTAGGTCTAAATCCATTAATGTAAATTCTCTTCGTTGGCCATTTTTTTAAGAACCGTATTGATTATCGTTGTTTATGGGGGAGAATCCGGGCAAAGTGGTTCTCAACAAAATGAGTGGGAATTACATTTCTCATTTCATGTCTTCTGGACTTATGGTTCTACTATTCTTATTGGCGGTTTCTTGGTTATCATACTCGACTTCTGACTACTCTTTTAGACAAGAGAATTATCAATTGGAAATTGCATATATTTTGACATCGCTCATCTCTCTTGGTTGGATGATGTCGATGGTAGTTGGAATTTCTTTCGACCTATTTCCATTAACTCACAATCTAGATTCATATAACCAAACACATTCTACGCAATATTTTTTCATTAACATCGTAGGACAATTATTGATAATAATTGGAATATTCTCGAATGACCTTGAAGTCTTATTCGAGATGAGTACCATCGGAATGGTTCTTCTTACTTGGGGATTAATTAGTATTGCATGGCCGAGTTGGAAATTACATAAAAATTCAAAAGATGAAAATATCAATTGCGGAAATATTGCATTAATTCCTTCACTTCTTGTTCCAGTAACTTCACTAGTAGTACTATTTTGTTGGATATATAGAGGAAATACTGGATTTTTAGAATTTGGTCTAGCATTCAATGTCGTTGTAATGATGGGAACTATTTCTTTGAGTTTAATCTTAGCACATTTCAATCGAAGATTGGGTTGGGATGTTGTTAAATTCAGTAATTTCCGCCCTGTAGTATCAATATATCTAGGCCTTGCAATAGTACATTCATTCGCTTCGATGTGGTATTCAAGAGGAGATATTAGTCAAACTATTTTCGAATATTCACTAGCTGCACCACTGCTATGGGGATTTTTCTCAACTAGACCGATTAAGACTATCACCAACGCAATTGGTCCAAATCAAAAACCACATTCAAGACTTATAGGAACTGCTCAATGGTTTTTCTTGGTTACAGGAGTGATGGCAATAATTCCTGACTTTTATCCGGGTAAATTCACTAATATCACATATGTTGGATTTATGTTTTCTTGTGCAGTACTATCCACTTGGGGTTCGGGAATTTATCTCCATCAAGACCACTTACACAAATCGATTCACAATCGCCCTGGTCTTTGGTCGATAATCGTGGTCAATGCTGTTGGTATACTATCACTATTCCTAATTGGTTTTGAAGTCACAATTTTTGGTGAATATTCTGATTTAGTATACTTCTTCATGAGAAGTATAGCTTTGGGATTAATGATTATATTCATATTCATATTATTGATTCGAGATCTATTCTTTTCAATGGACACTTGGCATAGAATCCCTATGTCTTTGGACAGATACGTCTCATGAAAATTCTTTAGATATCTCCATAATTATATTCATTGCACTCTCTGCAATACCAAGAACTGTTGATTCATCGCCATCTATTAGAGATGCAAAATTGGACATTTCTCCCGCCAAGTCATAACCGCCAGCCTTACCTTTCCAAGAACCATTCAGTACCAATTCGACCAAATCTTCATCTGATAACTGTTGAAACTCTACTATAGATGAATCTGTAAAAAATGTCCACTTTCCAGAGAAATAAATCCCTGTAGAACTCCAAACTCTATGCCGCCTACCCGAAAGCCGATGCAACATCATTGCAGCCTCAACCTCATCTTTAGGCTTGCCAAGTGCCACTTTATCGACATCCGGGTCTGCCAACATCGTATCGCTGACAATGATTAAGTCATAGCCATCTAAGTTTTTTATTGCATCAGCTTTTTTCTTAGAAATCTGTAGAACTTGTTCTTCTACTTCAACATCTTCTGCAGTCTCATCAACACCGATGAGTGCTTCACAGAATAGATTTGGAAATAAATCGNTTATCATTTGTTGGCGCCGACTGGAAGCAGAGGCAAGCCAAACTCTTAGCATGATTCGCCATGGCGTTGCGATTATGTTTCTTTCCTAAAAAATTGAAAATAAATGAGACATATTCAAGTGATAGATGGTATTGGATTAACTGGTGCCAGCATGAGCGACATCCAAAGAATCCCAACCCACATTGAAGGCTTAGACGAGAATATGCAAGGTGGAATTCCACAAGGNCATATCTGTTTGGTAGCNGGNGCTTCTGGTGCAATGAAATCNAGNCTTACCTTCTCAATGCTATACAATGCAGTACTTTACGGAGAAACNAGTGGAATTTATGTGACACTTGAACANGGCAAAGATTCNCTTCGTGCTCANATGNGNAATATGGGGATGAATGTCGATGACCCGCGTGTAAGAAACAGAATTGCNATNATCGATTTAGTTGACTTACGTGTNCAATTNGATGANCAAGGNATGAGTAACCGTGTTGACTGGATGGGGCAACTNATCAAGCAACTAACATCATATCGTCAATCAATNGGNTTTGAACTTCTTGTATTCGATTCACTTGGAGCATTCTTCACCTTGACTAAGATGGAAAANCCTCGTGATGAAATATTCAGACTCTTTGAGGCTGTTAGAAGACTCGAATTAACCTCTTTCTTTATCTGTGAAATGACNGGTGAAGACCACAAGCAATTCGGAGAATATGGGATTGAAGATTATCTTGCAGATGGTGTTGTCCACTTGGTTATGGAGAGAAGCGGGGATGATGTCAATAGAAAGATGAGNATTATCAAAATGAGACATACAAATCACATGCTTGGCTACAAACCATTCACATGGAAACCTGAAGAACAAAGATTCACAACTCTGTGATCATTCGACNGTAACAGATTTTGCTAGATTACGTGGTCTATCAACATCGCAACCAAGTTCNAGTGCAGCATGATATGCTATCAANTGAAGAGGGACTACTGTTAGTATTGGCGAAAGGTCAGAGTGTACCTTTGGAATTGCAATATTGATGTCTCCTTCCTCACTAATACTATCTCCTTCTTCATGAATAAGAATAATCTTTGCACCTCGTGCCTTACATTCGTGAATTGCTGAGGCTGTCTTTTGCTTAACATGGTCATTTGGAGCTATGAAAATAACCGGACTACCCTCTTCAAGTAAAGCAATAGGGCCATGTTTCATTTCTCCTGCAGGGTAAGCCAAACATGGGATATAAGCGACTTCCATTAATTTTAACGCACCCTCTTTAGCAACTGGTGCTGAGATTCCTCTGCCTAAGAATAAGACGCTCTTAGCATCCTTTACCGCATTAACTGCTTCCATAATCGGTCCTTGATTATCCAAGTATTCTTCAATCAAATGAGGAATCTGTTGAAGTCCTTGGATNAATTTCTGGCCTCTTTCCTTACTTATTGAACGGGAACGACCTACTTGTATTGCAAACATAGTCAAAGCAGCGACCATGTTTGAAAATGCCTTTGTAGATGCTACTGCTTGCTCTGGACCTGAATGTATATACACGCCTTGTCCACATTGTCTTGCAATTGTTGAACCTACAACATTGACAATTCCGTGGACTTGCCCGCCTTTGAGTTGTATTTCTTTTACCNCCGAGAGTGTATCTGCGGTTTCTCCTGATTGAGATACTGCAAAATGAAGGGCTTGTGGGTCTATCACAGGGTCATTGGTTCTAAACTCACTCGAGATATGAGCAACTGCTGGAACTCTAGCCAATGACTCAATCANNATTTGACCGATTTCTGCAGCATGCATAGCAGTTCCACAACCAAGTAATCGAACATGCGGTAATTTTGATAATTCCAAAGGTGATAATTTCAATCCACCAAGTCGGCCATTGCCTCTAACGCGGTCTAGTCTGCCACTAATACAATGACGAAGCGCATCGGGTTGCTCAAATATCTCTTTCAACATGAAATGCGGGAAGTCGCCCATCTCGGCCTCTCCCCATTCATCCTCAAGAACAGTGATACTCGCTTCTTTATTGAGCCCATTCAAAGAACTCATAACAATAGAATCTGAAGTTAATGTTGCAATATCCCCGTCTTCCAAAAATACCACTCTTTGTGTGTGAGTGGTCAATGCATGTGGGTCACTTGAAATAAACATCTCATTATCGCCTTTACCGATAATTAGTGGAGAGCCATTTCTTGCNCACACCATGACATCATGATTAAGAAAAATAGCACAAATCCCCCATGTCCCATGTAATTTGGAAATTGTTCGGTGCATAGCAGCTGTTGGGTTATTATCTCTAGATAATTCATAATCTAGAATATGAGCAATCGTTTCAGAATCAGTTTCACTACTCAGAGAAATTCCTTTCCTTTCGAGTAAGGTCCTAAGGGTACGTGAATTTTCAATAATTCCATTGTGAACTATTATCACTTCACCAGATACTGATGCGTGTGGATGTGCGTTTTCATCGGAAACAACACCATGAGTTGCCCATCTTGTGTGGGCAATACCGACATTACCTGGAACATTACTAGGAAGAATTGATTGTAATTCTGCAACTTTACCTACTTTCTTATACACAGAAAAAGATTCATCTTTGACTGCTACCCCAGCAGAGTCATAACCTCGATATTCTAGACGTCTAAGTCCTTCGACCAAAATTGGTGTTGCTAATTTATCACCCATGTAAGCAAATATTCCACACATTTATTTCACCTATAAATTAACAACTGATGAACAAATTGGACAATTTGTTTTTCTTAGCATCATATCTTTGACAGTGAATTTAGCGGAACACTCGGTACAACTAACTTCACGCTGAGGTGTTGGCATTCCAGCAATTGGCGGGAGATTGCCTAGTGGAGGTAATGCTCCTTCACCACCTATTGGAGGTAGGGCAGGAAGTGGAGGCAAGGAAAGTTCAGCATCTAAAGGAGGCAGCGTAGCATCTAATGGCGGTAAATCCGCAATACCTGGTGGATTGGATAATATCTTTTCAGTAATCTCAGCAATCTCTCTTTGTTGTTTACGCTTCATTCTACGATCAAGTCGACTATTTCCTTGACCGGATTCCACCTTTGATTCAAGGTCTTCAGCAAGTGTTGTCTCTTTGTCTTCTTTCAACTCATTCTCCGGTTTTATTTCAATGGATGATTGAACTACTAATTCCTCGGAATCTAGATTGATTGCTAAATCGCCATCATCATCTTCAATATCTACCATGATTTCAACACCATCATTATCAACTTGGCTTTGAATGATTAATTCTTCTTCTTTTTCTCGACGAAGTGAACGAACTGAAACTACTAATCCAGCCAATAAGACGACCATGACAAATACTGATACTCCAAGGATTATTTGTTGAGTTTGTCTATCACCGGGCAATGGTGCAAGTAATGAATCTAAGAAAGACTTTGAAGAATCTGGAACCTCTTCCGCTTCAAGAGATGCTACGCTTCGTAGTGAAAGAACACCGCTACTAGAGGACAAGACGATTATTCCATCTTGATCTAATCCCGCATAACCTAAAATAAATCCTTCAGAAATCATATTAGACATAGCAAATTCCATACCATTGCCGGTATCGCTTACCGTTCCATATCTCGTCATAGGGCCGTAAACATTGATTTCATCAAATAGTATTCTAATAGTTTCTCCATCTGAATTAAGTTGTAAATTATTAGCACCTTGTGCATCAAAGTAAGATGCCTCGTCTACAGACCAAGCATTATCTGTAACTACGTATGCTATTTTTGATGAGGAACCACTACCCTCTATCCAAGAAGCAATCAAAATATCTCTGTCATTTTCCTGAATGGTCTCTAGTTGAGCATTGCTAGCATCATCGCCAACTGAATACTGGAATGACCATGAAGACATCCATTCCTTACCATGAGCATACATCAATCCAACTCTCTCAATTCCTGAAACATCGTCTCGCATTTCCTGATATAGAATATGTAAGTTCTCATCACCCAGTGAGATTGCTAAAGAATCTCCTTCTGATGGTTTGATATCAATATTGTATAGAACATTACTGAGACTCCAAGAACTTTCTACTTGCGGGGTGTCGGAAATCATAACAAAAATCGAGGTAGAATCTTGCCAAGAACCACCAGTAGCAATATCTCGATGGTATCCGGCGAGAACCATTCGTTCATCATTTTGAGTAAGAGCAAGACCCCAGTACCTTCCTTCTGAAAGTTTGATTGGAGTCATGTGACTTTGAATGGAGGTTGTTTCGCCAGAACTTGTAATGGAAGTCATAGAAATATCAGTTAATAGATACCCGGATTGGCTTAATTTATTTTCAGTCCAAGCGGCTTGTACAAGTCCATTTTCTGTCTTCAATACCGCCAATTCACCAGCCCAAGAATCTGCTAGTTTGACTTGACCTGGAACTGACAAAGAATCGGTGATAGTTCTAACATGTAATTCTCCATCCAAAGTAGTGAATAATAGTCCACCTTCATCTAAGCCAACAAAATCNAAAATTATTTCATTNGAAATNAAATTTAANCTGACTGGTGAACCAATATTTACATTATCNACTACAACANTAAAGAAGTNTTGATTAAACTCAGATTCAACGCCATCTCCTTNTAGTTCTGCTNTAAATTGAGTACTTCCAANAATTGANCTTGATTCATTGATTACAAANGTTACTTCTTCATAACCTGAACTNGATTGNGAACCTGCTATTTGTAGAATCATCTCTTCTCCAACTTTAGTCCATTCACCGTCTTTCATATACAACTTCAACATCAAGTTATTAGCATCGGTTTGCCCCAAATTATCAACTCTTACATTGATGTTGTAAGATATATCAGGTGCCGGTATGGCAGGGAAGGTTTTCACTGCCCC
>NHGH02000009.1 GCA_002172355.2 Euryarchaeota archaeon TMED132
TAAGCCAACACTTTCTTACAATAACCTAAATGGCTCACATGTTGAATTTCAACTTTCATTAGGTGATGATTTTAGAAATACTTCCGATTTAGATTGGATTTATTCAACCTTAAACGACCCGTTTACTACAACTTCAACTTCAGGTAGTTTCACCATTCCTTCGAGTGATTCTTTTTCGAATGGAAGTATAGTTTACTACAGAGTTCGGTCACTCGATTCATCGGGAATGATTAGCAATTGGTCAAATGGAAATTTCCTTTTACCGAATCTAGATGTAACCGATAATAATGATGGGACTGCGACTATAAATATGGGTGCACACAGTATTTTTGATTTCACAAATTACAAATTGATTGAAGATGTTGAAGTGGATAGTAGCACTCCAAATGATCAATTAGGAGGTTCTGATACAATTAGAGTTCAATCTGATTTGACTTCGGAATCGATAGTTCATACTCGAATCAATTCCCAATACTTAGGATTGAATTCTAGTTTATCGATTATTTCAGCTGATATTGAATATTCCAGAATCATGAATCCTACATCAACTACTATGTTATCCCTACACCAGAATGAACTGAGTTGGTCGGAAAATGAAGCCACTTGGAATAATTTTGATACAAATAATAATTGGGATTATGGTGGTTTAATGGCTGCAGGGGTCGCTTCAAATACTATCCTCATGGGTGGGCAAACCTCATCAAGATTCACCTTTGCAATTGAAGATGTTATTCAAAGTAGTTTGAACAATGTAAATAATGAAGGTTTGGAATTTATTTTGCTAAGCAGGCTTGGTGATGAATCACTTTCCTCAACAATAAATGGAATTAGTTTCGCATCAACAGAGAATTCGGATTCAGCCCTACAGCCTCGATTATATGTTACATATATGCTTGGTCAAAGTAATCCTGTCCCAGCACCTGAATTACTGACTCCTGTTAAGGGTGGACCTGTTTGGAACCTTACCGGCGATAATATTTCGGCTAATACTATTCCGACAATGACATGGAACAGTTCTCAATCAACTCCATATGGAATGTTATTCCAACTTTCAGAAGATGAATACTTTAGAAATTTAATTTTCAATAATGACTCGAGGTTTTCCAACCCTGTCCAATCATCCGCAGGACTTTTCGCAATTCCTCATGATATGGCTTTGGATAAAGGAAAAATGTATTTCTGGAGAATGGCCAACTTCGACAATAATAATAGGTTGAGTGAATGGGAATATTCTTCTTTCCTTGTAAGTTCCCTAAGTTCCACATGGTTGGGTGGCGATAGGTACGAAATGACATTAGAACTGGGTACGGAACTACTCGAAGATTCATATCCAAATTGTCAGGAATCAACTATTAGTAGTGCGTTTACAAATTTCAATGATTATGGTTCACCTAGAATGAGGGTTATCAGTGATACAATTCAAGGCACAGGGACATCATTATTGCAGTGTGATGTTTCGAATTATTTACTGCCCAATGGTTATGCTGTTGAATCATCTCAAATTGAACTTCAACTAGACAGTTATACTAATCCTGTGGAAATCGGAGTTTGGGAAGGATTTGAACATAACTGGACAGACACAGGTGTGACATGGAGTACATATGATGGTGTAAATTCTTGGGACTCTCCAGGTGCCTCAGGTAACCTCGATCAAGGACAACTTCTAGATTCGATAATGATAACTAATTCAGCATCTCAAGGAGATTTAGTCGTTTGGAATGTAACTTCAGCTACACAAAAATCAATGAGAAGCGGAACTCCGTTAGACTTGATATTTAACACGATTAGTTCTTCCTCCACTTCTTCCACTTCATTTTATTCTAGTTTTGAGGCTGACCAAAGTAAGCATCCATCGCTAAAGTTTGTTTATATCCCAGGGTCCAATCAACTTCCAGATATTCCAACTCTAGATTTGCCATTGAATGGCGACTGGCTTTATGATTCAACTTTCATGCTAAATACAGTCACTAAGCCAACACTTGATTGGACAGATAACGCCGGAACAAACAATGTAATTGGCTGGGCACTTGAGATAGATTCATCTTCGAGTTTTTCAACAAATCAGTTACAGACTTTAACATCATGGAATGATGCAGGCTTTGATTTATCCAACACTAACTTTGAAGTCCAAAATGACCTTGGCGAAGGTCAGCAATGGTTCTGGAGAGTTAGGGCTCTTTCATCGACNTATCAGTTAGGNGATTGGTCACCAGCATCNCACTTCTACNTGGCTGATTNAGATACTNCATCAATCGATGCTGACCATTTNACTATGAATTTGAGACATGAAGAAGCAATGCCTCATATTTCCTTACCTCAGTTTGAAGATACCTATGTTTCAGATGATGGTAGTCCGATTTCTTTCCCTCATGGTTCAGACTTAGACATAAAGGTAGGAACTTCCAANATAGGCGATAATTTTTCAGGACTAATTAAGATAGATATAAATTCCCAACTTCAACCAACTAATGGGAGAATTGTATCAGCAAATCTGAAAATGTACAGTAGTCCTATTCTTTCTACATCAAATCTTCCTGTTGCNGTTAGACCNGTTCTAATTCCATGGACGGATGGAGCAAATTCTTTATCTCCGATTGGTAATAACTCTTCTTTGTGGTCAGGTTATGGTGGCAGAGATATCGGTGCAGACATAGGCCAAATAGAGGACATACAGATGTCTACTGCTGGATGGATGACTTGGAATGTCACCCATGCAGCCCAACGCGCAGTATCCTCAGGTAACAATCTTCTTTCTTTGATGCTATACAANACNAATCCNNNACCANACCAAGTNGTNTCNTTNAGTTCAGTGGATTCATTTANCAACCAACCATATTTGGAATTNGTATGGGCTAATGGTTCATCTACTTCTCCACTTGACTATCCAGATAATGATTATCCTACAGATGGCCAAATAGTATGGGATTCATCCTCTCATAGTCTTGTTGCAGACAAGACTCCAACTTTCCAGTGGAGTCTACCTTCGACAAGTAACTTCACGCCAGATGCTTGGAAATTATTTGTCGATAATGATATTTCAGATGAAATGGAAGGTCAGATAGTATTCGATTCAAGATTAAATCCATCATATTTTGATATCGTAAATATGGAATTCTATGCTCCTTATGACTTGGATTTCTCGAACCACATACAATGGTCTGTACAAGGAATTGAAAATGGAATGATTGGATTTAGCAGTAATAAGACGAGTTACTGGCTTCCAAATAATATCAGTGATGAGATTTCAACCACTGATGCATGGGTGGAATTCCAAGAAGGCGCAATTGTTGAAGAATTGAGTTTCCCTGTAATAACTTCAGATACTTATCTGGACGAAGANGACCCCACTGGAATTAAAAACGGGCAAGGTCTCTATGTTGGCGTAAGCCCCTCAAACTCAAATTTGCTGAGTAGTTCCTTGATATCATTTGATTTCTCACCACTTCCTATGCCAAATACCTACGAGATTTTGCATGCGAGTTTACAATTAACCGAACTAAGCAACTCTAGTGGTTTATCGACTTTTTATTGTTCTGCTATGTTTACAGATTGGGATGAATCATCAACTTGGAATTCTCCAGGAGTTAACAATGCATGGATAGCACCAGGTGCTTTCCATAGTACTGATAGCGACTTACCTTCTCAAAAGTCTCACTTTGATGTTTCACTCGAAGAGAAGTTTTGTGATATTACCGCAATTATGCAAAAGGCAATTGTTAACGGTGATGAAAATATGTCGATAATAATTCAACCAGAATACGATGTCAACGGAGCAATTCAAGGCCAGTTCCTATTTGCAGATAGTGAGAATCCAAACATTGACTCTAGGCCTAAATTAGTTCTAGAATATAGAACCACAAATCCATGGCTCCCGCAACCTCCACAACTAACAACTCCTGGAATGGGTGACACACTCTGGAATAATTCATCACCGATCCCACAAAATGCTGATTCGGTTTTGTACAGTTTTATTCAAGGAAATACAAATGCCACAGATTGGGAATTCTGTACAAGTTATGACCAAAGAATCTACGAATGTATCGATAGTGTCAGTGATTTGCAAGAATATCCTGATTGGCAATGGGACTTAGCAACAAATACCCTCTCGATGAATAATGCTACAATCGTAGACCAATCTGCTTCAGATGAGTGGGTGTATTGGAAAATGTTAGCCATTCAAGACCACAGAATTGGCGATTATTCCTCTACTAGCGAATACAGGATTCCTTCAGATTTAGGAACAGATGATGGAAATGGAAATTATTCATATGAACTTTCTAGAGCTTCTATTTTTGAATCAACAGGTGTTCTACCTCAGGTTTTGGATGCTAGTATTGACACAAATAGTTTGACCAATACCGGTGCGAGTAATACTTTGACTTTAGGATATGATGCTAGTACTGGAGGAAATAGTGACATTCTTTTGGACTTTGATTTATCTCAAATACCATGGCCAAGTGCTATTACTCCAACATCTATGATTCTTGAAATGAATTTACAATCTACGAGTCAATCATCATCTCCTCTCACAGTGTCTGCATATGCATGTTCTTCCTTCTCAGAGATGCTAGTTACATCAGCAAATGCACCTTTATGCTCGACAACTGAGATTACTAGAACAACTCTTACTTCGAGCAGCAGTGGTGTGGTTGAATGGGATTTAACCGCACTTGGTCAAACAAACTTTGCTAGTGGAAACCTATCATTTACCATAATTCTCGATGCAGAAAATGTATCATCAAGTTATGATTTCGTGACATCAGAAGGTACAGCGACTTTACAACCGAAACTTGTTTTAGAATACGTGGACAATGTTGGCGGTATTTTACCACCTTCACAACCAGCATTGACAACTCCTCTCGATGGTAGTGTTCTATACGATTCTTCAAATGATATAATCGCAAGTCAAGATTCTGTTACTTTGTCTTGGTCCCCTTCTTCAGGTGCTTCATCATACATCTTATTCTTGAGTGATTCAGATGGTATTACTACCTTCGACTCTAGATTTGATTCAGAAATAAATGGTAATACCTTCACTTCCTCGACATCTCTGAATGTAGGCGAAGTATACACATGGTGGGTACAAGGAATTAACCAAACAATTCCGGGCCCTTCATCTTCCAGATGGAATTTTGCAATAGGAGATCCTGTACACTACTTCAACAATGACGGTACATATGTCTATGAATTCCAAGATTCTTCTGAAGTTGATGAATTTGGTCATGTCGAAATTAGAGATGCAGGGATAAATGATGCCTTTGCAGATTCCAATTATGGTTCAATGGATACAATGGAACTTGGAACTGGTTGTGAGGATGTTGCAGGTTCACTCTGTTATGGAGTGTTCTCTCTTGATGCAAGTCAAGTTCCTCTCAATGCATCTCAATCTGTACATTCTATCGACTTGACATTATTTGTTGAATCATGGGACTTATCTGGAGGTGCTTATGAGATAGAATTCTCTGTACACGAATTTTTAGATTCATCATGGAATGAATATTCTCTGACATGGAATACTACAGGTGTTAATCCTGGTTTGACTGCCGGAATCGATTATAATGCAACACCACTCGATGTTCAAACATTTACCAGTACAGACTTTGAATTAACATTCGAAATCGCAATCCCTGGTATGCTTGTCGATGATGAAAGACATTGGATAATTATTGCAAATCCGATAAGTACAGGCGCAGTTCTCGATGGAATTGTTTCTGTTTATTCAAGTGATGAATCAACCGAACAAGATAAGAAACCCTTACTAGAATTCCATACTACTAATGTTTCATATCTGAATGTAACTACTTCTTCAACATCATTTGATGCAGATACTCCAATTCTGTTTGAAGTGGTATCATTTGACCAATTTGGTGCCGTAAACAACCCTAACATCCCTGTTGGCGGCTCAGTAGAATGGATTACAACATCTGGTTCGATTTCCACTATCAATTCAACAATGGCAACTATGGCGCCATCGACTAGTGGTTTACAAACTGTTACGGCATGTTATGGAGTCATATGCTCGAGTTTTGATTTAATTATCAATCCTGGTATTCCTGTCCAACTGATAGCATCTTTGGACAGTGCAGCACCTCTTTCTTCTCAAACTATTACAGCAGATGAGACGGCAGAAATATTCTCATATGTATTAGACCAATTTGGAAACATAGTCACCAGTCAGACGATTAACTATTATTCAACAAATGGTAGTATGGTTGGAACAGTATTCTATCCTTACAGCGTTGGAACCCACAACCTTAGGGCTGAATGGAGCGGTGTTTCTAATAGCTTAACCGTAGATTTAGCAGTAACGGTAACACCAGGTGCACCAGATGCGATTGAACTATCAGGTTGTGAATCAATTATAGCATCAGGTACCTCATGTTCGGTTTACGCGACTACTTTTGACCAATTTGGAAATTTAGTTTGGTTTGATGATGTTGGCAGTTACTCTTTTTCTATGACAAATGGAAATGTTGTAAAAATACAGACGCCGACTCCTCATAGTCAACCACCATCTGCCGATATTCTTGTAGGGGAATTTACAGGTATACTTATTGGTACATCGACAGTTTCGATATCAACATCTACTGGACTAAGTTACAGTATAGATGTAGAAGTGACTCATGGAGAAATGGCTTCTTTAGAAATTATTACTTCTTCAGGAACTATTACAGCAGATGAGTCTCTTGAAATAAATGCTACAAGAGTCGATATTAACGGTAATCGCTTACCAGTCTCTATACCAATTGGAAATTGGACACAATTAGCAGATGGTACATTGACTGAGGGTATACCACATATCTGGATTCCAACATTCCAAGGAACCAAAACTTTGACTGTAACATATGAATCATTTACTGAAAATATTTCTGTGTTTGTTTCCAGAGGATTATTAGATACACTAGAATTGAATGTTAATGACCAAGTTTCAAATGACTTCTTGTTTAATATTACTGCAGATCAATCAATAGATGCTAGCATCAAGGCATTCGATTCCAAAGGAAATATTTGGTATCCTCTCGTTGATTGGTCCATCACTCACTCTATGTGGGCAAATCAAAGCGAATTGACAAAAACTTCTAACAGCACAGATACTTTGTTTTCTCCAGTTCATGAATCTATGGAATCATATGTACTTACAGCATCATACTTAGAGGAAGGTACAATACATGAAACTCAAATATATGTTCTTGTTTCGAAAGGTGATTTAGATAATTTCATCATCACAGCTGAAGATGAAAATGGAGATGCTCCATCACAACAAGATGGATTTAATATTACTGCTGATGAATCAATATCTTTCTCATCAGAATTAAGTGACTTTGATGGCAATACCTTTGACCCAAGTATTCTTTCTTGGGTACTAGTTAACCAATCAAATGGTGAAGAGAGCGATATCAGTGCATCATTGGTACAAAATGGAATGATTTGGGAGGCAAGCACTTCGGGAGATTGGCAAATTTATGCTTACTCGATAAATAATCGTGGACAAAATCTGACTTCAAGTTTTGACATTATAGTTGGGCACGGCGTGGCATTATATGTCGAAGTGGTTGCTTCAGCAACAAGCCAAGATGCTGGAGGAGAGATTATTCTTACAGTATTTGGCTATGACTCCGATGGAAATAAATTCCCTCAGACGGTTTCTTGGAAGGAGAATGATGGATTACCTCACAACATAAACTCAACAGAAAATGAGGCTGAATATTCATTCAATGGAAGGATTAGTGGAAACTATTCCTTATCTGCAACACATGCAGCAAGTACTGATGTTGTAGATGTCACCGTTTATTCACTATCAGTTCCTAAATACATTACAGTTAACGCTTCAAAGACGACTCTGGAACAGTTAGATAGTCTTTCGATATCAGTAGTCGCATTTGATGAGTATTGGAATATTATCGATGTACCATCCAGCTCTTATATCGAAGCAACTGGAAGAGGAGATGTAATCAATAATGGCCAAGGAAACTGGAAGATTGAAACCTTAGATGAAGGAAAGCAAACCGCAACAATTAGTGTTGGCCAAGTCTCTGATGAAGTTAACTATACAGTTGAAGGAAATATTGCTGGATTCTTTGCAGCAGGTGGCTCTCTATACTATGTTGGAGCGGGCCTTGTAATCCTAATCGCTTTGGCAGTAGTTGCTGTTGGATTTAGATTCTTACGTGGTAATGATGATTATTATGATGATGAAGATGATGATGACTATGACTTTGGTTATGATGTTGATTCAGTAGTTGGAACTGCAGCGGCTACAAGTACACAGCCCGTTGCTAGACCATCTTCTTCACCGCCTACTAAACCTGAACCAATTTCAGAACCTGAACCAGAGGTTGAACGAGATTCTGGTGACTCTGAAGATTGGATGATAGATTACAGAATCGAAGATGATGGAACCGAATGGGGTCAAGCAGATGACGAAGTTTGGTATTATCGAGAATCAGGACAATCCGAGTGGGTTGAATGGTCTGATTAAGAGATTTATTGATAACCTTTGATAGATGAGCAAAGTTCGAGGGGAGTATATGAAGCGATTAACTGCCTTATCAATTCTAATTCTCCTACTGGTTAGTTTGGTCAATCCTCTTGGCGAAGAATTTGTAGAATTAGAGGAGAAAGATATTGTTTCTTTCCAAGGCTCGGCGGCAGTAAGAATAGATATTACTTCTCCTGCATATGTGATGACTGCGGATGAAGTGATCACTTTTTCAGCCACTCTATACGACTCTGTAAATAGCATAGTTGCTGGTGAAGTGACCTGGTCTTCTACAAATGGTACTATCACAGATGACGGTACTTTTTATCCATGGAATGCTGGAGTAATTTCTATTCAAGCTAATTCAGGTACCTTGACCACCATTTACAACATGACTGTTGAAGCAGGTATTGGTCAATCACTAGAAATTTCAATAAATTCAGCCAGTGTTCTTGAGGCAAATATACTAACAGCTAATCTCGTCGATGCTAGAGGAAATACAAAACCTACTCTAGATGCAATTTGGACCGTAGATGGTGAATTTTTAGGACAAGGAACTCCTACTTGGATTCCTCAAGATACTGGTGAGTTTGAGTTGGGTGCAAGACTTTACCAAATGGAAACCTCCAAACAAATCAATGTTATTTCGGGTAGTCCACATGAATTTTTATTCCCTTCAAATATGCAAATCCAGAGTGGTGGTATTGTAAAATTAGAACCATCCTTGGTCGATATCAATGGCTTTGAAATGGCTAACACAGCAGCAGGTGCAAAATTGTGGAATGNAGAGAACGGNACNGTNAACAGNACAGGTTGGTTCTTTGCCACTCANCCNGGATATTGGAACATAACAGTTACTTCTGGTGGGATTTCAGGGACTGGGGTGATTAGGGTAGTTCCCTCAGATGCTACAACTTCAGAACTTCAAATAATTCCNTCTCCTAATTTTTTCATTGCTGGGGAAAAATATGAGTTGACCTCTTTTAGAACAGATAATTTAGGTTACTCCGGAACAATAACTCCTCCTATATCTGATTTTTCAGTTACATCGGGTTCTCTTAGTCAAGAAGATGGACGAGTATTTTGGACTCCAATGACTGAAGGACTTCAGTATATTTCAGTAGTTGATTTTGATATATCTTCGACAACCTCTGTAGTTGTCACTCATGGAACAGCAATCGATACAAAAGTAAAATTATCACCTTCTGTAGTTTCAGCAGGACAACAATCCACACTTTCAGTCTACGCTTTTGACTTGGCCGGAAATGAATGGCCAGTCAATGCTTCGATTACNACTGCAGTTGGCAATGAGTCTGCATTAACTCAGTACTCCACATGGGCATCTTTTGTCCCAGATTCAACTGGCTTTTGGAGATTTGAAACATCTTGGTTTGATACAACAACGGATNTTCGCTTTGATGGTACGCTTCAATTTGAAGTAGGGTACGGTGAACTAGCNCTCATTACGCTAGATGGTCAAGGTTCTAAGATTGCAGCAGATNTAGCCTTTGACTTAAATCCACATTTCTATGATGCTTATGGTAATCAATTGTATGATATTGGTCTTAATTGGACTATAGATGGTGAAGATTCAACACTCGAGATGATTCTATCTCAAAACCAGTGGATTCCTACCACTGTAGGTAGTCATGAAATCCAAGCAAATGCTGCTGGTATTTTCTCTATAGTCACTCTGAGTGTATCTGCAGGAAATGCTAGAACTCTAATCACTGAATATGATGAGGGATTTATTGTTGAGGCTGGAGTGCCTGCTGAAATTTTCATTCAGATTGCTGATACGCGCCAAAACCTAGCACCAGCAGAAGAGGTCTCAACAACCATATCTAATGAAACAGGAATCTTTGAACCTTCAACTTCGGGAAGAGGGTATTGGACATTCACTGGTAAAATTGCTGGACAATATGAATTAACTTTGGTACAAGATGAAGCCGAAAAGACTCTATCTCTAACAATNGAACCAGGAGAGGCAGTACAATTATTCGGTATGATCGATGGTACTGATTTCCAGCAAGGAGATTATGCTCTTCTTCGAATATACGGAGTTGATGGTGAAGGTAATACGGTTAAGGTTGAGCCAGAAAACACCACCATAAGTTGCACATCAGGGTCTACAGAATTTATTACTGGAGATACTTGGGAAATTGAAATAAGTAAATCTGGTCTAGATCGTTCATGTACAATCACATGGAATGGTTTGATTACTCAATATTTCTTTGATGTTGAATCAGTTNTATTCGGTGGTGCTGTTGGCTCGACAAATACTGCAATGACTCTCGCTGGATTCCTCCTAGGTTTGGTTCTAATCACACTGATTGTCTTGGTTCGAAGGGCAAAGAGTATCGATGATGAAGATTGGATTGAAGATGAGTTTGAAAGTGATTATTACGATGATGATGATTACGATGATGATGATTACGATGATGACGAAGATGATTATGACGAGGATGAAGTGATAGAGGATTCGAATAATTCAATTCAAGAAGATAGTTCTAAGTTTAATCTTTCAGATGCTCAAAAGAAACAATTAGCTGCAGAAGCCTCAAAACTTGGTGTAATGCAAGCCGCTCCAGGAACAGAACAAGGTTCGAGTGGTTGGTATGTCGATGTCAGTGAAGAAGTCCAATATTGGAATGTTGGTGCCGATGGCTCATGGACAAGAGTAGAATAATCATAATTAGATTATGAAGAAGATAAATCACTCTTCTTCTAACCCTTCAAAAGCATCGATAAACTCATCAATATCAATGACTCCATCTTCATTTGAATCTCCTTTATGGAAAATAGATCTAGATTCATCTGAAGTGAATTTAAATCCTAAAGATTTCAATGCATTTTGAAATTCATTAACATTAAGATGGTTTTTTCCACCAAAGTCAGCGGCATGGAATGCTGCTAGCCTTCTATTATGCTCTACGATTGAAGGATTTTGGAATTGTTCTCTAAAAGTTTTAATTGGAGTATTATTAGATGAATGCATGTAGTGTTTACGTCCATACAAATAATAAGTGACTAGACCAACAATAATAGCAACACTTCCACCAATATATGCCTTAGTACCCATTAAAATTATCAGTATCACTCCAGCGATAATTCCCCAAAGTTGTATGTATGGATAGAATGGACTACGATATGCTGGNTCCCAATCATGCTTTTCACTTGTTTGTCTAAGAACAATTACACAGGAATTAATCATAATAAAAATCATAATCTTAAATCCAGATGCCAGTTTGACCACATCTTTTAGATCGACAAAAACGATTGCTAGACCCATTGCTACCCCAGTTATTAAAATTGGAATATGAGGCGTCTCAAATTTAGAATTAACATTCTCTAATGGTTGAGGTAGAAGGTTATCTCTAGCCATTGCAAAAAGGAATCTTGAGGATGCCATGATTCCAGCAAGCGCCATTGAAATCATAGTCAAGACCGATAGTATTGCAGCAAATACTCCAAATTCAGTATTGACTACAGACTTAGCAAATACATAAATNGGGTCTTCTACAACTTTACCATCAACAATCCACCATTCTCCCGGAATAGATGCCATCATGAGGAAAGCAATCGCAGAATAAAGTACAGTTGCAATCAATAATGATAGCATAATTCCAGCAGGTAAATTTCGTTCAGGATTCTTTACTTCGCCACCGATTGCCGCTACTTTAGTTACTCCTGCATAAGCAACAAACACAAATGCTGAGGTCTCAGCTAATGTCCAAATGTCTGTATTAAATGCATCATTAAAAGGAACACTTGGGTCGAAGTTTTCAGAGAATAGTGAGGCTATACAAATGACTAGTAGTAAACCCACAGTAGCGATAACAATAGGTGTTTGAATCGCTTTAATCTTAGAAACACCTAGTATATTGATAATAGTAATTAGAACTAAAGCGCTTAATGAAAGTGTATACATACTAATTTCGAAATCAAAAAATGTGGTTACTGCGACGAAGTACGCTGAAAAACCAATCAGGGCAAATGCAGATTTCAGTAGGAAAGACGCCCATAAACCAAGACCACTAATAGTTCCAACCAGAGGGCCATATGTCCGTTCTAAAAATACATAAGAACCTCCACTAGAAGGCATAGCAGAAGATAATTCTGATTTAGATAAAGCACCTGGAAGAACTACAGACGCTGCTAATAAGAATGCGAGCCAAATTCCCGCTCCCATAATTTCGGCAGCAAAAGTTGGTGTGACAAAAATACCTGGCAACATCGCAGATAGAGAAATAACAACTACTCCCATTAGGCCAATAGTACGCTTTAATGTGACTTTTATCTCTTCTTTTACAGAATCAAGATCTCCTGTGACTACACCTTTCAAAATCTTTTCAACTGATTTTTTAACCATTTATAAGCCTCCAATAAAGATGATTATGCCTTTGCAATAACTTTCATTTCTACAGCAATAGGTGTTGGTAATGCTCGAATTGCTAAAGTGGTTCTTGTAGGTCCAACTTTGCCAAGTGTTTCTGCCCATACTTCGTTATATCCCGCGAAGTCTCTGTCCATGTCGATTAGAAATGATGTGACGTCTAAAACATTATCGATTGATGAGCCTGCCTCCTCCAAAATTCTGGTGATATTGTCGATTACGGCCTGAGTCTGTGCCTTGATATCATATTCGAGAGGAGTTCCATTTGAATCATGAATTGGCCCTCCTGGTATCGCATTGGTTCCAGGCTGCCTAGGTCCGACTCCTGATAGATAGATCAAATCTCCAACTTTCCTCGCATGNGGATAAGCACCTACTGGCTTTGGAGCAGCATCGGTGTTAACAGAACCTTCCGCTTCGGTTGGATCCCAAAGTTCTGGGCCTTGATTTCCACTCTTNATAGATTCATTTTGGCCATTGAGTTCGTCTGATTCGATATTTGTATCAAGAACGCCTCTCTCGCCAGNGAAAACTTCTACATCATCTTCATCATATTCTTTATCGCCAACGCCTGAAGGTGTTGGATTGAGGTGTACAACTGCTCCTCCTGCCCCATGCAAAGCCTCGTATGCAAGTACTTCACCAGTTAAATTATTACGATTATCATTCATGGCAGAAAGCCACCACATCGGCTTGAATGTGACTACTTTTTGAACCCTAATTTGCCGATGTATCGTCCTAGATAATTGGCTGACATCTTCTAATCTCCCTTCACTTAGGAATTCGAGTATTTTACGATTCCATTCGTCATCTTTTAGAGAATGGATTTTGTCATCTTTAGGGTCGATGTTTTCGGTGAACATTCGATTAGATAGAGACATTGCAGTGACAGCAACAGCCTTTCTGCCGGTACTTTTTATGACATCTAGACACGCTTTAGCAAGAACGGTGGTTTCACTTCGATTGGAATAAACGTTAGAAGAAACAATCACTGCAGGAATTTTGTTTTCTGGATTTAATAATGTTAAAGCAACAACAGAACCAACATCGATCGGGAANCCTTTGTATGCAACAGTACGGCTCTGCAATCCCCTTTGTTTGTTCGCATCATTCCAAGCATGAGCAAAATCAGCATCGATATTGAATGAATAATTAATAGAGCCAAGGTCATGGAAATCATGGTCNACCATGACCCATTCAGGATTAGGGTCTGCCTGAATTTGATGACCGATGATACTTGGCCAAGTAGTCGAGTAAATAATCAGCAAATCTGCTCCACTTTCTTCAATACGTTTGGCAGCTAAATCATATGCTTCTCTTAGTTTACCCCATCCTTCATTTTTCTCAGGAGCAAGAACTGTATGTGGATGTACAGGTACTACAAAGGAATCAATCAATTCACCAGAACTCAATTTTCTCCCTCCTTATATTTGTAGACGGGCCATTCAACTATAGCGTTCCCAGTTCCAATAATTGTACCATAGCCATGTAGAATAGCAGGATAAGTTGGAATATCAAGTGTCGATAAAAGCCACGAAAATCCACCACCATCGCTTTCAGCGATAGCCTGTTCAGTAAATTCTGGCATTTCATCAATTATTCTTTGACTTTGACCAGTGCGCATGTATTCTATAATNCGCATATCCCAAAGATGCATTGCATGACTGGTTATATGCTCTTTACTCATNTCTTCAGGAACTTCAGATTCTGTAGTAAAATGTCGATGGGAAAGAGAGTTACTCGCAAGTACAACCGCTTTCTTACCACTGTCAAGAATCGCTTCTCGAGTGGCTTTTCCTAATTCCATCATCATCTCCTGCATGACATCAACCGAATAATAATCACTAGAACGATTACTAGAAATCACAACCATTGGTTTATCCCACTCTGGGTTGAACATATGACCTGTAGTAATTGTCCCATAATCGATCCTAAAGTCCGGATTATTCATCATCTTCACAGTTAATCCTGCTTTTTCTGCCTTGTCACAAATCTGTTTTGATAACTCAACATCGATATTTAAGTCATAATTATATCGGAATAAGTTTGGAAAAACCGGGTCTACTGAAAGATTTTTGAAATGAGGTAGGCCGAGGAAATGTGTCCCTACATAAGTTTGCCAATGTGGCGATAGTACCACAATAACATCATAATCGATATCTGATAATGACTCTCTAAGTCTTTCATAACCCCATCTGAGTTGCTCCCATCCACCTTCAGCAGTAGGTTCATTTTGAGGTGGGTTTTCTGCATAAACTAGATGCGGAGGGTGCGGGGCTAGACAACCGGCAACGATTTCACCTCTCGTCATGTGACAAGGCACTGAGTGTCGGGATATATCCTAATCGGCTTAATGTTGAGCCCGAAGCCTCAAACATGTCCGCATATTGCATATACTATGGAGGGGAAATAGATGGATGAGAAATCACTTTCAATACCTGTAGACAATCCTCAGCCAAAGCCCTCAATTATCGATTTGGAAACAGGAATGAAACATATTATTGGTCCAGCATTAATTGGAGTGACCATAGGTATTCTTGCAGAAATATTCCTTACTCCAAACTATTCTTGGCCTTCTCCGCCTCAAGCNGTAATAATTGGTTCAATTCTACTTTCACCAATACTGTATTTTGTTCTTGTTGGNAATGAAAAGTCCCGATGGTGGGAATATTCTCTTGGATTATTAGTCCCNGGACTATTCTTCATTATGATTTGGTTTTCAGGATGGGGTGCGCTATTTTGTGGAGTTTACTTACCTCTTTTGATTTGGGTTTGGATAAGTACTTCTTGGGGNCAATATGATTTGCCACCATTTAGATATGGAGTTTGGCACTTGTTTGGCCTTAATATTGGCGGNTTTGCAGGGGCAATGCTAGCTTTCTTCCAATATCTATGAGGTATAACTTTCATCTTCGCTTGGGAATTCACCTGANCGAACATCATCACAATAATTTGTGATTGCACCGTGAATGTCATCGGCTAGGTTAAGATATCTTCTTAGGAACCTTGGAGAGAAATCCATNGTTATTCCAAGTAGGTCATGGAGTACTAAGACCTGTCCATCACAATCAGGACCAGCACCAATTCCAATAGTCGGGATATTGACAGATTCACTAACTCTTTTTGCCAGGTCTCTAGGTATTTTCTCTAGGACGATACCGAAACAACCTGCTTCTTCGAGAATTTTTGCATCTTGGATTAATTTCTCTGCCTCATCATCCTCTTTTGCTCTGACACTATATGTTCCNAACTTGTAAATTGATTGAGGAGTAAGTCCTAAGTGGCCCATTACAGGGATTCCAGCAGTAAGAATTCTTTGAATTGATTCAACAATTTCNGCTCCACCCTCTAACTTGACAGCATGCCCTTCCGCTTCTTTCATAATTCTAATCGCAGATTCAAGGGCTATTGCCGAGTTACCTTGGTAAGTTCCAAATGGCATATCGACAACAATCAATGCACGGTCAACTGCTCTTTTTACACATTGAGCGTGATAAATCATNTGGTCAAGAGTCATTGGAACTGTAGTGACTTGACCTGCCATTACATTGGATGCTGAGTCTCCAACCAAAATTACATCGACNCCAGCATTGTCGACCAACTTAGCCAATGAAAAGTCATATGCGGTTAGCATAGTGATTTTTTCACCCGCTCTCTTCATTTCTTGCAAAGTGTGGGTGGTTACCTTCCTTGCTTTGCCATGAACGGACATAGAACGTCCACATAGCGAAGTGATTTGAAACCCTCGGACAGTCGAAATCGATTAATCATACGATTTTGGTTAGATTAGTCATGATTTCATCATANATTTCATCGCTATCAGATTTACTAAGAATCTCGTACTTTTGCTCTAAGCCACTTATTGTCATGGCCGCGATAGAATACAGAGTATCCTCATCTTTTTTGATTATCATNTCAATTCGACTATCGACCCATTCATCGAGTATTTCTTGGTCAACATTGATGTTATTTCCAATACTTTTGATTACCGATTTTAGTGCAGAAGTTAACTCTTCTAATTGCACTTCAGATATTTCATTTTCTTCTTCGATGAAATCAACATCAGCAGCGAGGTATAATTTGTGGTATTCCTTATCTTCAGGAATTTTCTCTAAAATNGTGTCTAAGTCTGGGTAAATTCCAACTTCGGGCATTAGTTCTTCCATACTTTGGTCTGAAAATGGAGGCAAGGCAGGTTCTATGACTTCTTTGATCTTGAATTTTCTAGTTCCAATGATTTCTACAAAATGATTACTGCCCATAGTTTCATGGTGAATTATTTCAGCCTCACATCCAAATGATTTAGGACCATTCCAGCCATTGAAAGTCTCCTCATTATCATCACATACCAAACCAAATGACTTTCCATCCAGCAGACAGTCATCTAACATTTGTCGATATCTTGGTTCAAAAATACGTAATTGTTGTATTTCACCTGGTAAAAGAACCATAGGTAATACGAAAAGNGGTAGGGTTNCACCGGCCGACATGTTTACTGATTATCTGTAATGCTTTTCAAGTTGTGTTCAATCTTGTTTTACACANATGTTGGTCATTTCGGAAAAGAATGAAAGNGACCACTGACCACCTTCTCTACCAACTCCTGAATTTTTCACTCCACCAAATGGAGTTCTCAAATCCCTATGTAGCCAAGTGTTAACCCACATTATTCCAGTTTCTATTTGTTGAGAAAATTCTCGTCCACGTTCTAGATTTCTAGTCCATACAGANCCGGCCAATCCGTATTCNGTTGAATTTGCCATTTCTATGGCTTGGNCTTGGTTTTCAAATGTATGTAATGTCACAACCGGNCCAAAAATTTCCTCGGTTGCAGTTCTTGAATTGATATCTAGGCCACCTATTACNGTAGGCTCAAGGAAAGCACCATTCGAATTATTACTGCTAGAGAGNGAAGGCCTTTTTCCACCAGTAAGAATAGTGCCACCTTCTTGTTTTGCTAGTTCAACATATGATTCNACTTTCTCGAGGTGCTGTATNGAAATAACCGAACCGATTTCAGTATCTTCATTTTGAGGGTCGCCCTGCTTCATTGCACGAACTTCATTGAGTAATAATTCAGTAAACTCAGTTGCTACAGAGGCGTCTACTAAAATTCTAGAACCNCACAANCAAACCTGTCCTGAATTAGTAAAACCAGCCTTTGCAGCCCCTTTGGCTGCAGCATNTAAGTCAGCATCATCAAGAATAATAGTTGCATTTTTACCACCTAACTCGAGTGATAATTTCTTGAATAATGGTGCAGCNGTTNTTGCTACTATTCGCCCAGTTTGAGTTCCACCAGTAAATGATATAGCCTTGATTTTAGGATGTTCCAGAATAGGTTGGCCAGCATTAGGGCCTAGACCATGAACGATATTGAATACACCTTTTGGAAATCCGATTTCTTGTAGCGTGCTAGCAAATAGATTAGCGGTTAGTGGTGTAAGTTCACTAGGTTTAGCAATTATTGTATTACCCATAACCAATGCTGGAGCAATTTTCCAAGTTAAAAGATACAATGGCAAGTTCCATGGNGTGATAAGACCNACTATCCCAACTGGCTTTCTATGGACATAATTTATTGCATCATCCATNTCGAATTGCATATCNTTTTGCTTTGCTGTAAATTCGGCAAAGAAACGAAAGTTAGTGATTGAACGATTTGCATCAACTCTTCTTGCCAAAGAGATAGGTTTTCCTGTATCTCTACTTTCTGTTTGAGCAATTAATTCTTTTTTCGATTCTAATGCATCAGCAATTTTGTCAAGCCAAGTAATCCTTTCTNNAATTGTCAAAGAACTCCATGATTGTAAAGCACTACTGGCTGCATCTACAGCATTTTGAACATCTTGGGCATTAGAATTTGTTATCTTCCCGATTAATTCCCCGGTTGCTGGGTTTATGTCATCAATATATTGACCACTAGTCGATAATAGGAATTCTCCATCGATGAAATTCTTGATTTCATCCATTTTCAAGCCTCGATATCAAATGACCAACGGTCTGTATCTGGATCCCATTCATCCCATGTATCGATACTCTGAAGTTTTTCTAGATACTTTTCAGGAACAATTCCTGGAACGATGAAGGCTTTTTGACGGTGTAATGGATATGGATTTCGTAATTTTATCCCCAATACTCCAAGAACTGCTCTTGCAATATACCAAGTGGCTTGTGAATTCCAACCATGAGCAATTTTTACAACGATTCCTAGNCCTTTGGGATAATCAGGGTGTTCAATCGCTAAACCGAGTAGACCATCCGCTCCTTCCTTGGCGATTACTTTACCTTCTCCGGCTTTCAAAACGGTTGAGTCGAGTCGATTAAACCCGCCGACGAGGTCTGGATTTCTAATCATCGATTCCCAAATCCAATCATCATCTTTGTCACGAACAAGACCAGCATATATTTGCGCGAGTTCTGCTACTGTATTGGATACAGTAGGAAGCCCACAACCATCTTTTGCGATTCTCAACGGCGTCCAATCCTCTCCCAAATATGTTCTTATTTGTCGCATATATGCTTTGAACACTTCATGAGTTGGGAGAGTATATCCTGCCCTATTCCAGCCTTTCTTACGGCAGCCATGTAGGATTGCAGCATGTTCTCCCGAGCAGGTGTGAAACCATCTTCTTGGTCTTCTAACCTGACGCCCAAATTGAATCAAAGGTACATCCAAGGGAGTAAGCATCAAAGGCCATTCTGGTTCAGAAAGTAGTGATTGTGCAGCAGCCACGTGTTCAGTGTCACCATTATGGGAAGCAACAGAAATTGCTTTTTGTTCCCAAGAGGTATCTTCTAATTCCTTAGTGAAAGCTTTGAGCATAAATGGTTTCATCATAGAACGGCCATAACATAATACATTTCCACCAAAGGAATGAATCACTTCATCGCCGTGTGACCAAGCTACAGCACCATGAATAGTGGTTTCTGAAACTCCATTTCTACGATAATCAACCAATGGTTCCCAAGCCACTTCACGACCAGTTGGAATACCTTCGATATTTTCACCTAAAGAGGAATTTGGATACATCGAACTTCCGGGTTTACCATCGACAACTGCTGAAGGAATCCGGTCATCTGACATTATTTCCCCTCCAATATTTTTTCTACCAATGGTACGACTTTATTCATGTAAGCAGCCATATTTCGACAAACTCTTTGAGAATCATGATTGAAGAAATCAAACCAAGCCATGATTCTGTCTTCGGGATGGAATCGCTCTACCATTTGATTTGCTACTTCCTCAACATTTCCAATCAATGCATTATTTGTTGCACGAGCAACTTTACCTGGGTCAATTGTGCCTTCCAAAGCATTCCAATATGCCTCTAAAGCACTTGATGCTTCTACTTTTGCTGCTTCACTTTGTTGTGAAGAAGTCAATTCTTCTTCATCATTAATGAATACGAAACTTGTTCTTGGCATATCTCTACGTTGCCACTCTCCACCACTTTCATGGAAGTACTGAGACATCCTTTGATGTGTATCATCAATCACTTCGGGTGAAGTTATCGATAGGTTAAACACTTTGACTGGCAAGAATTGATTGACAAATTCCTGTGCCCGAGGGTCATGTGTCCCAGCGACTAATTCCAATTGTTCACGATTCCATTCTTTAGGTACTATCGATATATCTTCGAAATTATACCGATTTGGGATAGTGATACTTTCAGGTACTTTCTCTGATTTTGTTTCTGCAAAGTATGCAACTTGTACTTTCAACCAATCTTCATCCGAGCGGAAGTTGTCACGAGTAAGAATTGTTTTACGAATATCATCGCTATTGATAGTATCTCCTCGTAAGAGTCTAAGGAAAATCTCACTCGCTTCCATGAAAATTTGTCCTCGTAATGCTGGCCAGGCCATTTCTTCGTAGAGATTTCTAGGAGTTATTCCATAAGGTCTGGCCATGAACTCAAATCGACCGGCACTAAATCCAATATTCAGTTTCCTCTTGTCATCGATCATTGAAAGGAATTGAACAGTATTGGCTATTCTTTCCGCCTGAGCAATCGGACCCCCGCTTGCTAAAATACTAATTACAGCAGAACCGATATTGATATTGGTTGTCTTACGAAAACTTTCCATTGCTAATTGTGGAAAATCTGTACAAAGACCAACTTCTCCTTGCCAGTGTGGCACTACTGGCTTACTATTGGATTTTTGAGTTTCAGTAGATAGGTGAGCTTGTGCAATCCACCCGGTTCCAAATCCAAGTTTATCAGCATGCTGAAGTTGTTCAAAATAATTTGAAAACATTTGGGATTCACTTGGAATCTTACCATTTGAGTCTGGTGTCTGACTTATGGAGAAGAAAATGTCGTGTTCCATACTCTATCACCATTCCTGCCAGTTGCTTTCACATCATAACTTTGTGGACTGAAATAATTTTATTCCTTATTTTCCGGCGGCTGTTCAAGATTAGCCAATGCCTCGATTCTATCACGAATTTGTGGAGGTGCAGTAATGCCTAGTGCAATAAATGAATGAAGACAATCGGAAAGTAGTAGCATTGCTGTTTGATAATCCTCACTAATCTCTGCTATATCTGCCAAACCCCATCTTGCAACCAATTGTCCCGATACATCTTCAAGTTCGTTCGAAATTTTTAGAGATTGTTCGTATAGATCTTGAGCAGCATCAAAGGAGCCTATCGTTGCTTGTGTGTGTGCAAGGTCACTCATCGCCTCCATTTGTCCTTCAAGGTCTCCAAGTTTCATAAGAATCTCTAACTTTCTAGTTCCGTGAATGATNGCTTCATCATTCAGNTTTTCTCTNTTACAACATGCTTCAAGAAGTGCTAATCCGTAAACAATACCCTCTTCNTCTTCATTTGATTCTCTAAGTCGTAAAGAACGATTTGTGAAGAGTTTTGCCTCGCTANAGTTNTCNATTNCNAAATACATCAANCCTAAGTGGTGCATNATTGCAGCAGAAAGTGNACTNCCNTCGACTAANNTTTCNNTTTGNGATGATAANTTTGCAAAATCTTCAANTGAAGCATTTTGAAGTTTCATAATCTCAAAATCAGCCCAACCNTTTTCCACTTCATCTTNACTNACTNCTAAGGCATGTTCTAGTANTCTNCCNACNAGTTCNTCNTCATCNAGTTCTTCTGCNANTGGNACAAGNCGNANTGCAAGTGNNGTNTTGACATTTTCAAGGGCTTTTCCCTCGGTAAGCATATCAAGAATTTTACGAGCCTGTTCAGGACTCACCTCTCCGGACATGACCCGCGGTAGAACCCCCGCGTCAATAACCTATGCATTGATGATATTTTGAAACAAGATTGATAACAATGCAAATTCCCCGAGCGTTAATGGCTTCTATGGAAGGTTATCTTCAAGCATTGAGTTTAGTGGCCATTTTAATTTTGGCACCGATGACAATTCACCTTCTGGTTCACAAGGAAGATAATACTGTTTTTGTTTTTGTAGAAACTAATAATGATGAACAGCAGGATGAAGTTGAAAATGAAACTGGAGCAAGAGAAATACCTCAACTAAATCGCTCAGAAGTGGCCCGAATAGCGACATTCAACATCAAAGTTTTTGGTGAAACAAAAATGAGTAAACCGGAAGTTATCAACGTATTGGTAGATACAGTTCTTCAATATGATTTGGTATCAGTCCAAGAAATACGAGACCTCGACCAAACCGTTCCTTATGATTTCCTTGAGCAAATAAACAACCGTTCCAATGATACTTGGGATATGTTGCTCAGTGAAAGAAGTGGTCAGCAAGAAGATGATACTTATCAAGAGCAATATGCGTATTATTACAATACAACGGTATTTTCTCCAATAAATGGCTCATTGTACAATGATTCTGAAAATGATTTATTTCAAAAAGAACCCTACTTGGGAAGTTTTGAATTATTGAATGCGAGTGGTAATTCCTCAGGATTTGATTTAACTCTAATCACAATTCATACCAAGCCAGCATCGGCAATGGAAGAAATAAATGCACTTCATATAGTGGTTCAAGATTANCAAGCTGAAAACCCGCAAGAGCCAGATATAGTTATTTTAGGTGATTATAATGCTGGTTGTAGTTATGCATCCTCTGAAGAATTATGGTCATCACCCATGAGAAATTCCAACTATACTTGGTTAGTTCCAGATTCTGCTGATACAACTGTATCTTCAACTGATTGTGCTTATGACCGAATCGTAACTACCGGAGAGTTAAGCGGGCGCTTGGTAGGAACTTGGGGAGTTGATACTTCATCATTTAGTACATCGAATGTATCAGACCATTATCCGGTTTGGTTCGATATATATCGTTGATCAAATACCGCGGAGTCTTCCACCGTCTACTGCAAGGGATACTCCTCGGATGCCTCCTGAAGCAGGTAGTGCAAGAAATAGAATTGCGGAAGCGGTNTCTAGTGGGTCAATCAATCGNCCAATTGGAACTTGTTCAATCCATGANNTGTGAATATCNTCNNGACTTTTACCNGTTCTTTGATGTATTGAGTCAGCCAAACTACCCAATCTTTCAGTATCTGTGAAACCAGGTAATACATTGTTGATAGTGATACATGGGTCGAGTTCACGTGATAATGATTTAGCCCAAGAAGCCATGGCACCTCTCAAGGTATTGGAAAGGCCAATGTTTGGAATTGGTTCTTTTACCGAGGTAGAAATAATCTGAATAATTCTGCCAAAGTTCTCCTCTTTCATTTGTGGTGCTAATAATTGAACCAGAGTGTGAGATGCGTGTAAATGTCTTTTGAAAGGGGCTTCAAAATCTTCCAGTTCATTGTTCAGTAGAGGTCCGCCAGGAGGTCCTCCGGCATTATTGACAAGTATGTGAATAGGTCCGTTTCCAGCAATGATAGATTGAACCTTTGAACCCAGAGATTGAGTNTCTTCAAGGTCAATGATACATACTTGATGATTTCCAGTTCCAAGTTTTGAAAGTTCAACCTTTAGTTCTTCCAAAGCATTTTGGTTTCTTGCACAAATTGTAACATCAGCCCCTGCCTTAGCCAGCATTTTCGCGGTAGCAGCGCCAATTCCACGACTTGCTCCACAGACCATAGCGTGTCTNCCAGTCAAGGAATTTTCCGAGTATGGGAAATCAGAGCCTAGTAGTTCCATGTCGTCATCCAAGAGGTCTTCGGTCATAGGTATTCGCATTATAGCCAATCTAAGATTGCATTCAACTCTACTAACCAATCATCACTTGCTACATCGATAATCGAGAAATGGTCGCCAGGAAGCCATAACTTTTGGACATCTGCTCCCTTTGCTTTCATCACTCTAGCATAAGTTTCAGATTGTTCATGTGGTACCTCATCATCTTGTTCACCATGAATAATCAATACAGGAGAAATAGGTGGATTATCTACCGGATTGAGTTGTGACCAAAGTTCCGGATTNTCTTCNGGAGTACAGCCAAGCCATNTNCGNACAGCATCGCCATCATCAGATAACTTNGCNTGGTCTGCNCCNATCAAGTCAGTAATCGGTGCTTGNGCGATTGCAAGCCATGGTTTTCTTTCAGCCTTGGCGGCAAGAATAAGCGCTAATTGTCCACCAGCAGAATGACCCATGACCATAGAACGAGTGATATCAATTCCTGGCAAGAGTGCTAATTGCCCCCAAGCTCTCATCACATCAGAGAGTGTATCCATCCAAACTCCATCTTCATCATCATTCCATCTTTTGAATTCAATATTCCATGCAGCAACACCTGCTTCAGCCAAATCTTCGGCAATCGGTTTCATCANTTCCGAGTCGTATTTTTCTTTCCAAAATCCACCATGGATCAACATTATACAAGGAATTCCTACGTCTTTTTGGTATGGCGATGGGTCATCTGGCATATACAAGTCAGCGTATTGCCAAGATTCGGCACCCCACTGCATACGGTCAACCGCCATATCAAATCCTGATAGTTGATGCCTATCACACTTACTCTACCGCTTGTAACTAACATATTGAAGAGTAGAACCTCCTTNGGGCAANTATGGGCAATCCTCTAGATATNGAATTTGACATGATGGATGGACAAAAAACAACTCTACGAAGTTTGGGAGAATCGGGAACAGAGCATTGGTTGGTGGTAAATGTNGCAAGTGCATGTGGATTTACTCGCCAGTATGAGCAACTTCAAGAAAAATCAACACAGGATGGAGTTACAGTAGTAGGATTTCCATGCAACCAATTTGGAGGACAAGAACCCGGNTCACATCAAGAAATTTGCGATTTTACNTCCTCANAGTATGGNGTAGATTTCCCTCTAATGGCAAAACTCGAAGTCAAGGGTGAAAATCAACATCCTTTGTTTACAGAGTTAAGCCAATCTGTAGGTTCAGACGGNCACACAGGAGATATACGCTGGAATTTTGAAAAGTTTGTAATTTCCAATGATGGAAGTATTGCTCGATTCACTTCTCGTGATTCGCCTTTAGACATCGTTTGATTCTTTGATATCATCGAAAGCACCTGGTCTAAACACCCATCTGCTTTCGTCTTCATTGTCATAGTAATTCTTGACTCTTTCATCATTAGACATCTTTTGATGGAAATTAAGCAACACTGGATAATTCAGCAACATTTTTGGAACAACTCCATCAAATTGCCCAGAGAACATCATGAATGTGTCCATGAAACCTTTGATATCTGCAATAGTCATATCTTCGGTATTGGCTAACCAACCAGTCTCNGAATCTTCAAAAATCTTTGATATTGCTTTGAGAGCATTATCCATTTTNCCTCCTTCNGCAAACATCAATTCTCGAGCAGCTATCTTTTCATCNAGGTCTTCTATTGCAAATGTTGGAGTAAAATGCTCTCTCCATCCATTGATTACTTCAACCATTTCATCAACCTTACCTCTTGTGAAAAGGTCTTTTGGCTCGATTCCAGCTAGGGCGCCAGTATAACGTAGGAGAGCATTTGATTCGGCTAAGACNCCTTCAGGTGTTCTAATAATTGGCAGATATCCCCAAGGCAATTTGCCTTGTTCTTTCATTTGCAGATATCCATTCCAATCGACAGTAGTATTTTTCCATTCCAAACCCGAAAGTTCGAGACAAAATCGAGAAACTTCGGCAAATCCAGGTGAATCAAAATAAACTACTTCGTGCATGTTTCCTCCTCGNAAAGGGGGTTGATAATGATTGCACCATTATGGTTCTAAGGACTCACTCGCTTTCTATCACGAGGGAATAAAACGGTTTCACGTACATTCTTTGCCCCAGTGAGTTTCATCAAGATTCTCTCTACCCCAAGTCCCCATCCTGCGTGAGGTGGAACTCCATGTCTAAATCCTGCAACATAGAATTCAAATTCTTCTGGATCAAGTTCCATNTCCTTAAGGTTCTCAATCAATACATCCATTCGGTGTTCTCTTTGTCCACCTGATGTTAATTCATCTCGGCCGAAGTTTAAGTCGAAACCTCTGCTTAGTTGTTTNCCAGTNGAACCNATTTCNCCCTCTACNTGNCGTATGTAGAANGGTTTGAGGTCCATTGGCCACTTAGGCAAGAAATAGAATTGAGGNAGGTCTTCAGCCAATAAGTCTGAATTTTCAGCATCGATATCATCGCCCCATTCAATTTTACCACCNTTCTTCTTGATGATGTCAATTGCATCACAATAAGAAACTCTTGGGAATGGTAATTCAGGTACGATTACTTCCACTGGTTCTTCACCTTGAGTGGCTCGATACTGGTTGATTGTTTCGATGTGCTTTTGAGATTCAGAATCCTTGGAAACCGAGTCCCACATATGATGAATCATTCTTTCCAAAACTCCCATGACGTCATCATCAGTCGCCCAAGAACATTCNATATCAAAAGAAATAAATTCGTTTAGATGACGGTATGTNTCATGTTTTTCAGCTCTAAATGCAGGTCCGACTTCAAAGACTCTTTCAAGCCCTCCAGACATACATAGTTGCTTGAATAATTGCGGGGATTGGTTTAGGTATGCAGGTATGTCAAAATATTGCATTGGGAAAAGGTCAGTTCCACCTTCAGTAGCGGTTGCTACAATCTTTGGTGTATGAGTTTCAAAGAAACCCTCGTTGATCAAAGCCTCTCTTCCATACTGGAGAACCTTGCCTCTAAGTCTAAACATAGCGGCAACNTGTGCTCTTCTNAAGTCCAAGAATCTATTGTCTAACCTTGTGTCTAGGGCAACATGTACAGTATCGGTTACACCCAGTGGCAGTGGTGCTTCTGCTTTTGCAACAACAGTTACAGAATTTGCCACAACTTCGTATGCAGGCGGTGGAACAGGTTCTCCTTCCTTAGTTTTAGGAGGTCTCTTTTGAGAAACAGTTCCAGTGAATTGTAATGTAGATTCTCGAGTCATTCTTTGAACCATATCGAGAGATTCTTCTCCTATATTATCGGCCTTGAGAAAGATCTGTGTCTTTCCTGTTCCATCTCTTAGGTCAACAAAACAGATGGCTCCTTTACCACGATTCGCTTCCATGAATCCAGCGACTGTGACTTCTTGCCCTACAAGTTGGGCACCTTCTGATTGAATTTCTCCCAATGTGTGTGTTCTGTATGCGGTTGCAACATAAGTGGCCATATTCGGGCGGAGGTGGTTTAGAACATCAAGCATTCGTTTCAAAACACGATGATTTTGTAAGACGCAAGAGGAAACTTTGAGACTTTTATGATTGTTAAGAATATTATCTATGTTAAAGAGGCGATTTATTCATAAATGGTTGACAAGGCGGGTTAACCATGACGAATGTACTATTTTCATCAGAATCGGTAACTAGCGGACACCCTGACAAACTTTGTGACGCAATATCAGACGCAATTGTTGATGCTTGTCTAAGTGTCGACCCTAATGCTAGAGTTGCTGTAGAGACATGTGTAAAGGGTAAAGAAGAAAAAGGCTTGATAGTCCTTGCAGGAGAAGTATCTCTTAATGGCACTGCACCTGATTATGAATCAGTCGCTCGTAAAGCCGGTGCTGCAATCGGTTATGTATCTCATAGGATAGGAATGGATGCAACCAGTCCAGAGTTTTGTGATGTTCAAGTTCACATCACGACCCAATCAGCAAATATTGCTCAAGGTGTCAATAAAGACGGTTTAGACCAAGGTGCTGGAGACCAGGGTATGATGTTTGGATATGCTTGTAATGAAACAGAAAATTACGATGGACTAAAGGGTCGCTACTTCCCATTAGCAGCAGCTCTTTCCCAAAGATTAACTCGACGTTTGACCACTGTTAGGGAAGATGGAACACTTCCTTGGACAAGGCCGGATGGTAAATCTCAAGTTACTGTTGAATATGATCAAGATGGTTCTATTTCTAAGGTTCACACTGTCGTGATAGCGATTCAACATGATGATAAGTTGAAAGACCAATTCGATGGTTCAGAGGAGAAAGAACTCGAATATGTCAGACAACAAATCCGAGAGCATGTTGTAGAACATTCAATTCCTGCTGAATTACTAAACAATGACTACAAGTTAGTAGTAAATGGAACTGGAAGATTTGCAGACCCAGGAGGTCCTTATGCAGATGCAGGTTTGACCGGCCGTAAAATCATCGTTGATACTTATGGTGGAATGGGTCGCCACGGGGGCGGAGCATTCTCAGGAAAAGACCCATCAAAGGTGGATCGTTCTGCTGCTTATGCATCACGTTGGGCTGCTAAGCACGTAGTTGCTGCAGGTCTTGCAGATAGATGTGAGATTCAATTAGCATATGTAATTGGTGTGGCTGAACCTGTAAGTGTAAGAGTAGAAACATTTGGAACATCGACTCAATCAGAAATGGAAATTGCTCGTAGAGTAAACGCAACATTTGACTTTAGGCCAGGAGCTATTTCTCGTGACCTAAACCTTCAGAGGCCAATTTATTCGGTTACTGCTGCTGGTGGACACTTCGGTAGAAATGTCGGACAATCTGGAGAATTCCCTTGGGAAAATTTAGACCAAGACAGAATCTCATC
>NHGH02000041.1 GCA_002172355.2 Euryarchaeota archaeon TMED132
CGGCTCGTCCTCTATCAGCCCAACGCTTGATGAACAGTCATACAAGGTGTTGAAGAACTTCCTCCAACTGCGATAACATAATGGCATCTTATGATGGAGACTGCTTCCTTGTTCCTGGACCAGTTAGAATGAATCAAGCATGCTTAGATGCGATGGCAACTCCTACCATCACCGCCCGAGGTCCAGAGTTTAGAGATGTGATGGCAGAACTAAATTCTGGCTTGAGATATGCATTCAATATTGCACCTTCTAAACCAGAAAGAAAGAATCATTCATGGGCAGGAGATGATGATTACAAAGTGGTTGTAGTTTCAGGAAGTGGAACTGCTGCTATGGAAATGGTAATTGCTAATCGATTTCGTTCTAATGACCTAGTTTTAGTTCCTACCAATGGTAAATTTGGGGAACGTGTGGCAGAGATATGTTCGAGATTTTGTAATGTTAAGCATATCAAATACGAATGGGGTAGAGCATTTGATTTATTCGAACTTGAACAACAATTAGAGCGTAAATGCTACGCGGGATTAATCATTTGCCACAATGAAACGAGTTCAGGAATTACTCAAGATGCACCAGCGATTGCTGAGATGTGTCAGCGCCACAATACACCATTTATTCTAGATGGAATCACATCTATTGGAGGACTACCGGTGCATCTTGAGAAATGGGGCGCAGAGGCTGCTGTAGTCGGTGCACAAAAGTGTACAGCAGGTCCTTCTGGAATTGCTGCAATCGCTATTAATTCACACTTTATCGAACGAAGTAAAGCGATTAGAGAGCAAGGAGAATGTAGCCCAACTTACTATCTTGATTTGATTTCAGCACTTAAGAAAGGTGATGACGACCAAACTCCATGGACTCCAGCAATCAATTTAGCAATGGGTTGGAGTAAAGCGCTTAACACCCTAAAGGAAGAGACACTTGAAGGTCGATGGAATCGATGTGAGATGCTTTCAAAGGGTGTTCAAAACTTATTTTCTCATTTAGGATTTGAATTACTTGCCGACCCTTTTCAGCGTAGTAGTACCGTGACTGCAATAATGTATCCTGAAGGGGTAGACGATACATGGAGAGGCGATCTTAAGGACAAGTATCAAACTCAAGTGATTGGGGCACAAGACCATCTCAAAGGCAAGATGTTCAGAGTTGGTTCAATGGGCGAAACAACTGTTGAAGAGATGGTTGAGGGATGTAGAAGAATGATTTCGTGTTTCAAAGACCATGGTGTGGATTTGCCAGAGGTTGAAGTTGAATCCTTTTTTTGAGGTCTTGAAATGAACTACATTGTTTTAGGACGCTTTCAGCCCTTACACAATGGACATGCATTACTAATTGAAAAAGCATTAGAAATGGCATCTGAAAATGATAAAGTGACTGTAGCAATAGGTTCTGCTTCATGCCAAATGGAACCACGTAATCCATGGACGGGGGATGAGAGAAAAGAAATGATTGAATCTTGGTCAAGTATGGTTGAAGTTGTTTTAATCGATGATATCGATGACCCGCCTAATTGGGTAGAACATGCTTCGAAATTCCATGGGGAAGGAATTTTGGTCACTTCAGATAAACAAACAGCTGAACTATATCGCTCATCGAACTGGGAAGTTATTGATGTTGAACTGGAAAATAGAGAAAATTTTGAAGGTTGGAGAATAAGGCAGACTATCAAAATGCTCTCAACAGTTGATGACTTTGATGCAATTCGAGAAGTACTTTCTGCAACCCTTCCAGTTGCAGTTGTCGATTGGTTGATTGAAAAAGATGCTTTGTATCGCCTTTCCACTTTCCAGACCGGCGTCTATGCTGGATGATTAATCAGAAGCGACAACAACTCTGGCAGCGATGAGTACTCTTTGTTTGTACATATATCCGGCTTCTAAAACATCAACTACCGAGCCACTTGCGAAGTTTTCTGATGCTGGAATAGTTGTTATTGCTTCCATTTTTGCAGGGTCGAATTGCTTACCTTTTGCTTCGATTGCAGTAACGCCCTCTCCAGATAACTCATGCCACATCTTGTTTCTAAGAAGCCTAATTCCTTGAGCGACAGGCGATTGGTCATCATCCTCAATAGTAGACAATGCTCTATCGACATCTGATAGAATGGTGAGCATTTTTCTGGCAAGACCCATTCCACCATATTGAATTAATTCAGACTTTTCTGCCATCATTCTTTTACGGACATTTTGAGTTTCTGCTTCTTTGTAAGCGATTTCTTTTTCCGCTTTTTCGGCTCTTGATAATGCTTCTTCAAGTGGGTCTAATTCTTCTTCAACCCCAACTTCCATAGTTTCGCCTTCTTCATCAACAACTGGGATTTCATCATCGATATTTTCGATAATTTCATCGTCATCTTCGGGTGACTTGTCATCAGACATTGATTGCCGGTCACATAACTATTGTTTGAACCCGTCGAAACTATGAATTCAAAATATTACGGATATTGAACTCTCCATGGCCCCATTTATTGGCATCCATATGTTCTCTACCAACAATACCAGTCAGTCCGTCTTCTTTGTTCCAACGTGATATTGTGTGAACCAATAATCGAGAGGTTCTGTCATGAGCCTCATATGTAGGAATTATCTTTGGGTCTTTGGCTTCATCAAGGGTTTCTCCAAGTTCTTTTCTTCTATCCATCCAATCAAGACAGACATTTTGAGAGAATTCTTCTTCAGGAATTCCTGCCAGTGATTCAATCATTTGACTCCAAGTGGAATGCGAATATAGGTCATCTCTATTGGCGATTTCCCGCTTCAATGCTACATCTAAGTAGAGATATGTTCTTGCTTCCCAGGAAGTCCATTGACCTGGACTTGCCCACTCCATAAGTTTGAGAAGGCCTTCAGAGCCATTATTGATATTCTGAAGAGATGATTTGACATTCACACTTGGTTCACTTTCTACAGAATCCATCCAATCAAGAATTTCTGCTTCACAATCAATATCGAATAAACGATTCAATCTTTCATCACTTTGAGGTCTAGATTGCCTGAACTTGCCCTTTTCCATGCCGTTGTATAATTCATCCCATGTCAGTGCTAGAAGGTCATCTAAGCAAGATTGTTCCAACAATAGAACAACCGTTTCGATTCCCATGATGATATCCAAATGGCCGAGTGCTTTGAGTTAATCGCACAAAACAATTTACCTTTTTTTGGTTTTCTTAGCGGGAGCATTGAAGAATGTGCATCATTTGGCCGCAGTTAGAGGGTTTTTTGTGGCGACAATCAAGGAGCAAATCGATTTGATTCGCGCCGAGATTGATAAGACTCAAAAAAACAAGGCAACCAATGCCCACATTGGTAAACTAAAAGCNAAAATCGCTCAATTAAAAATCAAGGAAGAAAAGGCTCATGCGCACTCAAAAGCCAGTGGCGGAGGCAAGGGTTTTGAAGTCAAGAAATCNGGTGATGCAACAGTTGCTCTTGTAGGNTTTCCTTCNGTTGGNAANTCNACTCTAATCTCTAAGGTCACCGATGCTCACTCNGAGGCTGCNGGNTATGCATTTACNACNCTTACCTGTATTCCNGGNGTNATGGAGCANCGTGGTGCAAAGATTCAGATTTTGGATTTACCAGGTTTGATNAAAGGGGCTGCTGAAGGTAAAGGTCGAGGACGTGAGATTCTCAATGTCATTAGAAGTGCTGATATGGTATTGTATATTGTCGATCCATTCCAAGANGCTCACTTCAATGTACTNCATCGTGAATTACACAATGCNGGNCTNCGATTGAATGAAACAAAACCACCAGTATTCATCAAGCGTACAGAGCGTGGTGGTATCGATGTTAGAACTACGGTTGAACAAACTCATTTGACCAACGAAGAAATTGGTGCTATTATTCGCTCATTTGGATTTACTTCAGCAATTGTAACTCTTAGAAATGATACTACAGCTGAACAGATTGTCGATTGTTTGGCAGAAAATAGGATTTATGAAAAAGCGGTAATTGCAATAAATAAGATAGATATTGCTACTGAAGATGAACTTGTCAGAGCNACAAAAGCATTGCCTGAAGACTGGCCAATCATGCGAATTTCTGCATTCAAAGATATCGGNCTTGATGAATTGAAAGACTTCATTTATGATAANTTAGGNTTCATGAGAGTTTACCTAAAACCACAAGGCCAAGAGGCTGATATGGAAGAACCANTGATNGTTAAGGANGATTCTACAGTTGGAAATATCTGTAATAAATTACATCGTGACTTTTATCGGAAATTCCGTTATGGTAGAGTAAAAGGCCCTAGTGCTAAGTTTGATTGGCAACGTGTAGGTCTTGACCACACCTTGAAAGACGGCGATATACTAACCATTGTAGTAAAGCGTTAATCCCAAATGCCCATATCCATTTTGGCATCTTCATTAGCGTGTATTTTAGGGTCCCANCTTGGAGTCCAAACCAAATTTACATGAACACTATCAATACCTTCAGTTTGCAAAGCCGCCCTATGAGTTGCTGCCATTATCTCTGCTGCTGCAGGACATCCTGGGCTGGTTAGAGTCATGTCGATTTCTGCATGCTGTCCTTCATCTTTAGTCTCGATTCGCACATCATATACGAGCCCTAATTCTACAATAGAGAGTTCCAATTCTGGGTCCTCTACATCATCTAATTTCTCAAGTACTGCTTCTTTGTTGACCATTTTAACACCTACATTTTATTTTGAATTTCATTCATGACTTTATCGAACATATTTCTAAATCCATTTGAACGACTTGGTGAAAGTGAGTTTAATACACCCATTTCACCTGCGAAATCAGGAGTTAATTCGAGGGCTTTAGAGGGGCTGATGTCTCGTAATGCGATCGTTAAAATCCCCATCAATCCTTGAACTAACTTTGAATCTGCACCGGCTTTCAACTTGACAAGTTCATTTTCTATCGATACCAATACATGAGCCTCTGATTGACAACCTCTTACCCGTGTCAAATCAGTCCAAAATTCTACTTCGAGAAAATCAACTTCTTCAGATAGTTCGAAAACCATTTCGAGTCGTTCCATTTTGTCTTCTACATCTTGGAATTCTTCGATTAGTTCTTCAAGAGTAATCAGGTCACTCAAGCAAATCTCTCCAAAATATCTGAAAGTTGTTTGACAAAGTTTTCTACTTCTTCTTTAGAATTATAAAAGTACAACGATGCTCTAACTGTACCGGTAATGTTTAATCTTTCAAGTAGTGGTTGAGCGCAGTGATGGCCGGTTCTAACTGCAAATCCTCGTGCATCTAATAGATGAGCTAAGTCTTCACTATTCATTGTTGGATGTAAGAATGAAACAACAGCAGCGTCATCATCATCGTGACGACCATAAACAGTCATGCCCATTTCTCGTAGTTGTTGAGATAACCATCTTGCTAATTCTAACAAGCGAGAATGTTCTGAATCCAAATCGATCTCCTCCATCCATTCTAAGGCAGCATTCCAACCAATTGCTTCAGCAATCTTTGGAGTTCCTGCTTCGAATTTATGTTCATTTGTTTGATAGGTGGAGCCATGAATTGATACTGTTTCTATCATGTCACCACCGCCCATGAATGGTTGCATTTGTTCAAATGCATCATCGGCTACCAGTAGCGCACCAATTCCTGTTGGGCCACACATTTTATGGGCCGAAAATGCCATGAAATCGGCTCCCATTTTTTGGAAGTCAATCGATTGATGGGGTACACTTTGGGCCGCATCCAAGAGTACTCTTGCACCATTTTGTTTTGCTAAAGAGATAATTTTTTCAACTGGATTACAAACTCCTAATACATTTGAAATATGAACTACACAGACTAGTTTAGCACCTTCGAGTGATGCTTCGAAAATCTCCATGTCAAGGGTTAGGTCTTGTTGAACAGGAACATATCTCAATTCGATGTCGAGTTCTTTTGCCAGCATTTGCCATGGGACAATATCGGAGTGATGTTCCATTTCAGTTAGTACAACAGCATCTCCTGGTGANAGGTTTGCTTTACCCCAAGCGTGAGCGACTAAATTTATCGCCTCAGTAGTTCCGCCAGTAATGATGGCTTTTTGAGCATTGAATCTATTTTTCAATGTAGTTCTACAAGCCTCATATCCATCGGTAGCTTCTCCTGCTAAAGTGTGAACTGCACGGTGAACATTGGCATTAGAATTAGTGTAATAATCATTCATTGCATCAATAACAATTTGTGGCTTTTGAGTGGTAGCAGCATTATCGAGATATACCAAAGGATATCCATTGACTTCACGTTGAAGAATTGGAAACTGCTCTCTCATGTAATCACCCAATAATTCCACATTCTAGATGAATTTTAAGTCTTGTTTTTAGATCTTCAGAGATAGTTTGATTCCTCAAAGATGAGAAGGTGTTGACAAGAAAACCTTCCACAATTAATGCTTCAGCATTATCGGGTGAATAACCACGTGATAATAGATAATGTAATTGTTCTTTGTCGATAGGAGCACTTGCAGCACCATGTGCAGCACTCACCTCATCAGATAGAACTTCAAGTTCAGGTATAGCATCCGCTCTGGCATCCTGTGAAAGTAGTAGATTGTGGAAAACTTGCCCCGCATTGCAGTGGTTTGCTTCCTTATCGATGAATAATTGTCCAGTTCCAATTGAGCGGCTTCTTCCACCACATGCTGCATTCATGGTCAAAGACGAATCGGTATGCTCAACCATATGCCTGATTTCCATATGATGGTCATCATGTCTTGAATCAGTGCCATAAACTGCAACAGTCTGATTTAATGATGAATTAGAATCACGTAGGTTAGTTCTAATATCGGTCTTATTTCTAAAACCGCCAATTGAAAGTTCACCATACTCCAAGGATGAATCACGGTTTAAATTCCAATCTTCACATCGAAGTAATTTAGAATTGGCATTTAACTCATTGACAAAAGCATATCCAATCGATGAGTTTTTACCAATACTTCCTGTAATATGTAAACCAGTCCAAGTACTNGAGCCTGAAAGGTGAATGATTATTGATGCTTCACCTTTACACTGGAAATCAATATGGCTGACTGATATATCACCAGATGCCATTAAATTAATATGAATTGTTTGACCTTTGCCATCAATTTCAATTACATTCACCTTATTGGTACATTCACTTAGAAAGACACGAGAGATATCATTTGAATCAGATATTTCTCTCACTGATTGTTTTATTGTACAATCACCTTCGTGACTGAAAACAACTTCTTCACAACTCGGAATAATGTCAATTTTAGATGGGTGTATNCGCTTCCAGGGTGTGTATCGCCATAGATGTGAAGAACGTGAAGGGATTTCCATATCGAGGTATGTCATCCGATGGAACCCTCCATCTCTAATTCTAACAACTTGTTTAGTTCAACAGCGTATTCCATCGGAAGTTCTCGAGTAAAAGGTTCAAAGAATCCATTAACAATCATTCCCATTGCTTCCTCTTCACTAAATCCTCTACTCATGAGGTAAAATAATTGATCTCCAGATATTTTTGATACACTCGCTTCATGTTCCAAATCTGCTGTTGCATTTCCTATTTCCATGGTTGGATAGGTGTCAGAGCGAGATATATCGTCAAGAATAAGCGCATCACAAACGATTTTAGATTTACAACCTTCTGCTTTAGGAGTGACTTGGAGCATACCTCTGTATGAGGAACGTCCACCATTCTTAGAAATCGACTTTGATAGAATATTGGATGTTGTTCTTGGGGCAAGATGGTGAACCTTCGCACCAGCATCCTGGTGTTGACCTTCTCCAGAATAAGCAACTGAAATTACCTCAGCATGGGCTCCTTCTCCCTTTAGNATGACTGCAGGATACTTCATTGTTAATTTCGAACCAATGTTCCCATCTACCCATTCGATNACTGAGTTAGAGTGTGCGATACCTCTTTTGGTGACTAGATTGTACACATTTGCTGACCAATTTTGGACTGTAGAATATCGAATCTTAGCATTATCCATGGCTATTAATTCAACCACTGCTGAGTGTAGTGAATCTGTAGAATATGTTGGTGCAGTACAACCTTCGACGTAATGAATACTACTGCCTTCNTCTGCAATAATCATGGTTCTTTCAAACTGACCCATATTCTTAGCATTGATTCTAAAATANGCCTGAACNGGCATCTCTACATGTACATTNTTTGGAACATAGATGAATGAACCACCTGACCAAACAGCAGTGTTTAACGCTGCAAATTTATTATCGGTATAAGGAACAACGCTACAGAAATATTTCTTGACNATTTCAGGGTGTTCCTTTAATCCAGTATCCATATCGAAGAACAGAACGCCTTGTTGTTCCAAATCTTCTCTTATTGAATGATATACTGCTTCTGATTCATACTGAGCAGTAACTCCACCAAGCCACTTTTGTTCAGCCTCAGGAATTCCCAATCTTTCGAATGTATTTTTGATGTCTTCTGGAACATCATCCCAGTCTTTCTCAGTTTGGTTGGATGAACGCAAGAAGTAAGTGACATTCTCAAAGTTAATACTATCCAGCATGTTACAATTACCCCAATCAGGCATTGGCCTTTCTACGAAGTGATGATATGCTTTGACNCGTATTTCTGTCATCCATTCAGGCTCATTCTTCAATTCTGAAATATCTCTTACGACTTGTTCAGACAGCCCTTTGTCAAATCTGATAGTAGATTGTTCAGGGTCATGGAATCCATAGCGATAATCGCCAACTGCTTCATGTGCTAAATCACTCATTTTTAAGCCTCCAACCAATCATATCCATTTTCTTCGAGTTTTAATGCTAACTCTGGCCCACCTGATTCGACAATTTNCCCATCAATCATCGCATGAACGAAATCAGGTTTGACCAAATCAAGTAGTCTTTGATANTGTGTGATAATTAGACANCCAGCATCTTCAGCAATTTGATTAATTCCTTTCGCTACAACACGCAGAGCATCAATGTCAAGGCCAGAATCAGTTTCATCAAGTAGGGCCAATTGTGGCTTGAGTAGTAACATTTGTAGGGNTTCCAAACGCTTTTTTTCTCCACCGCTAAATCCATCATTGACGTAGCGGGATAAAAATGATTTATCCATTTCGAGTTGTTCCATAGCCCCATTGAGTTCTTTTCTAAATTCTCTAGCTTTTAGTTGCTGATCTCTNACCGATGCAACTGATTTTTTCAAAAAGTTTCCAACTTGNACCCCTGGTATGGACGGAGGGTACTGGAAAGATAGAAACATTCCAGAACGTGCTCTTTGATGAACTTCATAATCATCGAGAGGTTTGCCAAGGAAAGAAACATCTCCTGAAGTTATTTCATATGCTGGATGACCCATGACTACATTCGCTAAAGTTGACTTCCCAGCCCCATTGCGGCCCATGATGGCATGAATTTCACCCTTGTTAATGGTCATTGAAATCCCGTTGATTATGGGGGTGTTCTCCACAGATACATGCAAATCATTGATTCTCAAAACTTCCACCTTGACTCCCCCTGTAGTCTAACCTCTAATTACTCCTTTATGAAGTGGTGTAATAAAATGATGCGTAGTAATGCGTTTTTAGGGCATCCTAAACTNGGATTCTATGNCAATAAAAGAGTTCAAATTGATGGCGGTGGAGCGAGAGTCATGTCCGATGATGATTTGGTGTCAAAATATGCGGCNGAAGCACTNGCATCAATGAAATTAGAGGCAAAAAAGCGTATCGATGATTCTACNGANANAGAAGANGAAAATAGATTNCGAAGTTTGTCTTTNGTNGAAATCATTGAATCAAAGCAAATAATCCCTGCTTTACTTTCACGATTAAANGAAGTAAGAGCCGCACTCGATGGNCATGGAGGGGGCATTGAATTGACCTCATATGAACTATTAGATTCGGCTAAAAGTTTGAATATAGTTTTAGATTTGACCGGAGCATGTCTTTCATGTGGTGCTGCACCTGGTACGCTTGAAGGTGTAAAGGGNGACTTGGAATCAGATGATGAAATTTCTTCAGTAAAATTCTCCAGCGCTTTATTGGACTCATTTGATGAATTGGGCAGGGAATTCATATTGGCACATGGCAAGGTAGAGTTTGTTGATTAATGCCTATTTTACACGTTTTTAATGGATGGTTTGAAGGAGGCCGCCAACCGGCCAGCAATCATGGCAGCATGGCGTGATGGTACTCGTGAAGACCCTAAGCCTTGCAGAGAACAAGATAAAGGTAAATTCGAGATCATTCATAGAGATGGACGTGCTCGAATTGGTAGGTTGCATACCGACCACGGTATTCTAGAAACACCGGCTTTACTTCCAGTAATCAATCCTAATATCAGAACAATTGAACCCAGAGAAATGTGGGATAGATATGGAATTGGTGCATTAATTACCAATTCATACATTATTTGGAAACATGAAGAACTCAAAANNAAGGCTCAGAAAGATGGTGTACATGAACTGATAAATTATCCCGGAGTTATAATGACNGATTCTGGTACATTCCAATCTTATGTCTATGGGGATGTCGAAGTGGGNGTTGAAGAAATAGTTGAATTTCAGCGTTCAATAGGCGTGGATATAGCCACTATGCTCGATGTTTTTTCACGCCCAGACATGGTTGAATCAGAAGTGGAGAAGTGTGTTGATGAAACTTTGGCAAGAGCACAAATCAGCGTTGATACAGCTCAAAATACCATGCTAAATGGTCCAATTCAAGGTGGAGTTTTCAAAGAGTTACGAGAAAAGTCAGCAATGGGAATGGGTAAATTTGACTTTTCTGTCCATCCAATAGGAGGAATTGTTCCTGTTATGGAACAACACCGCTACAAAGAATATGCAAAAATCATGTTATCTTCTTTACCGAAATTACCTCCAAATAGGCCAGTACACATGTTTGGATGTGGTCACCCAATGCTATTTCCAATGTCAATAGCACTTGGTGCTGATTTATTCGATTCAGCAGCATATGCTCTTTTTGCTAGAGATGGTAGACTTTTGACTCCATGGGGGACTGAGAAAATTGCAAATTTGGTTGACTGGCCAGTTACAACCCCAAGTATTGCTTCTTTGACTCCCGAAGAAGTGAGGGACATGGATGGAAAAGAGAGAACAAAACTTCTTTCAAAGTATAATCTTGAAGTGACTTTAGCAGAATTGGCAAGATGCAAACAAGCGGTCCGTGATGGTACTATTTGGCGTATGGCTGAAAGGCGAAGTCATCAACACCCGGCATTACGTGAGGCGTTTTTATGGCTGATTACCAATCCATCGCTCGGACATATCTCGAATATAGCCAAAGATGAAATGATATTGGATGAGAAATTAGCATCTCAGGAAACAGGTTCACAAAAAGGAGCATGGGAGTCGAGTTGGGATTGGATTGTGAAGTCTCAAACTACTCCTCGTAAGGGTGGAGAGTCTTGGGGTGGCAAAGACACCTTGGTAAGACCTCACATTATTGCTGCAAGGCACATGATGTTCACAAGGTGGCATTCACAAAACCCAACAGGTNCAGGTTCCACTGATGTTTTAATCNTACATGGTCGTTCAGGTCCTTGGAGAGAGCGATGTGACAATCTTGTCACCAGACTTATTCATCATGCCCCAGGTCTTGAAGTGATGATATTGACTCCTATTGGTTTGATGCCTTATTCATTAGAAGATGTCAATCCATATACACACATTGTCGGCCCTGAGTGGATTTGGCGAAGTCGTCCTGACCTATCNCTGATTAGGGAGGATTTGGATAAATTTTCTATGGGTGATAGAAGAATAATTACTCTTGACCTCAAGGGAGATAATTTAGTTGATAGGGCATTCTCTAAATTGATTGAAATGGAAGTTTTAGGTGATTCGGTAAAGGAAGAATCTATTGAAGCAAGCGATTTCGATAAATGTCAATTACAGATGCGTAGAAGGAAAGCGGCTGATAAATTTGCATTATTCTTTAATGTCCAAAGTGAACTTTCACATGAAATGACGAGTCGATCTAATTTTGTAATCAATCGTCAAGGAAGAATAAAAAATGTGCTGAGTTCATCCGATAAACACCTAGCCAGTTTCCGCCTTGGCGATGGTGGCTTATCTCTCAATAACGAGGGAGCAATCGAATTATATAGCCANAGAAGAAGAAAGTTGCCTACTGGTTTTTCTGAACCCGAAATTTTCGGATATTGCGGAGAGGGGCTAGCGCTTGTCGTAGTAGATGATGATGCTGAGCCGTTCATTAGACAAGGTCGAAATGTGTTCCATGGCTTTGTAATTGCTTGTGACCCTTGGTTAAGGCCAAATGAAGCATGTTTGATTGTTAATCAGAAAGGTGAATTACTCGGCCACGGTACATCTCAGTGTACATCTAGTGAACTTGCAACGTTCCAAAAAGGAGTTGCAATTAAGACACGTGATGGAATAAAAACTGAATAATTCATCAACTCATGTAGTGGTATAATTGAAGAGGCGTCTTCAATCTCATCGATTTAAGGGAGTGGTAACATGGTTGATGATTATATCATAAACACGACCAATTTATGCAAATCCTATGGTCCACACATGGCACTAGAAGACCTCAATTTGAAGGTCAAAAAGGGTGCTACGGGGCTTCTTGGACCGAATGGTGCAGGCAAATCTACATTCCTAAAAACGATACTTGGGCTAATCCAAGCAACATCGGGAGAAGGAACCGTACTTGGTCACGACATCAGAACTGAAGGAGCAGCAATTCGCTCCCGTATCGGATATATGCCAGAGTATGAAGCATTGAATCCTGATATGGACGCCATATACCAAGTTAGATACTCTGGTGAATTATTGGGTATGAATCCAGTCGTAGCAATGTCAAGAGCCCATGAAGCATTACAATATGTCGGCCTTGGTGAACAAAGATACCGTAATATTGGAAGTTTTTCAACAGGAATGAAACAAGCCACAAAACTGGCTTGTGCAATTATTCACGACCCTGANTTAATTATTGCTGATGAGCCTTCAAATGGCCTTGATGCAGTTGCTAGAGAATTTATGATAACAACACTCCAAAATACTGTCAAAACCGGAAATAGGTCAGTCTTGATGGCATCTCACTTAATGGACGATGTTGAAAGAGTCTGTGAAAATATTGTACTTTTACACAAGGGGAAATTGGCAGCACAGGGTCGTATTGAAGACTTAAAGGACATCGATAGAGAAATCGAGATACATGTTTGGGGTGGTGCAACTAAACTTGAAGAAGCCATGGCTAAAGCTGGTTTGACTGTTAGAAGAGAAGGTCGAATAATGAGAATTCAACATATTGGTGAAGATACCACTACACTAATTTTGAAATGTGCGGCAGAAACAGGTGCACAAATTCGTAGAATGCATGAGTATGAAGCCTCTTTAGAAGATTTATTTTTGGTAATTATGGAAAACCTTGGCTATGAAGTAAAGACCAGTGAGGATTTACTTAGAAGCCCAGTCCAAGCAAGGCAAGTAGATGCTCCAAAAAGTATGGGAGGTGGCTCATAATGGANGGTGAAGAAGAGATTCAAGCACCTGAGTCTATCTCAATTGATTTATCCNANCAAGATATTTCCTTTGATGCTGATGCGCCAGTAAAAGGGCAGGGTCGAATGGAAGCAGCTTGGGGTTCTTCCCAAGGTGATGAAGTAAATACTGCTCAAGTCTCACCATCCAAAGATACAACTGGATTTATTTTTGAGCAAGTGTATCAGCCGTGGAATGGTACTTTGAATCCCCGATGGATGAGGAATTGGGCGATATTAAGNCATCATGTAGCGGGTATTTTTCGTAAAGGGCATAGGCCTTGGAGTATTCCAACCAGACTTTTCTTAGTGGTGGTTTTTATTGCATCTTTAGCCGATGTTGGATTAACTTTACTTTCTGCCCTAATCGGTAGCGCTGATCTACATTCGGTATGGGGTGTGAACCGCGATAATCTCTATGGCCACGTCCTTGGTTTCTTCCCGAGAAATGTTCTATATTTCCCAATAGTTGCAGCACTACTTGTTGGTGGAGTAATTTCCGAGGATAGATTACATGGGACATCTGCTCTTTATTTCTCCAGACCTATCAATCGTTTTGATTATGTCATGATGAAATACATATCAGTTGCCTTAATCCAAGCAATGATTGTTCTGTTAACTTTATGCTTGTATTACTTTTCTGAAATAATTAGCATGGGCCGTGGTTGGGCTTGGATTATCGATACTTTTCCGTTATTTTTGGCAGCATTTATTGGAGGAACTTTATTGATTATCACCTACACAAGTATCGGTCTAGGTCTTTCCAGTGTATCAAAAGGTAAGTTCTTCCCTGGAATTGGTTTGATTGCGATTGTCCTTGGAACCAAAACATTAGCGATCATCGTTTCTCAATTATTTGACCGTGAAATTCTGTATCTTCTCTCACCATACGACTGTTTGGCTCATGTTGGGCAGGCGATAATTGGCACTGAGCCAACCTATAATCAATATTCTTGGACTTGGTCATTGGCATCTTTAGTAGCGATGAATGCATTGTCGCTCTACGTTCTAAGTTCTAGAGTTTCTTCAATGGAGGTGACTAGAGAATGATGCCTGATTTTGACCAAAGTGGACTACCTGAAACCAAAGAGTGGGTTCCAGAGCAAACAGCACCAGTAATACTCCTTGAAAATGTNTCTAAAACCTATGGTAGAATTCATGCATTAACAGGAATAACACTCTCACTAAGTGGCGGAGTTACTGGAATACTTGGTATGAATGGGGCGGGGAAATCAACCTTATTCAAGATTCTAATGGGTAAGATAAAACCTAGTTCTGGCCAAGTTAGACTATTTGGTACTAATCCATGGAAAAATCCAGCACCATATGCTAGGGTTGGATTTGTTCCAGAGCATGAAAAAATGTATGATTGGATGACTGCGCATGACTTTATCTCAACATTCGCTAGACTGAATGGACTAACCCGTGACGAATCTAAGATTGAAGCGGACCGTGTTTTAGACTTTGTAGGGCTTTTAGATGTCGCTCACAAACAGATTGGCCGGTTCTCAAAGGGTATGCGTCAAAGAACCAAAATTGCGCATGCTCTAGTCAATGACCCAGACCTCATAATTCTCGACGAACCATTGCAAGGTTGTGACCCATTAGCTAGAACTACGATTATGAATGTGATTAGAGAACTTGGCCGAATGGGTAGAACTGTAATAGTAAGCAGTCATATTTTACATGAAATCGAAAGAATCACTGAACAAATTGTTATTCTTCACCATGGAAGATTATTGGCACTTGGTAACTTACATGCAATTAGAGAAAGATTGGACAAGATCCCTCANAGAATCGATATTGGCACAGATAATCCAAAACAATTGGCCAAGAGTATTATTGAAATTGATTCAGTTCATGGCATATTTTTCCCNCAAGGCAATAATTTATCGATACAAACTCATAATTTGGGTTCTTTCCATTCTAACTTGCCAAAAGCAATTATCGATAGCGGACAAAAAGTTGATTCAATAGATAATCCAGATGATGATTTGGAATCTATTCTAGGATATCTTACCGGTGGAGGGCGTATGTGATGGCAACTAAACCNGATACAATATTCCGAGCACTTGACCGTAAGGCCGCAGCAGTGACTGAGTTTACTATGCGCCAGTACAGAACTAAAATTTCGACTTGGGTTGTTTTAATTGTTGGATTTATGGTAATCAGCCTCCTACTTCTATTCTATGTAGATGGTATGCAAAAGGAATATGAGTCATTTGATAATGATGGAGATTCAGCAGATTGGGACGGNGATGGTTACCCAACTGGTCAAGAACGACTGTATGGCACAGACCCAAGTTCAGCAGATTCNCACCCCGGTCTCTTNGTTCCGCCTGTGGAGCCGGACCCACCTGAAAANTGGATAGATGAGGATGATTTTGACTGGGATTCAACACCAGGTGCAGGACAACAAATTTCAGTTGGATATGACGATGATGGNGATTGCAATCGAGATGATAGAACAGAATCTCAGAAGGATTCTAATGATAATAATATCCCTTGTGACATCCTTCTTGAAGGNCCTCAAGTAGGTATGGAGGAAAATGGATTCACTGTTGAAGCAGACAACTTTGTCGACGAAGACCCTGACGATGCTGCCTACGCTAAAGAAGCGATTCATAGAGCATCAGTACTAGCGATCGGCAAACTTGGATTTGTATTCATTATTGGGATATTTGTTCCCTTATTCTTAGCCACTGGACTAATTAGAGATGAAATGTCTTCAGGAACAATGCACTATATGCTATCTAAACCAATAGCAAGAACAGAAGTATTCCTTTACAGAATTCTTGGATATTTGGGTATAGTGTGGCCATATTTGGCAATTTTAGTATTCATTTCTGCATTAGTCACAGGATTAGCCGGTCCTAGTGATTCATTTTTCAGATTCTCTGAATTTGGAATTTGGTTATCGGTATTATTTGCCGCGATGCTAGCGACATTGGTCTATGGTATGCTATTCTGTTTCCTTGGAGTTTTATGGCGGTATGGAATTATCTTAGCCATTCCATTCGCCGCATGGGAACTTGGTATGGCACTACTTTCAATGGGCGTTCCTGAAGCATCCATTCTCAGATTCTCAGTAATTGGATGGGCTTTGACAATAGTCGACTCCGCAGCAATGCTCGTTTGGCCTGACTTGGATTTATTCATTCAGATGGGATTATGGGGCGGTGAAGGAGATGGTGGAGGCCTATTTGGCAGTTCACTAGAAGGTGCAGCACCACTAAGTTACTTCAGTTCAAAGCCTAGTTTAGGAAACATTGGTCCATTTGTTTCGATGCTTATCGCTACAGCGGTCCTTCTAGTCCAAGCAGCAGTATTGTGGTTGGTTGGCGGAATACTATTCAAAGGAAAGGAAATCGAATGAATTCAGATATGGAGTCATTTACAGGTGATCTTTCACGAATGTGGAAATTACAAGAGAGGCCACCGCTAAATCATCTAACTTGGGATTGGTGGTGGTGGCTTTTGATGCTCGATGATGAGGATGGCAATCCAAGTGGCAAACAACTCATGGTTTTGTGGTCGACTAAAGACAACTCAAAAGTAATCGTCAGTGATACTGTTTGGGAGCCGAAAGGCCGACCAGGTTTTGATGATGAGAGTGGTATTGCTTTAGATGGAATGGTTTGTGCTTGGTGGTATGATGGGAAAAGGATGCATGAACCCCTAATCAAACGCAAATGCCGGATAATAACCATGGATGACACCCATTCAAAGTGGCCTGAAGTTTCACAAGATTCTGGTCGTGGTGGCGGTGCAGTAGTCCCACTTCTTGACGAAGACTTATCTATGGGTCTGAAAAGTGACCTATCTGAATTTTGGCTAAATTTGACCAGTGATGAACAACCAATTCCTGGAATGGTTCCACAGTCCATGAAATTCCAGATAACTCCTTGGAATGATGCGATGTCTACTGCAAGACACGCTACGGCAACTTATGCTATGAATATGGGTTATGATATACTTAGATTACATGGTTGTAAGGTAGAAGGTAGTTTAGATGACCAACATGTCAAGGGGACTGCATATTTTCAAAAAGTGTGTGTCCAAGCACCATCCGTTCCATGGTATTGGGGTGTTTTACACCTTGATGATGGTTCATACATTGATTGGTTCTTGCCACATTTAAGTTTCACAATAACTGCGCGTGATAATCGACCTTGGAAGAAACGAGACTTAAGTCATATCAGTTTGTCACAAGGAGGACTTTTTCACGATGCTAGGAATAATCGCTCTGAAAAGTTCACTAATGTACAAATTGAAAAAGAAATTTCNAATCGTTCAGAGGGTAAATATGGACATCATCCAGGGGCGCCTTTACCAAGTTTCATAATCAAAATGTGGAATGATAATACTACTATCTCGATTCGTGTTGATGCAGTTGATAGAGCACACTGGACCTTTGAGCAACCAACTAGAGGTGGGCTAACTTCACATTTCACCTACAATGAATATCCTCTTGAAACTAAATATCTAAAAATCGAGGATGAAACCGGAATTAGAACTCATAAAGATTATTCTTGGATTAGGGGTAATGCTGAACATTCTTGGGGGCTTCTTCACTAATTTTTCCTGTTTTGAAGGGGGAAGGTTCATGATGGATAAGTCACTAAAGCGATATTAGGAGGCTTACTATGAGTGATGAAGTGACCGAAGAAAAGACTACTGACGAAGAGTCAGAAGTAAAAAATGCTGAAAAATTAGCAAAGACGTTCCGACTTATTGACGGAGAAGAGATTTTATTGACCAAAAAACCGAGTATTTTCGCCTTTTTGGGATTGTACGTACTCGGTGGCATTGTCTTATTGTTACACTTGATTTTTGGACACGTTGAATCCCTNGGCAATGATGCAGAAGGTTTCATGGGCTTAGTTTGGTCTTTTATCGACTTGACTACAAGTGACCAAATGTCATTCAGTTTCGTGTTTGTGATGCTCTTTATCACTTGGTTGAACAGACTGATGAATACTTCAACATCAGGAAGATGGGTCACAATGTGGCTATTTTTGGTCGCTGTAACCCCAGTTATCATTCAGTTTGATGACTTCTTAGGTTTCATTTCGGATCTATTTGGAATGGAAAATGACATGGATTTCATTCCATTTTCATATAGTTTCACAATCTTTGGTATCGTTTACAGCGCTCTATTTTGGGTATTAACATTCTATTATCAAAATAGTTTCCACTACGCTATAACTTCTGATGCAGTGATATTTGAACACAGTTTCCTTCTTTCTAGAGCTCACAGAAGAATCTTATTCGATAGNATCTCTGAAGTGATNGTAGATCGCTCACCAGTTGGAACAGTTTGTGGTTTTGCTACAGTTTCAATTTTAACCGATTCTGGAGTCGGNATAGTCGATGAAACCTTAGGAGCNGGCGGGGCAGTTTCAATGCCTGGNTCNNCNGAAAAAGCCGATGACACAATGGCAGAGAANGCAGGAAAATCACTCCTTCGTTCATTCTTTGCTTTGATGACTTATCAAAGAACAATCAAAACTGTTAGACCAGACCCTAAGCACTGTTTCTATTCAATTAGGCATTGGGAAAAGTGCAAAATGTTACTAAATGAAATGCATAAAAAGCACAGTCAATCTAACCTTTTGAGTGATTTGAAAGACTCAATTACTGGGGCAAACTCAGAAGATGATTGAATTTTTTNAAGCGAGTCTTTCAAGAACTGAAACCTCTCCCCCCCATTTGTAGAGGACTTATTATGAGCGAAGAGATAGTAGAATCAGCGATTGAATTGTTTAGAGGTGGCGACTTAGCAGGTGCTGTTGCCGATTTGGAAGCAAAGGCAAAAACCCATTCGGATGTTGCTATAGTACACCATACTTTTGCAGAATTTGCCAACATGCTAAACACCGAAGAACAAGATGATGTTGTTCCTGGTGGAAAGATCATGATGTCTTACAAGAAAGCTATGCAACTAGATGAAGAGAATGTCGAATATATTGCAGACTTCGCAGCCTTCGCACTTGAATGCAGACGCGTACCAGTCGCTGTCAAAGAATTCCAGAGATATGCTAAGAAATTAGAAATTGAAGATATACCAGTAGATGACATACTTTACCAAGCAAGCAGAAACCTAGTTGATGCAATCGAAGTTATGGACCCTTCCCGTAAGGCCTCAACTGTACAACCATGGTTGAAGCAAGCCCTTTTGTGGGCTGTTGGAGGCTTAGGTTTTACCACTGAGGAAGCAATTGAAGTTCTTGGTAGTGAAGACTGAGGTGAAAATTTGACGGACGATGACGTTCGTCTTGCCTTTCGTATAGGTTATCTAGGCGATAGTTTTCATGGTAGCCAAATTCAACCTGATGTTAAAACAGTTCAAGGAGAACTAATCAAGGCATTTAACCAACTAAAATGGCTTGATAAAAATCGAGATGGCCACAATCTAGTACTATCCAGTCGTACTGATGCAGGAGTAAATGTCAGATTAAATGGCGGTGTTGTGACAATAAAAAGAAGTCTATGGCAAGCATTGACTCCAAGAAAAATGATTAGAGCAGTTGATGACCACCTTTCGGATGAAATCGCTTTCTTAGATGTTCATGAAGTCGATGATGAATGGAATCCCCGAATTGCTAAGCACCGTGTTTATCGTTATCGATTGGAAGGAATTGAATCTTGGAAATATCCTGGNGAGGNATTTANCGAATGGCTTGAACTATTTGTTGGAACTTATGATGCTAGAAATTTTGCCAGAATGGAAGAAGGAAAAAATCCGATGAGAAAAATTTACTCCTGCACTCCTTGGATAGTACAAGGTAGAATAATCGGTTTTGAAATAATTGGTGAAGCATTCCTCTGGAATCAAGTTAGACGTACTGCAATGGCTTTGTTCAAATTGAGTACAGGTGAATTAACTGTTGAAGATATCAAGGATGCGATTTCCAAACCGGAGATTTCAGTAGACTTTGGTGTTGCTCCTCCAGATTGGTTAGTTCTTTGGGGAGTTTCATGGGAGAAATTTCCAATTCCTTCTGAAGAAAATTCCGAATTCACATTTACCGAAGTCCCTAATGATTTGGCATTGGAGAGGACTATGCGTAGTAGATGGGAAAATGGTGCTCGCTTAGAAATGAAAAGTATGCTATACCATGAGTGGGCATATCTTGGACGCTTACCAATAGTCAAACACAGTGATTAGTTCAAATATAGTTCTAGTTCGACTTCATGACCATCTTTTAGATCTAGATGTTCTCTTAAGAAAGTGGGAGATATTACTTCGACAACATCAAAATGTCGAGTCAAATCAGGAATTAAAACTGCACATTCGACAGTTTTATCATTTGCCATAAAGTTAGCCTTGAAAGCAGTTGCTCCACCGAATGAAATTCCATCTCTAAGAAAACCTCGAACCCGATAACTTTCAATATTTTCAAGGGATATTTGCTTAGCATTTTCGATATCTTGCTTTTCAGCATCTAGTGTATCAATGCCAGATTTAATTCTCAATGCAATATAATTGACGAGGTTTGAGTCAGAAACACTGAGATTTAGAGTTCCAGGCCAAACAGATTTGCCCATTATAGTTATGAATTGCTCCTGATAGTGCTTCTGTGCCATGAATACATGTGCTCTTCCAAGTCCACTGCTGACTATTCCACTTATCCGCACAAACGACCCAAGAGCCTGCCCTTTTTGAGTTTCATGTATTTTTCTATGAAGAAATAATACAAAAGCACTTCAAGTATCGCCTACTCCATTGAATTGGTGAGACTATGCCCGGTGATATGTCATGGATGAAAGACAGATATGAACAACTATCTTCACAATCATTATTGTGGGAGCCCCCCACACTAGAAAGTTCAAATGAACCGAGATGTACTATCGAAGGTAAGCCAACCATAATGCTATCAGCAAATAACTATCTTAATTTGACAACACATCCAAAAGTTGTCGAAGCCATGATTTCAGCTACAAGAAAATATGGCTCTGGGAGTGGTAGTGTGAGAGCTATTGCTGGAACAATGGACATCCATCTAGAAGCGGAGAAGAAGGTAGCAGAATTCAAGAAAGTAGAATCTTCGTTGATTTATTCTGCAGGATATACCGTTAATGTAGGTTTGATTCCAACGCTAGTGTCTGGACCTCAAGATGTAATTATCAGTGATGAATTGAATCATGGCTCAATAATAGATGGAGTGCGATTGACAAAGGCAAGCCGTGGTGTTTATGCACACAATGACATGGGTGAATTAGAAGCAGTTTTGCGACAACACCAAGATAGTGAACGAAAATTGATTATTACCGATGGTGTATTTTCTATGGATGGGGATATGGCTCCACTTGATGAAATCCATAAATTAGCTGAACAATATGATGCTATGATATATGTCGATGATTGCCATGGAGAAGGTGTTCTTGGTGATGGTGGAGCAGGAATTGTTGACCATTTCAAATTACAAGGTAAAGTAGATTTTGAAGTAGGTTCATTCTCGAAGGCACTCGGTGTTCAGGGCGGAATTCTAGCAGGTAGTGAAATGACTAGGAACCACGCTTTGAATCATTCTCGCTCATGGTTATTATCAGGTTCACAGCCCCCTGGTGTTGCTGCAGCACAAAAAGCGGCAGTAGAAGTCTTGATGGAAGAGCCTGAACATCACCAAAGACTATGGCAGAATACTAACTATTTTAGAAAGGAATTACAAAACTTAGGATTTGATACAGGTGTTTCCACAACACCAATTATTCCTGTAATGTGTGGTGAATCCAGTGTTGCCAAATCTATGACAAATTCTCTGGCTAAGCATGGAGTAATGGCTGGAGCCATCGTATTTCCTATGGTCGCTCGCGACAAGGCTCGTATTCGAACTCAGATGTCAGCAGGTCTAACTAGGGATGACTTGAATGAAGTTCTATCTATATTTGAAAAAGTTGGACCTGAAGTTGGGTTGATTTAATCACTCAGATTCGAAATCATCTACTACTGACATCAGTTCAGTATCTTCGGATTCTTCTTCAACCGAAAAGGAATCATATTCCTTTTCTTCAGATTCTATTGATTCGAATGGATTTCTTCCATCTTCAATCATACATAGAAGCCGCCATCTTGGAGCCCAGGACAGGTGTACATACATCGGGCCAGGAAGGAGCATTAGAAGCCATGAAATAATCGCTGGAATCTCGAAAATATTTGTTCTGTCAATTGTTAATAATGCTAAACCGACAAATGGCATTGGATAAAGAATTGAACGAGGAGGAGCAGTAGGGAATCTTCCTGTTATACTGATTATAATTGTAGAACATAATCCGAGGAAGAAACAAGCAACAAGTAGTAAGCAACAGTGTAAACCCCAATCTGCCAACCAACCGGTGTGGTCATCACTTGCAAAGCGGTAAGGCAGTAGAAGTGCTACAGCCACAAGTAATCCATAGAATCCACCTATGTTAGCAGGGTGTGATAGCCAAAGAGGTAGTCTAGTGAACCGTTTGGAAAGTGATGTCCCTAATAGTGTATCACGTTCCTTGGAACCAAGAGACTCGAGTCTCGATTGCCATTTTGATAACCTATTCACGCACACTCGAAAACGATTAAGCCTTTGAATATGCAGGGCAAAAAATTGTCGTATCATTCACTTCGGCCAATTATTTTAGAAATCGGTCCGGAAATTTCCATTTCTTCTTCATCCATCCATTGTCTATCAAGTAATCCACTATCCTCAGATTCTCTTACCCTTGCCTCTTCGATGTTATCTTGGACATCATTAACTGCATCCCTGAGAGAAAGTGCTTGATTGATTAGAGTTACTTGCCTATTTATCATTTTATAATCTTTGGAATTGCTGAAATGGCCTATGTTTGTGTAATTTTCATTATCTTCTACAATATTGTATCCACCTATCAATTCATCTTTAGCCAACTTCAATCTATCATTTCCNGGGTCTAGCCATGTACCATCGGATAGCCGGATGTAAACTTCNGCTTTTCCTATAGGTTGTTCATCGAAGAAGGGATGATTCAAATTCACCGCTAAAGGNGTATTGAGGATGGACAATTGGTCGGGTAGGAAAAGAAATGAAATAAANCCAATTATTACTTGAATTAGTATCACTGACCATGTTGGTAATCCCAAAGAAATCCATGCCATAATACCTAAAATTGCAAATGTTATAATTGCAAAAATCATCACAAGAAGTTGATTGCGTTGTGGTTTGGAAATTGGTAATTGGTGAAACGGAAGAACGCCTTTGGGTAGTACTCCCTCCTCTGCCATGAGATAGGGTAATAATTAGACCAATTAGACTTTACAATCATATGATGGTATTTTTCAATGAGTGTCAAAACCTAACATTTGACAGAATTTCATCCGCACCTTTCAAGAACATATAGCGAAGGCTTGACTCGTAGGGGTCTATCTAATGGTCGAATTACCTCAGGGCGTTGTCATAGAAGTTCGTCGTGGTGGACATGACGCTTTGAAGCAACTCGCAGGTGATATGTCGAGGCTCAATGTATCAGGACATATCCGTGTGGAGCGTAAACCAAAGGAACTGATGCCACGTATCAGTCAAGTGATTATTCAAGATGGAATGCCAAAGATAGCGATCCACGAATCTGATGCGATAAAGATGGGTATTGAAGCATTATTAGAGATCGAAAGCGATGCTACAGCCATAGATGCTTTAATTTCATTACATGAACTTTCAGATGATGAATTAGATAAAGTCATTAGATTATATCCTGATGCTAACATTTACTCTCAGGAAGAAAATCAATCAGATGATGATGGGCAATGGTGGAACCAAGTAAAATTACAATCTAGGAGATGGGTAAGAGATAACCGTCTTCCTGAAATAGAATCGACGGTTGAAGCACCTGAATTTATCAGGCAAAAAACGCAAGCACAACTAAGAAGACTTGAAGGAAATACACGTCAAATAAATCTTGGAGATGTATTATTGTTTGATGCNGATGATTCTAGCATGGTCATTGAACTATCCAGTGCGTTTGCAGGTCATGGAAGGCCGATTCAGATAATCACCAGAACCCACCCTACCATTTTGAATAGAACCCATGATATACCGATTAGTTCCTGTCTTTGGCTCAGTACAAGTGAGGAAGATGGAGCAATTTCTGCCGACTTAGAGGTTCTAAGAAAGAGGATTTTGAATTTCCTATGGGCCAACAAGCAAGCGGTAGTTGCTATTGATGGCCTGGAATACTTGTCTAGTCGAAATGATGATTCAGATTTGATGGCTTTTATACGAGCCATCGCAGATGAAGTTAGAATGGAAGACCATGCATTACTACTGTCTTGTGACCTTTCAGCATTTGAATCGACAACAAGGCATAGTATTACGAGAGAAGTTGAAGAATTATCCACAAGCATTGTTGACCTATGGTTGATGGAAGAGGAATCATTATTCGAGCACCCAATTTGTGTTGATATCAGTGAAGAAGAATCAATTTGGATTCAGCAGCAACTCAACCTACTCGCTTCAAGAACAGGAGATTTGAATCCTTCTTCCAATGTAGAACTTATCGGTGGGAGTACGGTAATCGAAGCAGATGATGTTATTTCTGCTGGCGAAAACTTGGCGCAGGTAGTCGACCAATGGGAAGAAGAATCGCGCCAAGAATTAGACATTCCTCAAATACAAGAGGTATTTGAAGAAGCGAGCAAAGATTTAGTCATCAAGACAGTTGATGATGTTGAAAAATATGGTGATAATAGTTTAGATGAAAACCTGTCGAAGCCTGAATCAGTAATGGAACTCGACAAATCAATAGAGGAATCATATGACTCGGATATTGCTGAGGAGATACCCCCTATTATTTCTATCAAAGTCAAATCACCAGTTCCGCGTAGTCCGATTAGGATTAAGAGGCGAAAGGTTAGAAAAACTAAGCAGCGTAGTAATCATGTTCACGTCTCAAAGAGTAGAATATCTGCCGCAGTCAAAAATAATACTGAACTTAGTGGCCTGGAAAAGTTTGATACTTACAAATCAAAGAAATTGGGTATTTCAGATAACTTAGCAGAATATTCTCAAAGACAAGATAGTGCATTTCAAAAGACCTTCAAAACAAATGAACAGACCTCTGACCAATCCTTGATACAAGCAAGTAAGCAGAAAGCAGCTATGAAAAACCCTTCAATAAAGGCAATGAGGGTTGATAAGAGAATTAAACATCTGACCTCGGTAGCGAATAAAAATCAAGATAGTTCACTAAATCCATTGATGGCTAGAGGCGTAAAAGTTGAGAAAAAGAAGTCAAAATATTCTAGAGAATCTGCCAGTAGAAAGCAGAGTAAGACTACTATTGATGAGCATTATCAAGAATGGTCAAATGATGAAAGTTCAAATAAATCTTCAGGGAAAATATTCGATGAAAAGGGTAAACAATTGAAGAAAATCACAGGTGATGACCAATGATGAACCGTAAGCAAAGGCTTAATTCAGCATTGGATAATGCCAAGCGACATTTACAGTCTTTGGACAATACATCTACTGTCGAGAAGGAATTAGAACCGTCAAAAGATTTCACTCCTTCTCGGTCTAAACTAAATCACTTACTTGGAAGAAAGTCTGTCCAAGATAACCGTAATACAAAGTTACTACAACGTGTAGGAGTATCTTCAAGGCCAACATTTGACCTTATTGCCGATCATGTTCTTGGAAGAGATAGTCGCAAATTTAAACCTTCAATAGACTTGTCCAGTGATGGAGATGATGTATCTGATGTTGTAGCAAAACGACTGGCAAACTTAAGGCAAAGGACATTTGATTCATTGGAAGATATTAGCCAATCCAACTTTTCCGATGACAATAGTTATGTTGGTTTTGATGATGAAGGAACTCCAATTTGGAAGAGCGTAATGCAAGGCCAAAGAAGAAGCGATAAGATAACAACTCTAGAATTGGAACAAGAGATATCTCTAGCTGCACATCATCATTCTGTCTATATTCCAAAAGATTTTGATTGGCCAAAAAAACTTGGTTTTGAAACCCATAACACATTCAAACATTGGGTCACAGTAGTTGAAAATCGCCGAGCCACTCAATTGGCTGAAGGAGTCATTGATTCACCAGGCCAGGGTCTAAATCCATTATTGATTATTGGCGATAGAGAGACTGGTCGTTCGCATTTAGTTCATGCGATATCACAGGCTATTTTACAAAGACACGAAGGTCATGTATTCCTTTTATCTGGAGTTGAAATAGAGCAATTAGAAACGCTTCCTGAAGGCTGGCAAGAGTCCTTGATAGGTTGTAGCCTATTGGCCTTTGATGATATTGATATGATTGTTGAAAACAAAACGCTCTCCAATATGATAGGTAAAATGATTGATTATGCTTTAAATTTGAATGTCCATGTAGTTCTAACCTCATCCTGTTCCCCTGGGGAATGGCCGGCATCAAGACTTTGGGATCTTTGCCGTGGAAGTGTTCAAACTACAATTAAGCAACCTAGTGCAGGTAGTTTGATGTTATTTGCCAGAAGAAAATCGATTTCTATGAATATTGTTCTTGATGATAGCCAGTTAGCAACTCTTGTTACTCATGATGCATTGAGTTGGCGCTCGACAAATTCTAACCTCGAAAAGTTGGCTGCATCAATTAGAGGTGGAGAACAGATTGTGGATGCACATGATGTTTCTTCAATACTTTCCGATATACCACTTGACTCACAAATGGAACACGATGAAATTGTACGTGAGCGGGTTGAAGACATTGCTCAAAGACTTATTTCGAACGCTGTCGATGTTGTTTACAGCGACCATGAACTTGGAGGCATTGAGTTAACCAGTGAACTTCCTGAACTGACTGAAGATTATGAGCCACCTAATTGGGGTACTGAAGAACTATCTAGTTCGCAAGTAGACCTTCTTGAAAGACACCTTAAAACTACTCTCGAAGATTTAACTCCTGAAGCACCATCCGTTTTAGATTTACATGACCGTGATAAGCACCTAGTGGCCGAAAGGACACGTATTAAGAACGAAGATTTTGGTAAAGCCGCAGATATTTTAACTGACATTGAAATAAATCTTGACGACCAATTCCAATCTGCGGAACTTGAGTTGAATGAAAATTCAATCATCCTAGAAGGTCTTGAAAAGTCTATGATGGAACTTGCTCAAAGAGCAAGTGATGCATCATTAGAAGATTTAATTCTAATAGCGGATGATTTGAGAGAATTAGAAGAAAAGTTGGTAGAAATAGATCCTGAAAAGGCTCCATTGCCAGAATTTATTGAAGCGAAATTAATCCGTAAACCAGCTAAGAGGAGAAAGAAGAAACAACGTACTGCAAAGACAAGTATTCTGAAAGTTTCCTCAAATATCTCCTCTATTTTAGATAGTCACGAACCGGAAGGAGAATGGAATATCAATGACAGCGAGGTCTCTGCAGATGACCTTCTATCTTCAGATGATTTGGATTTGAATTCCCTTAAAGAGATAAAGCAAACATTAGTTCCTCATCCCGATGAAAATCAAAAACCAGCAACATTGACTGCAAAATCAGTACTTGTCTCAGGTGAAGAAGAATGAAATCACCTTGGTGGATGAAGGGAGTTCCCTTCGCATGTCAACCCGAATGTGGTAAGTGTTGTGATGAACCAGGAGGGATTGTATTTCTCAGCACTAATGATGCGCAAAGAATCGCTGATTATTTTGAAATGGAAGTCTCAGACTGGTTAGAGAGAGATTGCCGAAAGACACTAGATGGGCGATATATCCTAAATAGTCGTAAAAGTGATGATGTTTGTATTTACTTAGATGAATCTAAACAATGTGACATCTATCAGGTAAGGCCTCAGCAATGTGCAGCATTCCCTTGGTGGTCCGAAAATCTATCAACGGAAAGAGCATGGAAAGAAGTTAAGAAAACTTGTCCTGGTTTGACTTCTGATGATGCAATAGTAATTGATGGAAATACGATTCGGATTCAAATTTTTTCAGATAGACAAGCCACAAAGGGATTCCGTAGTTGGCCAAATGATAATTAATTCACATTTGATTTATTCGAATTTTATAGAGCCGACTTTATACACAAGTNNTTTCTCGGGTTGATGAGGGGGATTAAATTGACTGATGAAGATGTATTACTGGAACTAACAGATAAGCACCTGAACATCGGTCTTAGAGGCGTACCAGTCGGCACATGTCGCACATCCTTTGTCACCCCAACTGAAGGAGTTCACTATTGTGGATATCCGATAAGAGAATTGGCGAGTTTTGAACCAGAAGATATCGTTTATCTTCTAATGAACAAAGAATTGCCTAATTCCTCACAATCTCAAGAAATTCGTAAAGATTTAGCGAGTCGTGCTAAGATTCCTGGCGATTTAGAATCAGTCTTACNTACACTTCCTAAATTCGGTCATCCGATGGATTGGCTCTCAGTTGGAATACATACACTAGGAATGTTTGATACAACAGATGATTGGAAAGAGGATGCATTGAATCTTATTGCTCGAATGCCTAGATTGATGGGTCTTATCTTTAGAATTAGAGAAGGCAGAGATTCTAATATTCCTGAAGATGATACATCACTTTCCCTTGTGGACAGATTCATCAATACATTGGGGCTTGAAAATGTTGACCAAGATGTAATGAAAAGAGTAATTTCAACTTACTTAGTATTGCATATGGATCACGGTGGAGGAAATCTTTCCACTTTTACAGGAAAGGCCGTCGCATCTGGTAAGGCTACAGTTTACTCTTCGATTGCCGGTGCAATGAATGCATTATCAGGCCCATTGCATGGCCGTGCCAATCAGTCATGTTTGGAATTTGTTCTAAAGATTGGAACCAGTGATACCGATGAAGTCGAAGCATTTGTTCGAGCAGAATTAGATGCTGGAAGACCAATATTTGGTTTTGGACACGCAGTCTTGAGAGTTGAAGACCCTCGTGCAACAGTTCAATTTGAACTTGGAGAAAAGATTTGTCCAAATGATGAAAACTTCAAGATAATCAGAACTCTTAGAGATGTAGCACCAAGAGTTTTAGGGGAAAATCCGAAAATAAGTAATCCAAATGCCAATGTCGATATCGCCAGTGGTGCTTTATTACACCATGTTGGTTTGACAGACCCTACTTACTATACTACTTTCTTTGGATGGGCTAGAGTCGCTGGTATAGGCGCTCAGATAGTCGATGAGCGTTCGGTTTTTAGAGGCGGAAAGGGAGTTCCAATCTATCGCCCGAAATATTTCGCTGAGCAACAAACATTACGCCATATCGAATAATCATTTGATTACAGGCCTGGAGGTTTTTCCAGAACCTCGATGACCAATTAATCTAACACTTTGCCAAGGCGGAGAATTTGTACTTTTGGCCATTATTTCCTCTTTATCAATGTCCCAATTCCACTTTTTACGCCAAAATTCAATCAATTCCAATTTTCTTTGTTTATCACATTCATTCCACGTTGGGACATCTGATTTTAATTGTTCAATTATTGAGAGATGTTGGTCTTTTGTAGCATCATCTAATATTCGACTCTGTGTTTCATCCAGAGGCATAGTCGCAGGATTAACCCATCTTGCTTTACCACTAGGCAACCAAGTTAAATTAGGGTCAATATGGTCGCTTAGTGCAGTCAGGCCTGCACTCAATACTGCATGTTCTAATTCTGGTTTAGTCGGCCAAACATAAGTCGGCATTCCCTTTTGACATCTTGAAAGATATTCTCTACGCTTACCTTGTAAGCCAACCATTCTTCCAAATAGGGCACGTGAATAAACCGGAGAAAAATATTCCATTGCACATGGCACCATTGAAGAACCAGAATTTCTATGTTTCTTGACAAGGCGAGAAAATGGAGTTATGAAATACTGAGGATAAGCATACATTCTTTTCATTGTACGATTACCTATTGTGGGGATTGATGGCATCAATTCCGCCCAATTTCTTTTTATCGATTCTTTACGGATTATTTTATCCATACCTTTGTAAAACGAATAGAATACAGAATTTTGATTTGGTATCTCTTCTTGGTTTAATTTTAATTCAGCAGTCTTCATGGCAGTTCCCAAAGTGCTTATCTGCCTTGATTTAGAAAATATTCTTCTACCCTTTGGGGATAGTAAATGTGGTCTTTTGAATTCGAGACAAACCATTTTTCCGTTTTCAATCCATTGCTTTCTTATCATTGAATCATTCAATAAATCATCAAGTGAACAGAATCCTTCCGATTTTAGTTCATCTAAACTCCAAGATTCAATCCATTTACTACGTCCATCTAATCGATCATTAGGTATAGATATGGTTGAATCATGGTGAACGATGAGTTCATTATCATTTGTAAGTCGAATATCCAATTCGATACCATCGGTATGACTGATTCCATGGCGGAGACTTTCCAAAGTATTTTCCGGGGCTTGTTTCCACTTCCCCGACATGGATATACCATAATGTGTTTATTTGTAAAGGTGCTATATCTGGAAAATATTATTTCATTGATGAATCAATCATAATTTGCTTTTATGGTCAAAAAGGATATATCATCAAATGCAGCGACAGAGGCATGAGCCCAAATGGAATCATGATATACTTGATTCTATTTTTGACTCCAATTATTTGTTGGGCTTTCACAATGAAAATAAAAGGTCGTAGAATTCCAGTTAAAGATTGGATTAAAGAATTTCATGAGAAGCGATATTACTTACACGCCATTGGCTACTTAATAATAATCAAATGGAAAGGAGTTACAGATGCTCTTAATGAGCCAATTAAGTTGAATGTTGGACACTGGACTAGCTGGCTTTATTCAATTGAAGGCGAACTGACTAAAGGTGTTCAAGATTTCTTTTACAATGATACATTGACGACTATCTTGAACTTTCATTATTTGTTTATCTATCTATTTTTGATTTATGTCACCACTGTATATTTTGCATATAGTGGCGATAGAGATATGACAGATAAAGTTACCATGAATTATCTTCTAATCTATGCACTTGCTGTTCCATATTATTTATTCTTCAATGTCGAAGTTACATCATCTTGGATACCTGGAATGGATGCTTTACTTTACCAAGATGGGGCATACACTACTTTCTATGCATTGCATGACCCGTTGGATAATGCGGTTCCTTCATTACATGTTGCGATACCATTTGGGATACTGGTTTTGAATTATTTACACGTCAAAGAAAAGGGNGGTAAAATGTCTGATTGGGACCATTGGCCATATCATTTATTTATTTTAATCAATACAATAATTTTCTGTTTCTCCATTTTGTATCTAGGAATTCATTGGTTTACTGATATTCCATTAGGAATGATAATCGGTGGAATTGGAGCTCTTTTNATACATCATTTACAGCCACGACTGAGAAATGACCACGGTTCTTTTTTCAAAGGAATTACTCGTTCAAAAATCAGAAGACATTCAATCATTGAAGGTATTGGAACATTAATTATGCTAACATTTATTCTAATGGCGGTAAACTTCCAAATGGATCAATCTGATGAAAGAGTCTCTTATCAATTAGGTCCTCAAGACTCAACTTTTGAGATAATTCAAGAACTGAGTTATGGTGATGTTGTAGATTCTCAAATCACTAATCTCGATGATAGNCTTACACTGGAAGTGGTATATCTACAAGTTGAGGAAAGTGTTCCAGCTATGGATAGTGGAACCATAGATTGGGAAGTGATGAAAACTTTAGGCCAAAATTATACTATTCCTGCCGGTGGNACACTCGATATTGAAACGACTCAACATAATGTGTTTCATTTTATTGTTTTACACAATCCTAGTGAATCTTCATCGTCAGATTCGGTTTTGCAGGTCAAAGTAGTGAATGATTATCATGAAGACCTAATGGCTAATGCTATTTTACTATCATTACCTTCCTTGTGGATGACAATATTTGTACTTCATAGGCTGAGAAGACTGAAATTGAATAAGCGTTCATTGATTGATTCCTCTCCATCTCATATTTGGAATGAGGAAGAATAGTCATCGTTTGAGTTATGTGTTTGCACCTTTTGGGATAATCATGGCCGAACAGGATTCACTTACTCAGACCGTTTCTGAGTTAATAGAATCACCTGGNGGTCAAATTTTAATCGATGTAAAAGAGTTCTTGATTACAAGGATCAAATATATCGTCGGAATTTTTCTCCTTGGCGTTATAATCGGCTTTCCGTTGACTAAATCTGTCATTTCATGGCTAATAGACCCAACAAGANTACCAGATGATGTAAATATTATTGTAATTACTCCAGTTGAATATATTTTACTTCAATTTCATATTGCTACAAGTTTAGGTGCATTTATGGTTATGCTATACCTTTTCTTTGAAGCGGTTTGGAGAGGCTTAGGCAATGAGTCGGTTAAGCAGAGAATAGCAGAATTGAATCTACGTCCACCATCTTTTGGTCCGACAGTAATTTTTACCTTAATCTCGATTTTTGGCTTAGCACTTGGTGGATTGATCTATTCATGGGAATTACTGACTCCAATGATTCTTCAATATTTGACAGATGATGCTCAGAATGCTGGGTTATCAACCGAATGGCGATTATCTGGATACGTAGGTTTCATAGTGAGTTTAGCACTTGCTTCAGTAATAGGTTTTCAATCTCCTGTGGCAACATTACTTGTTCTTAGAATGGGAATTTTAGAAAGAAAACAGATTCGTAGATATCGAAGGCACATTTGGTTTACAGCATTCCTCCTTGGTGCTTTTCTATCTCCTCCAGACCCACTTTCACTATTCTTGGTAGCACTACCAGTAGTAGTATTATTCGAATTAGCACTTATTCTAGATTCAATTACTAGAAGAACCTAAATCAGGATTTAATCCACTAGATGGAACGACTGCATATCCTGGTCGATGACCGTGATTACTGCCATGGAAATCCGAGCCACAAGTAATAGACATACCGTTTTTATCTGCCTGCTTCCAAAGTTCAAATCGATATGAATCGGGATGGCTGCTATGGAATGCTTCAATAGAATCAACTCCTTTGCTATGACAATATTGGATTAATGTTTCAGGATTTACTCCATAGTATAGTGGATGGGCTAGAGACACAAATCCACCAACTGANTGAACGATTTCGGTTGCTTCTTCTATGCTTGGCTTCGGCTGGACATAATGGCCAGGCATCCCATCGCCAATCCATACTTCAAATGCTTCATTCTTGCTTTCAACATAACCTTCCTCGACCATTACTTCTGCTAGATGTGGTCTTCCAATTGACCCTCCTGCCTTTTCAAGAACTTTTTCTAAAGATATTGGCATTCCTAACTTTTCTAACTTTTCCNACATCTTGACCATACGAGGTAAGCGACTTTCTTGAAGTGGTTTTAGCCATTTTTCAAATCTCTCAATTCCTTCATTTGAATCCTTATGATTCGGGAAGTATGCAAGAAGATGCCATGATTTAGAGGCCCCCTCACGCTCCATTCTGTTCAATTCTTCTTCATCTGCATCCAATCCCGGTGAGCAAGTAATCTCAACACCTGGAATAAAATGAATACCTCGATTTTTTGCTGATTCTCTTGCCTCATCCCATCCACTGATAGTATCATGGTCTGTTAATGCCCAATATTTGACATTTGAATCCTTCATTTTTTGTGCGACTTCTTCAACTTCGTGAATACCATCACTATGAGTNGAATGGCTATGAAGGTCAAAATCTTGTGTCCACACAATTTGATGGATGTGGCCAACATCTATTGAACTTGTGATTTAGAATAAATTGTCAATGTTTGGTAATTCGGGGGTTGATTGTTCAATATTATTTGATTTAGGTTCCATGTTTTCTAAGTCAGGTAATTCAGGAGTTTGCACCTCAGCATTAGGATTTGGCACATCTGGTAAACCTATTTCTTCTAGTGTAATTTCTGTTGATTGGACTTCTTCGACTTGAACTGGTAAAGGGATTTCTTTAATCGCAACCTCAGTTGTGAATGTCGCGTCACTCTCCATCCAAGATAAATCTGGAATAGANGAAACCGATTTATTTGGAAGAGGGATATTATCGACTTTAGCTCTTTTTTCATGGGTTTCATTTCTATCTATTAGAACTGTATCCANTACTTGTGTGGCATTTTTATGCGGTGCAGGATTAGAAGATGCTTCAGCTGCGGAATATGCACCTATGTCCCCTTTTGATAGAGAATCAATAGCGGCATTAACTTCACCTGAATTTGGCTCATACTGAGTGCCAATGACAGATTGAATAATACTTTGAGTTTGTGTATTTACTGTTTCTAAACCGAACTGGTCTGAGGTTGTAGATACAGAACGAACAATGGTTGGAGTCGATTCAAGGTCTGCAAATTGTTGCTCAACACTAGGGTTTTCATTCAATTCAGGAATTTTTCTTTCACGCGATGCCCAAAAACTTGTGATTAGGCTGATAATGGAAATTGCAATTAAAACATAAATTATTAGGTTTCTTATTCCGATTGATAAAACCTCTACTGGGAGCATTTTCCATAAGATTGCACTGATCAATAGAAGCAGACCGCAAATCACGCGTCCTGCAACTGCTAATCTTGGAGCCTTTGATTCCATTCAACCGAGACTCTTTGCTCTTGGATATGAGTGTTATCATAATCAAATTGACTTATTTTCAGCAGACCTAACAGTATTCTCCATCAGCATAGCCACAGTCATCGGCCCTACTCCCCCAGGGACAGGGGAAAGCCATGAAGCGACCTCACTGACTTCAGGAGCAACATCTCCTGCAAGTCTCCAACCACGTTCACGACTGGAATCATCTACTCGATTAACACCAACATCGACAACGATTGCACCTTGTTTTACCCAATCGGCTTTGACCATTTCAGGTCTTCCAACAGCAGCAACAATTATGTCGGCGGATTTACAAATTTCAGGAATATTTTCGGTCTTTGAGTGAGCGATTGTTACAGTAGCATCAGCACCTCTGGCGGTAAGAAGTAGTGCTTGAGGCATGCCAACATTTTGNGAGCGTCCAATTACAACTGCACTTTTACCTCTAGTTTCTATTCCCGCCCAGTCAAGTAAGCGCATTACTCCACTTGGAGTACAGGGGAGCATTCCATCAATACGGCCTTGAACAAGACGACCAAGNTTGGTTGGATGGAATCCATCAACATCTTTGCTTGGCTCGATTAAGTCTGTTAATTCTTCTTCATCTAGGTGCTTAGGTAAAGGAGATTGAACTAAAATTCCATGAACTAAGTCATCATTATTTAGATTTCCAACTATTTCTCTTAATTTTTCTTGAGTGGTATCTTCAGGTAATTCAATATGTGTACTTTTTAGATTCAACCTTTCGCAAGCCTTGATTTTAGCACCCACATAAACGTGGCTTGCTGGGTCATTACCGACGATTATGACAGCAATGTGAGGTATGACTCCTCTTTCAATACAAGACTGTATTCTTACAGTNAGGTCTGCCTCGACTTCTTGAGAACAAGCCCTGCCGTCCAAGCGTTGTGCCACCATGAACAGCCCACCTACTATTGACCCTTGAGCATTTCTTCTCTTGCACTAAGATCAACAACAGCAAGCAAGAGAAAGGCTTGAAAGTAATTGCATAAGCAATTCTTTAGATTTTTTATGGAGCCTGCGGAGGGACTCGAACCCCCGACCTTCGGATTACAAATCCGATGCACTACCAGCTATGCTACACAGGCGACGAACTGTCCGAGACACTTACCCTAGATGAATGAAACGGATGAATTGACAAAAATAATTCTCAATTTAGCAATGTTTTATTTTTCCATCAAGAGTTAACTCAAAGAGGAGAAGCATAATGGATAATCCATGAGCGAAGGAGCAGGAGGAGGTTTTCTCAATGCTTTTTCTCAAACAAAAGTTGGAAACGATACAATTTTCTCATGGTGGGCAAGGTATCAAGAAGCGGTCAGTGAAGGTCATGATGCCGTCAATGGTACCATCGGTGCTTTGCTAGAGGATAATGGCGAATTAGCCATAAACAATGTTGTTGACAAAGTGGTAAGAGAATCTCCACCTATTGAAATTGCTGCTTATGCTCCTTTGAAAGGATTACCAGCATTTCTTGACCTTTCCATAACCTTAGCGCTTGGTGATATGCGTGAAGAATTAGAAAATATTGGTATGAATATGACAGCAACCGCTTCCCCTGGTGGTTCAGGAGCACTATTTCTAGCAGCAGCAAATTTTGCAGATAGAGGCGACAAAGTTCTACTTCGTGACCGTCATTGGGGTCCNTATGATGGGTTCTTAGCAGGCTGTGATTTAGGTATTGCAACTTATCCTTTACTACCTAGTAAAGATGTAAAAAATTCCTATCTAGACCTAAAATCATTGGAAAAAGAATTGTCCAATCTTTGTAATTCACAAAAGAAAGTAATGTCTTGGTTAAACGACCCAGCACATAACCCTACAGGACTCTCATTAACAAAACAAGATAGATATGATTTATTGAAATGTTTTATCGATAGTTCTCTAGAGAATCAAGATGTATCGCATACATTACTTATTGACGCGGCCTATCACCTATATGCCGAGCAACCTCATGGTTGGGCTGATACGATTTGCCAAGTTCTGCATGATGGTATTTCATGGCCTGATAATTTACTTGTAACATTCGCTTTATCGTTATCCAAGTCTCACACGATTTATGGCCTTAGAACAGGTGCATTAGTTTCAATACACCCCGATAAGGAAGTAACTGACAGAATGGCAACAGTCATGGGTGTCACAGGAAGACAGACTTGGTCAGCAACATCTAGGCTTGCTCAATATGCTGTCAGTCATATTCACAATGATGAAGATTTAGGTGACAAGTGGGATGAGGAAAGAGATAGATTACAAAANATCTTAGAGAATAGAAGGAAATTATTCATCGAACANTGTCAAAAACTCAATGTTCCTGTAAATCCTACNCATGATGGCTTTTTTGCTTGGATGGAATGTGATGACCCAGTTCATATCGCCAATGAATGTGCCAAATTACAAGTATATCTAGTTCCATTAACTGGTGGCGTTAGGATTGGACTTTGTGCAATTCCTACTGAAAAGATTGCAAGGGTTGCCCAAGCACTTTCACAAGCCTTTTCTTGAGGTGTTTTAATGTCCCGTAATCCACGAGAAAATCTAATTTTAGGTGGATTTCTCTGTATTGCATTTGGAGCATTCTTCACTGTAGGTGGAGTATATTCTATGGGGGCTACTGTTGGGGTTTGTGGAATAGTTCTTTTCATAATTGGAATGAGTTTAAAATCAGACATTGGATTATCCGAAGAGGCCATTCATGATTGGAAACCAAGTTCTGGTATGCTTCCCGATGCTGGAAGAGTGATGTATAGAGTCGATGTCACACTCGATGAACCTATTCGAAGTACAATTGTATGCGGCCCTTGTGGCAATGTTGTTGTTCAAGACGGTCCTAGACCACCGACTTTTACATGTCCTAAATGTTCAGTAATGTTGTGGGAATTGGAAGAAGAGTAATACTCCTATAATGGTATTTTTGTCTAATAGTTAGCCATAGATTTGAAAGATAGATTCTTCCTCGAAGGTTCATGGACGCCTCCAAATTACTCAATCCGGAGCGTCGAATGTTGAAATTGATGCAGTCAGACCATTCTAAAAAGTGGTCATTACAAGAGATCTTATCATCTTGTAATTGGACTGACCAAGCAGTAGCAGTTGGTGCTGGATTAGGATTGTCTAATGCTGGGTTTGTCGAGATTGAAGAGAGTGTTGAAACCATCATTAGGCTTTCAGCACAGGGTATTTCTGCTACTGAAAATGGCCTCCTTGAATCTAGGTTATGGTCTTGGATATCAAAGACAGATAACGCTGATATGGCATCTTTACAGCAAACATTTGAACGACATGAGGCCGGTCCAGGTGTTGGACTACTCAAGAGAATCGGGGTGCAATTAGTCGGTGGGAAGTTTATTGCTGATGACAGTATTCAGGTCGAGGGAATTATTTCACAAAGAACGAGTTTCCTTTCGAGTCTACCAGATTTAGTCGAAAATTTAGATTCGGAAATGGTTGAACACTTTAGAGGTCGAAAAGGATTTATTGAAAATCAAGAATCGACAACACGTTCATGGAAAATCAATCAGAACGGTATTTCTGTAGATTCTGATTCACTTATAGAAAAAGAAATGGTCACAGAGATAACTCCTGAATTGCTACAAAGCGATAATTGGAGAGATGCGGAATTCCGTTCTTTTGACGTAACTCTTGAATCGTCAACACCTAGAACAGGAAGAAGTCACCCTATGCAAGCATTGATTGAAAGGATTAGAAATATTTTCTTAGAGATGGGATTTTCGGAATTAGTCGAAGATTATGTGCAGACTGCTGGATGGAACATGGATGCCTTATTCATACCCCAAGATCACCCTGCAAGGGAAATGCAAGACACATTTTATTTAGACAATCCAGCAAAGATGGAACTTCCTGATGACCTAATGAGTTTATGGTCTGGAATTCACAAGCATGGTGGAGATACTGGTTCAGTAGGTTGGGGGGGAGACTTTTCTAAAGCAACATCTCAAAAAGGTCTGTTAAGAACTCACACCACTGTTAACACAATTCAGTATCTTGCAGATAATCCATCAAAACCATGTCGTATGTTTACCGTTGATAGAGTTTTTAGAAAGGAAGCAATCGACAGAACTCATTTACCCGAATTCCATCAAATTGAAGGAATCATAATGGAGGAAGGTGCAAATTTACAGATGCTGGTTACTACTTTGAAGACTTTTTACCACAAGATGGGATACCCTGAAGTCAGAGTAAGACCTGCTTATTTCCCTTATACTGAGCCAAGTTTGGAGATTGAAGTTAAATGGCGAGGTAAGTGGTTAGAACTTGGCGGGGCGGGAATTTTCCGTCCAGAAGTAACTGAACCGTTAGGTATTTCCAGTCCTGTTTTAGCCTGGGGAATGGGACTAGAAAGATTAGCTATGCTAGTGTTAGGTCTTGATGACATTCGTCAATTATACATTTCAGACTTAGAGTGGTTAAGAAATCAACCAATTATTTGATCAGCGTTTCTGCCACTCTGTGCCAGTCCACCAAGTCATAGTTCCATCACTCATACTTCTCCAAGTATATCCCGCCTCATCAGTCCACTGTTGAAGTACAGTTGGTTCTGCTACAGGTTGTGCTACTGGTTGTGCCACAGGTTGTACTACAGCTTGCGCCACAGGTTGTACCGCAGTTGTCTGTTCCATCATTGGTTGTTGGGTAATGCTAGAAGGTTCGATTGCACCAAGGTCATTTGCAACATCTTGGCTTGCAGAGAAATCTTTGACTGTCCCTTCTTTCCCTTGACGCATGAATAATAAAGTTGCCACTGCTCCAGAAATCAATACAAGGACAACAATTAGAATAATTTTGGTTTGTTTTGCCTTATCTTCAGAAGCCTTTTGTTCAATATCACCAACACCATCACCATCTGAGTCTTTTGTTTCTGAAGCATCATTAGGGAATGCATCGGCATTATCTGCAACTCCATCACCATCTGTATCAGCGGATTCAGTTGGGTCCTCAGGGTATAAATCAGAGTTATCTCCCACCATGTCGCCATCAGTATCGACAGTTTCAGTTGGGTCATTATCAAATGCATCAGCATTATCACCGACTCCATCTCCATCAGAGTCCATTGATTCATTCACGTCTTTAGGGAATGCATCTACAGTATCAATTACATCATCGCCATCATCATCAGGGTCAACATCATCGATGATTTGGTCACCATCAGTGTCTTCCTTATCGATATTACTTGGATGACTTGCATCATCGGTGTCAAGAATACCATCGCCATCATCATCTGTATCTGCATTATCTCCAATCCCATCAGAATCAGAATCAGTAGTTTCACTTGAATTAAATGGGAATGCATCATTCACATCAAGAGTTCCATCATCATCATCATCAGAATCTGAGTTATCCCCAGTTCCATCACCATCAGTATCAACAGTTTCGAGATCATTTAGAGGGAATGCGTCAGCATTATCTCCAACACCATCTCCATCAGTATCTAATGTTTCAGAAGCATCATTAGGAAATGCATCAGCATTATCTCCAACTCCGTCCATGTCAGTATCTAATGTTTCAGAAGCATCATCAGGGAATACGTCAGCATTATCTCCAACAGTATCTCCATCGGAGTCTAATGTTTCAGAAGCATCATCAGGGAATGCATCGGAGTTATCTCCAACACCATCGGAATCAGAATCAACAGTTTCAGTTGCATCATTAGGGAAAGCATCAGCATTATTTCCAACGCCATCGGAATCAGAGTCTAAGGTTTCAGTTGCATCATTAGGGAAAGCATCAGCGTTATCACCAACAGTATCTCCATCTGAATCCAATGTTTCAGAAGCATCATTAGGGAATGCATCAGAGTTATCTCCAACTCCATCGGAATCAGTGTCTAAAGTTTCATTTGCATCATTAGGGAATGCATCACCATTATCTCCAACTCCGTCACCGTCAGTATCTTGCCATTCTGAGGAATCATTAGGGAATGCGTCTGTTGAATCGGGATATCCATCGCCATCAGCATCAGCTTGTGTTGGAGCAGTGATATTTACTATCTCAGATTCTACTAATAGACCAAAATCAGCACCATCTTTAGGCTTAATGGTGACTTCCCAAATTTCTCCTACTGTTGTAGCAGAACTAGGTAATGTGGTAAGACCAAAATAACTGGCCTCAATATTTCCGTCTTTTAGCCAGTTGATTTCTGTACCTGATTCTGGATCTCCATCAGCGTCATAGTAAGTATAACTTACAGTAATATCTGAATTTGTTNCAGCATTTGAACTAGGATTNAGTACAACATTTGTGGCTTCTGGGGCATAATTCTTTGGCAGATTTTCAGTAATAGTGTGTGTGTCAGTACTCCATCCATCGCCAGAATTTGCTCCATTNGAATTAGCCATTAATCCAGCCATNTCNATNGTNACAGTNCCNGAATTTNCACTAGGTGCAACCCAATCAAANGTCCATGATGTTGAACTGCTTGANGTATGTGTNACACTAGCACCATTTATCGAAACACCAGTTCCAGCATTTGAAAATGAACCTTTGTCNGCACTAACTGAAAACCCTCCTGCTGAACCGGCAGAAAGGCTGAGTGTAATAGAGTGAGTTTGCCCTGCTGNATAGGCTAGAGGGAAGTTATGNTTTATTGCAGGTAAAGCACCTGTATTATAGTGACAACTACATCCTCCGCTGCTATTGTGTTTTCCTGTTGATGATGCATCAATAATTGGTGATTGACTAGCCATCAATATAATCATGAAAAAACCTAAAACACTAAATCTAGACAAGCGCATAACTTTGGCTTACCAAGATATGTTTTAAATCGATTGGTACATTGATTAGACAAAACAATTCTAAGGCAGTTTGAATAATAGTNACTNATTGGGGTAAANATGCGAATCTTATCCCAAGTAGATTTTGGGGTATTCAAGCGTTCTGAAACATGGAAAGCATTTGGAATTGCTGCAGTGATGTTTGTGACAATATCATTTGCTGCATTGTCGATGTTTGACAGTATGGATGAAATTTTTCAATCCGATGCAGACCCTGCNCCAGTTCCAAATATGGTTTTCGAATCTTTGAATCGCTCTGATTATGAAGCACCTTTGGCCAACGAAACAGGATGGTTTAGTCTCGATGAACACATTGGAGATATAATNATTCTAGATTTCATGGCTCGAGATTGTAGTAACTGCCATTCAGTTCAAGAGCACTTGGAAGATAATTTGGACTCTTGGCATGAATTAGCAAATAATTCAAATAAAACTCTCAAAGTTTTCGCCTATGGTTCTTGGTATTCAGAAGGGCTTGACTATCTTAACGAGTCTTCAGGTGCTTATCATGTTCCTTATTANCCAACAGGAATAGGCACTACAGATTCTGCAATACTTGAAGATGGTTCTACAACTGACCCTGTTAGGCTATTCACCACCGCCGGTACTGGACAAATACCTGTTGTAATGGTATTAGATGAACAAGGTTACATCATTGCAAGACAGTCTACAGGAACGCCAACTGATGGATGGAAATCTTTTGATTCAGTAGTTGAAACTGCTTTGACGGGCGAACTTGAAGATACAATTGATCTACGTATTGCTTGGGAAGAGCCTTCAACTTCATATGTCGCAATTTTTGTATTGGGATTGATTCTATCAATACTGGTCTATTTCTCACCATGTGCCTTCCCTGTTCTTCCAGGGTTTATTTCCTATTACCTCTCACTTGGAGCACGTGAAGATGAACTAATTGAANCTGGTAAANTGAAAACTAAAATGCCTAGTCCGGTTGTAATCGGTGCTCTTTCAGGTTTGGGTATGTGGACATTTTTCTTACTGATTGGAATAGTGGCAATGATAATGGGGGAAGCATTTGAAAAATCAGGTCTTGTTCACTCCATCGCCATAGGAATAGCAATACTCCTTGTGATTTTAGGTTCTATGATGTTGCTTGGTATCACTTCTCACTTGATGGGATTTGTTCAGAAATTCGTAGATAGGTATAGTACTACAGAGGATGATGAAATTTTCACGCCAAAGAGAAATATGTACCTATATGGAATTGGTTATGCAGCTGCATCTATTGATTGTACTGCCGCCGCAGTCCTACCTTTCGTACTTTACTTAAGCACACTTGGAGGAAGCGCAACTGCTCTAGGAATTGGTGGTCTAATGATGGGTCTACTTGTATTGATGATTGCAATTACACTGATGGTTGGTCTTGGTCGTCAAGTAATGATTAACTTCCTTAGAAGAGCAACTGGTATGATTAAGTTAGTAGGTTCATGGATGATGATAATGGCTGGGATAAGTTTGACATTATATCTAACCAATCCCGAAGTAGTCAGTACTGTATTTGGATGATTATAGTGCTTCAAAATAAGCGATAGACGCTTCACTATGAGACTTTTCTAACATTGGTTCCATCCAATATTTCCAAGCCAAAAATCCAACGATGAGTGCTGATATTGCATCCCATAGGTAATGTTGCTTAGTAGTTGTAATCGAGACGACTAGTAATATCCAACAAATCCATAATACACTAAGTAGAAGTTTTGCTCTTTTTCCTTCATTTTTATACCATCGATTTACAACCAAAACCACTAACATACTCTGAACTATGTGAAGTGAAGGCCATGCATTCCATGGATTGTCAACATCATGTAATAAGTCGAACCAAACCTGCCACATTCCTAGGTTTGCCTCTGAGATAGGGTCTCTAAGGTCTACTTCAGCAGGTAGTGTTAGAAATATGAGGAAAATCATCCCAGTCAAAATCAGTAAAATTTGGTGGAAAATTACTACTTCTCTTTGAGTCTTATCATNTTTCATACCCAATAATCCAGCCATTGGATAATAGAAATATAATGTATAGTATGGAAGAATCATCCATGGTATGACTGGAATCATTGAATCGAATCTAGTTTCAGGATCAAACGCAGTCCAGCCACGCCAATGGGAAAAATAGTTGATNCATAGATATCCAAAACCGGCTCCAAAAATNACTAAGCAAAATAATACAAGGGGTAGACGAAATCCTTTGAGAGTATGCCGATTATGCCAATGACTTTTCCATAACTTCCATGGCCTTGAACCAAGTTCTATTGCCATATTTATCCCTTTGAACTAAATCAAACTAATTTATTGAAGATTAAAACCACAATAAGGGCATGCACTCCATCCAACCTGTACTGACTTACCGCAAGAACCACAGACATTAGGTGTTTGATTACTTGTTGTTGATGGAGAATCTCCTCCACTACCATCAACAGCCTTTTGAGCAGTCTGTTGTTTCANGAATTCNTGCATTACTTCAGGAGTNAGTGCTCCATTTTCAGCAGCCATTTCCATCATTTTAACNTGNAGGTCATTTTGTTTNTCCATCCTTTGATTTTGNTGNCCATGTTGTTGTTCAANACGCTCACGTTTCTTTGCTTGNACTTGCTCAAATAGTGCCATNGCCTGTTCAGTTTTGTGACTTGCTTCTTTCATTTTNAGTTCAGACTTACCTTGGTCTCTNTTNAGTTCNGCTTCCCACTGTGCTTCTTGCTTGCGNAATTCTTTCANTTCACTTTCCATCTCNANAGAAACCTTTCCAGCAGCCTGAGCTTTAGCNACACTNACTTCACACTCNATTCTTCNTANNGTTGCAGCTTCTCGAATTGCAATTCTTTCCATCAATGCTTCAGCATGTGCTCCCTCNGTTTGAGTTGCAGCAGAAAGTTCAGAACGNAANTGAGCNATCTTTTCANTATCNGTTGNATTNGTNGCNACAAANGCNTTNAGGAANGTAAANCCTAGNGTNGANANNGTNGCNCGCATTTCTACTTCAGCACGCATTTCAAANTGTTCNTGGAAGTCNGGNTTNCTNAGGTCTTCATCNGATTGACANTGTGANAAAGCAGGNGCNATNACNCGATTATTCAATTCATGTTGTAANACATTGATCANTTTTTCACGGTCTAGTATNGGNGCACTATTAGCAAACATATTCAACAGTTTAGGGATATCATCATCTCGAATTTGTACTCTAAGGTTTGCAAATCCTTGAACCTTTGTTCCATTGGGTAAATTATTTTCAAATGGAATCGAAATATCAGCAGGGCCAGTCATTGCAAAAAGCATTCTACGGTCTGTTGCTGTAGCTCCAAGCATATCTCCAAGATATCGCCCTAATCCACCACCTATATTGCGAACTATTTTTTCAGAAACAATGTCTCCAATTCTCCCGTCGATGATGAAAGCACAAGCCTCATTGGGCTTTAGAATCACTTCTTTAGCCTTCCAAGTTTGAATATCATTTGCATTTACTAGTCTGGCAAGAATAGTAGGGTTACTTCTCCATCGATAAATATTTGACATTTTATTCACTCCTTCTTAACTTTCTTTTTCTGGCGTAGTCCACCGAGAATAGTTGACCTAGAGCCAAAGAAACCCCGGCAACTTGTGGACATTTGTTGGCACTGCCTAATCAATTGAATAATCTCATCAGGTGTCATTCCAGTGTTGAAAGCATGTTCAGCACTGTTGGCTATATTCACTGATTTTGTGACCATCTCAATAACGTCATGGTCATGTTTAATCAATTTCTTTAAGTCTGAATTTGAGGCTGAACGGGAACCAGAAAAGAATGCATGGTCCATTCCTGTAGATGCTTTGTCAACATCTTCAATGAGGGCATCAATTTCGGTACAGGCAGCTTTAGCAGCCCTGGCGACTGGAATTGCCCCATCCTTGAATGCCGCATCATGAATATTTGAAATATGGCTACGTGCTCTTCCTGCAGCACGTTCGATTTCTTCTCGAATTAATTTATCTGCATCTCGGCGCTTGCCTTTGGTATATCCGGAGTATCCAGACAGAACCATTTGAATTCCTCGGACGTAAGGCAGAACATCTAACGGGGTGCCTAACATGTGCGCTCATACATTCTTTGACATCGCTCGTTATTATTGCTTGTCCTAATCAGTTTTAATCTCTGAACACAAACTATCCCAATTAAAAATAATGTCAGCAACTAATTCTGCTTCCTCTTTATCATGCGTCACATGGATTGCAGTCATCTTTCTAGACTTCAAAAATTTGCGAGTTTCTTTGGCCAAATTACGACGGGATTTGACATCTAAGGCTGAAAAAGGTTCATCTAGCAATAGTAATTGTGGTTTTGCTAATAATGCTCTAGCAAGAGCAACTCGTTGAGATTCTCCTCCCGATAGTGATTCTACCTTTCTTTTTTCAAATCCTGGTAAACCAATGAATTCTAATTCTCTTTCAATTATTTGATTATAGAATTTCTTGTCTCCCTTCTCTTTACAACCTAGAAGAATATTTCTACCAACATTGAGATGAGGAAATAAAATTGGCTTTTGGAAAATAAAACCGATTTTATCTTGTACTGAAATCTCTGAAATATCCTCGCCTTCAAATTTGATGGTTCCAGAATAATCTTTTTCTAAACCACAAATCATTCTTAGAATTGTTGTTTTTCCACAACCACTTGGGCCAATTATTGCAATGATTTCGTCTTTATTCACAGATAAATTAAGACCATTAAATAGGTTCAAATCTTTAAATTTCTTGCTCAAATTAGTAATAGATATCATTTCTTCACTCATCAAAAACCACTTCCCTGACCATTTGGCCTCATCCTTTCAGCAATAAGGAATAGTGTGAATGTTAGAATCATCAATAAAGATGCACTAGCCATGGCCATTGGATAAATCATGGGATTGAATTTAGGTTGATTCATTAATTGATCAGTAAGTATGGAAAGTGTATCCCAGGAACCGGACCTAACAAGAATCCATGTTGCACCGAATTCGCCTAATGAAAATGCGATAGTTAGAGAACCGGCCACAACTAAAGGTCCTCTAAGAAAACTTAGTTTTGAATGAATCCAAACTCGTATAGGTGAAAGACCGAGCATTTTTGCCTGCTGTTCAAATGAACTATCCAAACTACGGATTGCTGGCAACATCACTCTCACAACAAATGGTGTGGTTAACAGAACATGTGGTAAGACTGGAATGAAAAACCAATTGAATAATTCAGGAATCCATTTTAGTATACCAATTAAAACGCCCAGTCCAATCATTACTGCTGATACGGCGAGGGGTGATAGACTGATGAAATCGACAATTTTAGCAGCACGATTTTTTCCTTTTATCTCGAGCCGATTTATGCATGAAGCGATAGTCCATCCTATAATCAATGATAATACAAGAGTGAAAATCGCGTATATAACGGAATTTAGTAAAGCATCTGACAGAGCGATTGTCGAATTATCTCCTGACCAAACTTCTCTCCAAGCTTCAAAACTATAACTGAAACTAACATTACCATTTTCGACAGTTCGTATCCTAAATGATGAGATGAAAGTAAGAATCAAAGGTAATATTGTAAAAATAATCCCCATGGATACAACTGCTTTTCCAATGATTCCAACTTCTCCACGAGTTTTTCTAGCACTGGATTCACTAATGATCGCATGTCTAATAGAATGCTTTTTTTGCAGCCTTGAGGTAATTAGTAGTGCAGAAAGCAGAATGATTAATTGAATCAAACAAATTGATAATACGATTTCGCTTGTGTCAACTCTGTAATTGTATATACCTGCGGTTCCGCCAGATTCTGCCATCAAAGATTCCAGTGTAGAGTTATTGGGTGTAAGCCATTTTACTAGTGCAAAAGAGGTGAATGAAAATATGAAACAAAGAGCAGAAGAACATGCAATTGCAGGTCCGATAAAAGGCATCCATAGATTCCTAATACGTTTTAGAAAAGTATTACCTGCGGGGAGTAATCGAATTTGTTCTTCCCATTTAGGGTCCATAGTGGACAGGGTTGGCTCTACAAATCTAATAATTAATGAAATGTTAAACCAAGCATGGGCTAAGATGAGTGCTATAAAATGTCCAGAATTATCAAAACCTGTTAGTTCAGACATTTGTATAGTCTTCCCCAAGTAAGTGATTGTTTGACCTCTAAGGTCAATTCCCATAGATTCAAGTAAACTATTTTCTTCAATTAATGCGATAAAGCCCATTGCAGCGACAATGGCGGGCATTACAAAAGGCACCGAAAGAAGTGCCCTAATAATCCTAATTCTCTTCCATTCATATCGGCCAAGATACCACGCTAATGGTATTCCAATAAGTAGGGTGACAACTACTGAAAAAGTGGCTTGTAATAATGTGAATTTCAAGGCTTCTTTTGTCCCAATTATTTGGAAAAAATTGGTGATGGCTGATAAACTACTCATCTCTGTTACGGATTCCAATCTCAATATAGCATATAGTATTGGAACAAATAGGGCTAGGAAAAATGAACTAACTACAATCCATTGAGACGAATTTATGATAAAATCTCTATTTTTGCCCTTGATCATGAATATGCCTCATCATTGGGTTGATGATTTCCAGTTTTCTAACCATGATTCCATTTCAAGATTTACTGTAGAAATAGGTGTGTCAACAGGTTGATTGGGGATGTCAGAGTGATATCGGAATCCATCGGTTTCAGGGAGGTCATTACCATCAATAACAGAATACATCAAGTTATTTTCAGGCATCTGTGAATTAATTGCATCAGAAAGAAGATATTCAATGAAAAGTTCTGCTCCAGCAATATTTGCCGCACCATTAATTATTCCAGTATATTCGACTTGATGGAATGAACTCCTTGGTAGGTTTAGGCTGGTTGAATGTGTCCAATTCGAACTATAGTAGGCTTCAACCCCTGGAGAGTGACAGTATGATACAGTAAGGTGCGCATCGCCAATGTGTCCAACAGTAGATTCGCCAAACCCACCGGTATAGTGTGTCTCATATGCTTCACTCCAACCAGAAGTGAATATTGCCCCATTGTCTTTCATCGCTTTCCACCAATCAAAAGCATCGGTTGTAGGATCTCCATCATTGTTGAAGTAATCAATTGTGGAAATCATAAATGCTCTACCTGGTGATGATGAAAGTGGGGATGGGAATACGGTTTTACCTTCCCATTGTGATTCTGTTAAATTCCAAAGAGAGGTTGGGGTTGTGACATTTGTACCGTCAACATAATTTTCATCATAGTTCAAACAAACAGTTCCTTGGTCAAATGGAATTGCTAGGTTACCTGAATATGATTCTAAAGCAGAAGTCGAAATATTTTGATATTGTGGATTCTGCGTGAAGAGTGTTTCTCTAAGTAAGCAGTTATCGATTGCGGTTTGCAAATAAGAGTTGTCTAATCCAATCATTAAATCTGCTTGTTGCGCATTCTTTGTCAGCATCATTTGGTCTAAAATCCCGCCTGAATCTGATTCTTTGTTGAAAACCACTTCGATTCCAGTAGTATTTTCAAAATCATTAATCATAGAATCGTTGAGAGCTAATACATCATACGTTAGAATTCTAAGTTTTCCATCATTATCATGTCCAGCAGGTAATGTCACGCAATCTTGTTCTAAACTTTCTAAAACTTCA
>NHGH02000019.1 GCA_002172355.2 Euryarchaeota archaeon TMED132
TTCAATCCAATATGTGCCTTTATCATCCAATTCCCCTAGTGAATAGGCAGGTGGGGCTTCAGAGTGTTCATGTTCGACAGCCATTGTAGTCATTGCTACTTTTTCATCAAGGAGTTTGGTTCGGTCGCCAGTATCAATTACTTCTGATAGCCCGAAATATGCTTCATTATGAGCAATTTGATACAATTCATTCGGCGTCGAAGATTGAAGTTCCTCGATCAAAATCAGTAATTTTTCACGGGTCTCTTTCTTGATTTGATTATTGGTAAACCGTGCAGTAATATCCCCTTTCAAATTCACTAATTCTTCAGCTAATTCCTCTGGATTGCTATGATAGGCTTGAACTAATGATTGAAGATAAGTCAACTCATTACGTTCTTCTTTGGTGAGTTTTGAATTCTTACGTAAAACTTGAATCCACCGGAATGTATCAGGAAGTATTGCTGCTGCTGCATTGGTTTGTAGTAGAGTAAACAAAGCGAGTAGAATAGCCCCGATTCCAACTGTCGTTGTTACAGGGTCACTGTCTCCTGAAAAGAATGATTCAAANGCTGAAGTCGGTTCTTCTTCTTCACTTTCTGATTCAACAACCTCACAACCAAAAGCGTCAACAGAAGTATTTGGAGAGGTGNCTGGACAATTATCTTCTAAGTCTGAAACTCCATCTCCATCGGTATCGACAGGTTCTTCGGTTTGATTGGTATTATCCGTACCATTGGTTTCATTCTGTTCCAGCAAATCAGCAATACCNTTTCCATCAGCATCTAAGCAACCAAAGTAGCCATCGGCAGTTGAATTACCTGCAACATCTGGACAATAGTCAGGTGTTGATGCATCGATAATGAAAACACCNGGCCAGCCTTGCTCCCTACTTGCATTCCAAGAACTATCTCCCCAATTATCGCCGTAACCATCGCCATCACTATCCATCCATTGAGTTGAATCTAAAGCAAAGTCGTCTTGTGTATTATTATATCCGTCNCCGTCTCCATCAAGTTGAATTGATGAACAACCATTNGCGTCAACTGCTNCATTTTCCAGTGTGTTTGAGCAGAGATCGTTGANATCATTNACTCCATCACCATCACTATCAATATCNGTTGTCTGACTAGCATCATTAGGGTAAGCATCAGAATTATCNCCAACTCCATCGCCATCTGNATCNACNGNTTCACTGGCATCATTAGGGAANNCNTCNGNATTATCGCCNACNCCNTCNCCNTCGGANTCANATNTNTCAAANGCATTCATAGGGAAAGCGTCACTATTATCTCCAACTCCATCACCATCAGAATCGGTTGTTTCGCTTGCATCATTAGGGAAAGAATCGCTATTATCGCCNACTCCATCGCCNTCTGAATCAGATTGCTCAAAGGTATTTGATGGGAATGCATCGCTATTATCTCCAACACCGTCACCATCGCTATCGGTATTTTCACTCGAATCGCTAGGGAAAGCATCTGCGTTATCGCCAACNCCATCACCATCNNNATCNGNNNNTTCACTAGCATCATTAGGGAAGTCATCCCCTGAATTACTGTAACCATCTCCATCATCATCGGGGCAGCCAGTCAAATCTTGTGTCGAAGTACCCGCATCGTTTGGACAATCATCGTTAGTATTGAGTACTCCATCATTGTCTAAATCATCTTGAGAAATGAATTCAAATNCTGAGGACAGTTGGTGTTCAATAATGCCNTCTTNATCCCACAAAGAGAGAGTTACTGTGTCTGCTTGGCTGGCTACAGGACTAGTAACTACTATTGTCGAATCATCGACTACCTCTCCGGTTACATAGCCAAATTGACCGAATTGAACTGTTATCTCGTTAGTGACAGAAACACCAGAATTTTTGGTAGCATACCTGAGAACATTATTGGTATCATCACTATATGCAATGTGGATAATTCCAGCGTCATCGATAAATATTGAACTTGAATCACCTATACTGCCAGCGGTCTCTACATTACTCACTTGCCAATCAGGTGAACTTGGATTCAATGTAGCATATTTCAAATCCCATCCTGCCCATGAATGATAAACGATGTGAGGGTCGCCCGCNNCATCAATGGCGATTGCAGGATTGCGNCCNGTATTACCTCCCGAGTCAANAATNGTANTAGNCCANTGACCATTTGGCNCACCGGTTGANTATCTCAAGTCTTCTTCTTTNCTATCNTAATGAGCGATNTGGAACTGNCCTTGATNATCCACAGCCATCGAAGANTAATAACCAGGNTACANGCTACTNGCTGGGTTTCCGAAATCTGCNGNATAGNCNNNNGACCATGGTGAANNACCATNNCCAGTAACNAANNTTAATTTTGAAGNATCTCGATTTTGATATGCTATATTTATNTGGTCATCATCCTCTATTACTANTGCCGAACTGCAACCGCGATTACTACCAGATTTAACAGTTTGAGAAGTCCAATCAACACCATCAAACGATGCTAACATTAGCCCATTGCCACAATAAGAGCCATATGCAGAATAAGAAATATGGGGATAATTATTGGAATCAACTGCTATGCCAACCGGCCCAACTTTGCCGTTTGAAGATACTTGAGACCATGACCATGTAGTACCATTATAATTCATGTAAATNATGTAATTGTTACCTGTTGAGTACGCTGCGTGAAGATGATCGTTGTCATCAATTACCATGTGAGTATCCCAACAGTACGAACCTTCACAACTCTTGATACTATTTACNGACCATGAACTTCCATCATAAACACTGTGAATGAAATCATAATTATCACCTGCAGCAGATACGATGTGAACATGTCCATTAGAATCTACCACTATGGAATTTTCTTGACCGGATTGGTCAGCATAGTTTGCCGTTGATTTTGCCCATTGGTGNTTGATTCCGTCATAGGTTGTATTAGTGAATNCCAAATCCATGAAACCGCTACCTGTAATTGTGATTTCTTGACNGCCACTAGTCCAACCAGAGGCGGGNGAAATAGTTGTTTGAATTGGGCTTGAANANNGTAAATTATCNCNTGAATCNTCCAAAACTGAAGGTTGTGTCAACATTGGAGAAGCCATAACGGCCATTAATACTGCAACTACTAGCCATGTACGCATAGTTATCTGTCTAATTCGATTNTAAAATAGTCTTTGGTAACAAATGTGTTACTTATGGCAATTGTTTCCNGNTTGTAAACTTGATGTGAAGTCNGGTAGTCGNCAATTTTTCATGAACATGTCAATGANCCCAAATACTGCAAATGNGGGTNCTGAACTTTTTTGCCTTNGCCGCGATATTATTTGGTCAAAACTTCTCATGTGGTACAACTTTAATTTTAGTCTCACATTTTGGACAAGTGAACTTGAATGGTGGCACACTACCATCTGGTACTCCAAGTTTCGATTTACAAGCAGGACAAGTGACTTTGTGGTCTTTATCCATTCGGCATTCATTCTTACCTAAAGTATGTGCTTTAACCTCTTTAGTTTCTTTCTTCTTCGCAGTAGGAGTCTCGGCAGGAGGGCTTTGANCTATAGTACTCAAACCTGGATTAGGATCCCTGCGATAAAGCAGAACCATGATAGCAAGAATTAGTACAATCATTATAATTGGCAGAGTTGGTGATTGTTTAAACTCCTCAAATGTATTTAGTTCATCTTTATTGTCGCCAAGTCCATCACCGTTGACGTCTTCCCATTCCGTTGCATCTAGTGGGAATTCATCATCACCGTCTTCCACACCATCATTATCATCATCAATATCGACATTATCACCAGTTCCATCACCATCTGTATCAATTGATTCTGACGAGTCAAGAGGGAAAGCATCTGCAGTATCTGAGACATTGTCGCCATCATCATCGCTGTCAGCGTTATCACCAGTTCCATCGCCATCTGTATCTACAGATTCTGTAGCATTGAGTGAGAAAGCATCATTGCTATCTAAAACACCATCACCGTCATCGTCGCTGTCAGCATTATCACCGGTTCCGTCATTATCGGTATCAATCGTTTCAGTAGCATCAAGTGGGAAATCATCATCAGCATCTAAAACACCATCACCATCATCGTCAGTGTCAGCATTATCACCAGTTCCATCGTTATCGGTGTCAACAGTTTCAGTAGCATCAAGTGAGAAAGCATCATTGCTATCTAAAACACCATCACCATCATCGTCGCTGTCAGTATTATCACCGGTTCCGNCATTATCGGTATCAATGGTTTCAGTAGCATCTAGTGGGAAATCGTCGTTGGTATCAGAAACACCATCTCCGTCATCGTCAGTGTCCGCGTTATCACCAGTTCCATCGTTATCGGTGTCAACAGTTTCAGTAGCATCAAGTGAGAAAGCATCATTGGCATCTAAAACACCATCACCGTCATCATCGCTGTCTGCGTTATCACCAGTTCCATCATTATCTGTATCTACAGATTCTGTAGCATCAAGTGGGAAATCATCATCAACATCGAGGACAGAATCTCCATCATCGTCGCTGTCAGTATTATCGCCAGTTCCGTCGTTATCGGTATCAACAGTTTCAGTTGCATCAAGTGGGAAGTCATCATTGTTATCAGAAACACCATCACCATCATCGTCACTGTCTGCGTTATCACCAGTTCCATCATTATCAGTATCTACAGATTCTGTTGCATCTAGTGGGAAATCATCATCAACATCGAGGACTAAGTCGCCATCATCATCATCATCTGCATTATCGCCAGTTCCATCGTCATCGGTATCGACAGTTTCAGTTGGATCAAGTGGGAAGTGGTCTAGAAGGTCGTAGACTCCATCATCATCATCATCTGTATCGGCATTATTACCAATTCCGTCATTATCAGTATCTACAGATTCTGTGTCATCCAGTGGAAAGTCATCATTAACATCGAGGACTGTATCTCCGTCATCATCAACATCTGCGTTATCACCAGTACCGTCGTTATCGGTATCAACAGTTTCAGTTGGATCAAGTGGGAAGTGATCTAATAGGTCGTAAACGCCATCACCGTCATCATCAACATCTGCGTTATCACCAGTTCCATCATTATCGGTATCTACAGATTCTGTTGAATCAAGTGGGAAGTCATCATTCACGTCAAGGACTGAATCTCCGTCATCATCG
>NHGH02000024.1 GCA_002172355.2 Euryarchaeota archaeon TMED132
GATCGTCGGGCTTCAGGTCCTCCACCATTGACTCCAAGCGAGCACACTTCGTCCCTCACAGTAAACTGCTGCGGACTTGTCGGTTTCCCTTCGGCTACGTGGATCAACCACTTAACCTCGCCAATGATCAAGACTCCCTGGGGCATTTTTCTAAACGCACGACTGGACGCTGCTCATATCTTCGCTTTCACGCCCAATCAGCCTGTACCCAACTGGTTTCACGTTCTTTTCACATCCCGCTAAGGATACTTTTCAGCTTTCACTCACGTTACTTGTAAACTATCGGTCTCGAGTTGTATTTAGGATTGGAAGTATTTGCCTCCCACATTCACACGCGATTTCCAGCGCATGCTACTCTTTGACGGTCACGTGGTCATATCATGTACGGTTACGGGACTTTCACCCTCTATGGATGTGCCATTCCAGGCAACTTCACCTTCCATGACTTAGACGATAGACCGACAACCACATCTCCCTCACTTTCGTTTCGGGATTCGGCTTGTCCTATTCCGTGTTCATTCGCCACTACTTACGGAATCTCGTTTGATTTCATTTCCTCCTCCTACTAAGATGCTTCAATTCGGAGGGTTCCCTATCGCATCGCGATTATTTGGGAAGTCCCATTCGGCAATCTGCGGATCCATGGTATACATGCACCTCCCCGCAGCTTATCGCAGCTTGTCACGACCTTCTTCGGCACTCGAGCCGAGCGATCCCCCAGTTGGGTTGTAGCATCACATATTGTATGTATTCACACACCATGCGAGTAACCCTTCGGTATCTAATTCATGCCTATTCGGCTTCCGCAGAAAACCGCCTCCTCATGGACGATTCTCCTCAGCCCTTCCCCCGGCATAGGCATGCCAAGGTGCTAAGCAACCCACCGACCTACCACCCATATATGAACGAATCGGTTCACATGAGCCGAGTAGAGCCCATAAAATCGCTTACTTGCAACGCTAAAAGTGATGGTATTTAGTTTTCAATTTGACTCAGAAAAAACTCTATAAAATTACTTTTAGTGAAAAAAGTTCACAATAATCGAGAGAGATTTTCATCGATAATCGAGTCTCCTTTATGAGAAGAAAGTAAATTCTTCGCATTGACACTTTGTCCTATACTGACAAGTGCGGCAGCCTCTAAGTTGACTCCTTCAAGTGATGCAGGATTACGAGAATTGTGAACTTGAACTATTTTCAGAGCCTTTTCAGCTCTACCGCTAACTAGTAATGCATGCGATAAGTTCAACAGAATTATAGATTCATCAGGGTCTGATTTTGCAGCCTCTCTTAGGGCTAAAATTGCGGACTCGAATTGTGATGATGCCATCATTTGAATGGATTCTTCGCCATCTTTCGCCATCTCGATGGCTCTTTGCAATAATGATAAGCCGTAATTGTTGAAAACTGCTGAATCACCGGGCATTCGAGAAGCCATTTTTTGGAAAGAAATAGCTGCTTCAGCCCAAGAGTTATTCGCTATTGCAAAATATCCTTTCTCTAGTTCAGGACCTAAGTCAGTATCCCTACCAACATCTACATTCAACGCCTTGGCTGGATGAAGTTCAAGGGATAGAGAAGATGTATTTTGGCTGAATGAAGGTTCACTATTCACTGTTGTTGATTGTTCGATATCTTGGTGATTGTATACAAGGACATCATCCTCGGTTTGGTGTACTACCTCTACCACTGTTTCAGGAGAGGAGTATATCTCCTCTAAATTTGGTTCGGTTGCCGATATCCTCCATTCATCCGGAATAGAAAAAGATGGAGTCACCTCTTCTTCAACTTCTTGTAACATTGTATTTTGTGATTCATGTTCTATATTTGCCTCTACTATTGGTTCAACTCTTACCATAGTCATTTGTTTAGGTGGTTCAACACGAGTTTTGGTTGAGCTTGTAACTTTGGATTGTTGAACACTATGACTAGACGATATTGAGTCGGTAATATTGGATGAAACGTCTCCAGTTTCTTCTTCACTGTCAAAAGGAACTCCTTCGGCGTGGCTCCCTATGCCAAACGGCAATCTAGAAAGATGAACATTTGATTGACCAGAGTAACCAAATGGCAATGAACTATTGGAAGATGATTTAGATACTTCTGGAACTTCGATTTCGTCAGTATCTTCAATTTGTTCAATGCCTTCGAGTTCATACAAGGATGATACTGCGTCATCTAATCCAGGTACTTCTGTTGGCATAGTGGGGTCTTCATCTTCACTTGCTAAATCAATTAGATTTTGGCTACCACAGGCGGGACAAGATTGAGCATTTAAGGAAAGAAGACCACATATAGTACATTCTAACATCTAACTCCCCCATACTTACCAAACAAGCCACACCTTTGAAGTAAACGCTTCCAAGATGGAAAAAGTTGCGATTATTCTTCACTGTCATTCTTCGGAGAAATAATTCCAACAGCTGTTGAAATAGTTTCACTAACTATATCTTTAATTTCATCAAGGTCATTATCTACTAATGAGTCGGCAAATCCTTTCCCTTTACTTCTCCCTCTGTACACTTGGTATATCATACCGATAATTGAGAGAGCAACCAGAACTATTTTCCACTCCATACCGCCTCCTCCGACGACATAAACTAGAATCATATAGAAAGAAACAATCAAAGTAGTTATAATCATAAGTGGGAAACCTGCTCTGAAAAATTCATTGAATGAAACAGGATAGCCGGCCTCTTCGGACATTCCAGCCATAACAACATTTGCTGAAGCACCTATCAAGGTACCATTTCCACCAAGACAGGCACCAAAAGCCAAAGCCCAAATCAATGGAGGTAAGTCAACACCAGCTCCATCTGAAATCTGTAGCACTATAGGAATCATGGTAGCCGTATAAGGTATATTATCGATAAATGCCGACGCAATAGCAGAAACCCAGAGGATGATCAAAATCGCAGCAGTTAACCTAATTAAACCATCTTGGCCTTGTGGAAACGCCTCAATCGCTTTCTGTACATATTCTCCTATGAAACTGATAACTCCCAAGTATTGAAGTGAATGAACAAGTACAAACAAACCAGCGAAAAACAGTAATGTGGTCCATTCAACTTCTTCCAACGGTTCATCTAACTCGTGCCTGTTAGTAGCAAGGAGCATCAAAACCGAACCTCCCAAAGCGATCCATGATACTGGCATATGGGTTATTGGGTGTAAAAAGAAACCTAAGATAACTAAACATAGAATAATTCCACTAGTAGTTAGCATCTTGTAATCTTTAATTCCGTATTTTGATTCTAACTCAGCAACATCTCTAATTCTCTTACCCGAGAATTCTTCAGCATAGAACCAACGAATAAACATGAATGCTGGGACAATTGTCATCAGTATACCCGGTGCCATCTCAATTATGAAATCATTAAAATTAACACCATCGCTAGCTAGATGTGAATACTCAGTATTACTTATCGCCGATTCTGATAATCCTGAACCAATCATAATATTTGGCGGGTCTCCGATCATAGTTGCAGCTCCACCAATGTTTGAGAATAATACTTCAGAAATCAATAACGGAATGGGTTTCAAGTCTAGAACTTTAGCAAGCTGTATTGTTACAGGAGTAAGTAAGAGAATCGTGGTGACATTGTCTAAAAACGCCGATAAAACTGCAGTTACAGAACATAAAATGACGACAAGACTCCATATTGAACCACCGCTTTTCTTGTATGCCTCGACAGCAAACCATTCGAAAACTCCAGTATGCGAAATCACTCCTACCATCACCATCATACCTAACAGTAGACCTATGGTCTCCCAATCGATCATTGTTGTAACAGCTCTAAGAGTGAGCGCAGATTCTTCTGTGTAGTGATTTAAAGCGATAACAGCTACTAACCCACCTAGTGCAGCAGCAAGTGTTCTATGAACCGCCTCGGTTATTATTAACGCATAAACAGCTAGTAAAATGAATAAGCCAACTACTATTGCTTCTGATTTCACTCCATCGTTTAGTGTCAAATCTAAATGAACGTCTGTTCCACCTGCGCCACCTGCAGCCATTGAATGACCAGCAATAACCATACTTCCTACGAAAATTAAAAGCAAAAATGCGATTGTTCTCGACTTGCTGTAGCGCTTCGAAATACTGAACATAATCATCCCAATTGTTCCTGCCAATGAAAGGATATTATTGAGTATTCGCTTTGATACTCGAAGTTAATGATGAAATTAACTATCGCCACAAAACACAGACATTTCCTCTAGCTGAAACAATAGAAGAATCTGTCTCTTCAGAAAGATGTCTCCAAATATCATCTATTTTTGAGCGTTCAAATAATCCTCGATTGATTTTTATCTTAACGATATCCTTTTTGCTTAATTGGGCGTCGATTTCCTCGATTAGATTTTCAGTGATACCTGATTTGCCAATCCTGACACTGGGTTGAAAATNTCTCGAATTAGCTATCTTTTTTATTGATTGGGGTATCTTCTTCGACATAATAATCAAACCTTCAATTTACNTTCACGCTATATCGCCTAACATTTTGACANTTCAAACAGGTAACNATTTTCAATCCATTCTTGATTCTTGTTCTAACATTNGAACCATGCGAAAAAGGAGTTTCACATTTACGACAAAGCAGAGTTTTTGCTTTACTTGGTAAAGAGAGACGATGTTTACGACTTAGTGCTAAAATTTGTCTCGCTGATGAACGTGCTAGAGTCGAATCCTTTGGCTCTGTATTATCCAGTAAATGAATTAGAGAATTCTGAGTCTCTCGAGCATTAGCGATACGCTGCCCCTTNAGGTTGCCCGAACGCTTACGCCTTTTACCCATGNTAAAACCTACTTCTTAAGTGCCAGTAAAATATCATCACTGATGGAATTGATTTCTCTATCCCCGTCGACTCTATGGAAAATACCTCTACTTTCATACCAGTCAGCCAATGGTGATGTTTGCTCATGATATGCTGCTAGTCTTGACTGAACTGTTTCTTTATTATCNTCTGCACGTCTTTTTTCTACGAAATTACCACATTCACATCCTGAAGTTGGAACTGGATTGAATGTATCATGGAATACTAAACCACAGTTACCACATGAATATCGACCACAAATTCGGTCAACAATTCTTTCATCTGGCACTTCAATTGCGATTACATGGGAAACTTCAGTAATCTNTGATAGGGCCTCTGCTTGAGGAATAGTTCTNGGAAAACCATCAAACATTACTCCATTCTTGGCATCAGGTAACAAGATTCTATCACGAATCAAGTCGATGATAATAGNATCAGGAACAAGTAATCCTGCTTCCATGTAACCCTTTGCCTCGATTCCAGTCGGTGTCTGTTGCTTAACAGCAGCTCTTAACATATCACCTGTTGANACTTGAGGTAGACCTGTTGAGATTGTTATTCTCTCAGCTTGTGTGCCTTTACCTGCACCAGGTGGCCCAAATAATACAATACTGCTCATGTATGGTCGTGAGACTACTTAGATTTAAGATACGCACTCACTTATTGTTCTTCTCAAGCCACATGTGACCATATGCATTCCATTGTTCGACACTCCAACCTGGCGGAAGCCCTGTTGGCGGTAATGGACGTGTTAGAGCAGGTTGTTGTGGCAATGGTGGGGCTATTTGTGGCATTGGCATCACAGGTGGTATGTTCAATTTAGGGGGCATTCCGACTGGAATATTCATCTTTGGAGGCATNCCTTTTGGAATATTTGGAGTTTTTGCAAAGGCCGGTAATTCCATCGATTGTGCAAGAGCCGATGCNATTTCATCAGCGGAGACTTCTCCACTAGTGATTTCATTCACTGAATTGCCGATGTCAAGTGCTTCATCACGACGATCCGAAATATANTCTGGATTGACATAATTATCTGCTGAAACCAATTGTGAATCGTCATTGGAAACTGAGCCGCTAAGCTTCATTCTTCTAGCTAAAATCACCCCAGAAACTAGCAGTGTTGCCAAAATCAAGACCGAAATATACCATGGAACGGAATTGAATAGTCCACTATTTCCTTTAGATGATTGAATACTTGACGAAAGGGATATTTGAGCGACTATATTGGAATCTGATGTNACATTAATCAAAACTTGACAAGAACCTTTTTTCGCATTATCCTTAGGTTCAACTATCACTTCCAGTTCAATAGATTCTCCTGGCATTANTCCTGAAATTGTTGACGGCTTAACATCTGTATTCCAACCTGAAACCTCCATNCCTTCTGAATCTACAACTGATACCGTTACATCGCCATCAAGAACTGTATTTCCATCATTTCTAAAAGTAATTATTTGCGACTCCTCATTTCCAATTTCTATTCCAACAAAACCCTGTAAAGAATTAGAATTACTCGAAAGATTACCGAAGTTGGATTCCTCTACTTTGACATCAAATTGTAGACTCTCTGTAACTGTTCTTCCATTACTGTCGGCAGAAACAGTAACAGTAAGGGAAAATGAACTTGATGAAATATCTTCATTCANTGGCGGAACTAGACCAATAGATACTGTTGCCTCTTCACGAGGATTTATCACCTTCACAGGATTTGAGAATCCTACAAGCCAGTCATCTGGAGGTAGTGAATAAGACCAATTGAGATTTAANACTGAGTTNCCNGTATTGNNAATCATTANGTCNTTGTANGAGAANTCAGAAGAGATTGAAGCCGATAAAAATTCAGGGCCAGTCAGTTCTAAAGATACATCTTCTTTGATCAGAATACGTGTTGTGTTTGTGACATAATTAAAGTCGGAAATTTCAGCCCTAATTGTAAATGAGTTTGAATCGCCTTCTAGGGATGCTGTTGGAACATTAATTTGGAACTGTACAGTTTGAATACCACCTGGTTGAATAATAATTGAAACCTTCCTAGAATCATTTTCTGAATCCGAAAAGACCTTCAAAAACCAACTTGGATTAGATGGTTGAATACTTATATCCATCTCTAAGATAGAGTTACCTAAATTCCTAATCTCATAATCGAGGAACTTTACTTCACCGCTATCGACAAGTACGTCTCTAGTGATGAGGTTTGTACCTACAGGAGTTCCATCATCGAGAAGATGTGCTTGAAACTCCTCTTTTTCTAAGACCGAAACCGTTACTACTTCACTATAATTTAGAGTCAGATCAGTAGTTGAAGTAACATAACACGAAATCACATCAGTTGCTCCTACTGCAGGTAAACCATCTGCAACAGGGGGGACAAAAATTCGAACCGGCATTGAAAGGTATGAAGAAATATCTAGCGGCTCGAAATCTAAAGTAGATGAATTTGAGTTACCCAACATTATTTGCCAACGATTTTCAGATTCGCAGGTTACCGAATATTGTGCTGCAGAATTACCTACATTTTGAGCAGAGATTGAAAATGCCACAGATTCACCAGGCTTAGCAGCAAGACCCGCAGTTCCTGCTGATACAACCTTTACATCATCGACTTGTCCAATTTCAATAGTCAAACGTTGAGAATGAGATACTGAAGGAAGACCTTGATATTGAACTCTGACATCGACATAAAATGTTCCAAAACGAGCATATCTAGGGTTATTTGAATCATCAAAATTAGCAGATTCATCCTCAAAATGTAGTACTACATCTTTGTAATCACCTGTTGAACCTTGGCCAGTTAATGAAAATGGACCACTCTCAGAATATTGTTTAGTCCATACATCTTCTGGATTGATTAAATAGTTGTAAATCGGATGTTGCTTTTGTACATTTGTTACTGAGAGAGTGATACTTTGAGTACCAGTACCCTCATTTTTGATCCTGATTGGGACATCTATCCCTGTTTCATTACGAACATCAAAAATCTTGATTGCAGAAGATGTTCTGTCTTCAGTTGTAATAGGTTCAGTACCATCATCATTCAAAGCTATCACTCTAACACCAAGTGATGTCACTTCAATATCCATAGTAATAATATTATTATCGATGCCTGAAGACTCATCATTCATTTCTTGAATTACATTGTCGGTATCAAGACTCAATTTTAGAGTATGAGTTCCAGTTGTGGAAAACGAACGGGTGGTTATTACTGATTCTACCTCGCTGGAAGCTACGCCCAGAGAATCCCCTTGCATCAAGATTGTACCCTCGGTTAAATCTTCTAAAATCCAATGGAATCCAGGAGTATCTAGAGTGCCTTGATTCATCCATGCAACTCTAAGTGAAACTATATCATTTTGTAAAGGGTTTTGTGAGGAAAGATAAATCGATTCATTAAAAGTGGTCAAATCAGATTTAGGCTGTATACTCATATCACCTGTTATGACAATACTGAAATCTTGTTCATTACCGGTTCGGTGCATTACTTTAACCAACCAATTGCCGGAATTGGAAAGTGTACCAGGAGCTATTTTGATTCTTTCCACATTGTTTAAGTCATCAGATGTTCCACCCTGGGTGGAAAAACCTGAGGCAAAATCATTGCCCAGCCATTGGTTGCCAGATGGGTCGATAAGAATCAAATCTAAATCATTAACTAATTTAGATTGACTTTGAGCTGAATTAGCACTACCTGCTTCATCTGTCCATGCCAAAGTGATATCTAGACCGTGGCTTGGATCTAAGTTCAAATCATAAAGCAAACCAAATCCAGAACGAAGAGATTTCTTATCATCAAAATATGTCGAAAGAATAGTGCTACCGTCTTTAGGTAGAATAGTTTGTTCAAGATTTATTTGACCCCAGCCTTCTAAGTTGTTAGGAATATCTGGCGCCCCAAGGTCTGTAGCTCCATTGATTAAAGCGGCCTTAATTAAAGATGCAGAAGGTGAACTAATACCTATTTGTTCACGTAAAAATTCTCTTGTCAAGGAGGCTATACCACCAGTTACTGCAGTTGCTTGGGAAGTTCCCGATAACGACATGTAAAGCGGGTCTCCATCACCGTGAACTCCAGTACCGCATGAGAGGCCTGATGGTGATTTTGCCTCTTCCGCCCTACCTGAGCAAATTTCTATCCCAGGGGCGACTAAATCAGGCTTAATTCTACCATCGAGTGTTGGGCCTTGACTAGAAATTGAAGCTACTGAACCTGCTGCGGCTGATGAACCTGTACCTGTTGTACTAGCTCCAACAGAAAGAACATTCTTTGCGGTACTCGGTGGAGAAATTTGAGAGGCACCACTGGAACCTCTGTCGCCAACAGAGAATATCGGCAACATTGCGGGTTCATCCCATACAAATTGGTCGACGGAACGTGAATCGGCAGTATACTCTCCGAAGTTACCATTAAGGCCCCACGCATTGATAGCAATTCTAGCAGTCTTTTGCTTAGCATCTAGAAGTAGATTGTAGATTGACCCCTGTCTTCCAAAAACTCCAGTTGGGTCGTGTTCAAGAGCATACATTGTAACCAATGCTTCAGGAGCCATGCCTATGGTAGAAGAATCTCCTGAACCGTCTCCAATAGCGGTTAACGTGACGTGAGTCCCATGACCGGTATTACTATCAATTGGAGATGAATCTAATCCAAACTGTGTATAAATTGCTGAAACGCGCCCAGAAATATCAGGATGATCTCTATCCAGCCCAGTATCTGCAATTGCTAACATTTCACCTGAACCATCAAGTGTAAAAGTTGCTGTAGTCGCCACATTAACTACGCCAGAAATGGCACCAGCAACCGCATTATGAAGCTCAAGACCATGACCCTGTTCTATCCAAATTATTCTCCCATCTGAAGAGACTTGGTCGATGAAATCAACTAAATTAGAACTTGACAAAGTTACTTGACAAGCACCAATACCACACCAAGCATCATCAGCACCAAAATGTGTCAAATCTAAAACTAATTTTTCAAATCCACCAATGGACAAATCATCAGATGGAATTAGCATTAAACTATTGATTGTTTGATGCTCAAAAATTTCACTACTAACTCTCCAACCTGGATGCATATTACCCAACCAACGAACATTCGAGTTTTCACTGATTTCATCAAAGGCCTGTGCGGTGTTTTCTGACAGTCTTATCAGCATAGTTGCTTCACCAAGGTAATCTAGAACTGTGAATCCATATCTCGACTGAAGTTCATCTAAATAAGTACTTGAAAAATACTCTAACTGAAGAATTGCAAATCCCGTGCTAAGATAATCCAAGTCGTCATGTAAAAATTCAGAAACTTTTGGACCGCTTGTCGACAGTGGGTCAAATGAGCCTGCTGAAAGATGAACAAAACCTGAAATCGTGCTTTCCTCTATAACATCCAAACTCACTGATGCTGCTCTATGCCAATTCATAGTAGCAATTTCCAATTTTTGTTGTTCTGAATATTCCGGCTCAACGAGTTCCAAGGACTCAGAAAAAGGAGTTGTCTCTATTGTCATCAATGCTGGTGAAAATGAGGTCAGCAGTAATAGTGCCAGCATCAACATAACACGCCGATGAGTCACCATAACATCTCGGACTCCCGTGAGGTTTTTGAAAACAACCCTATAATGACCGATAAATGCTCATTAAATATTATTATATTTCGATATCGCCAAATCGGTCTTACTAACTGATTTATTCCAATCTGATTCAACGCCCATCAATGCTCTGATGGCATCAACATTTTCAGGAATTACATCCGACTCTTGGTGTATGGCTTGGAAATAATAAAGAGTATTCCCTTCCAATTTAACACCATCTTTCCAAACAAAAATTTCATGCAAGTCCCCCCACTTGCGACCGATATCTCTAGCGAATTCCATAACTTCCGCCGTTGTAGTGATTCCAGTTTCTCCACCATTCATCAGTATTATTCTTGGTTGAGAATCCCACATTGAAAGTACTTTATCGGTAGTCAACCCGTGCCCTTCTGGCAAGGTTGCTACAATAACATGGACGTGCATTATAGTAGTTGGAACGGCTACTGCCATGGAATTAATCGAAATTTGAGGCTTGACTGTCATTACGTCAGGTCCATGATGAGATGGAACTTTCAATACTGGTTTTATCGCATTTATTGGTCCTTTATTTGAGTCACCTGGATCTGCCGCTCGACGAATCATTGTACATTCAACACTTAACTCACCACAGTGATTGTAAAGAGGGACCAAAGTTCTTGAGAGTCCTGTGGTGTTACAAGAAACAACACGTGTACCCTGTGCGTTTAGATTCTCTTGATGATTTGCAGATGAAGTATAAGATAATTCAGTCATTGCATGTTTCTCTCCACCTTGGAATATCCACTTTACTCCTGCTGATTGATACTTTTCCTTATTTGATGCGCCCACTTTGCCTGGTGAACAATCAACAACTATGTCTGCTACAGAGAGTAAGTCTGACAAACCACCATGACATTCATATCCGGCTTTACCAAATGCATCTATTCTTTCTTGTTCGTCAAATGTACAATAAATTGGATAGCCTTTTCTAACTGCCAAGTCACATCCAAATGCAGGTCTAGTCTTTGTAACTCCAACGATTTCCATATCATCTTGAGCGTCAACAGCATCTGCGACCCTCTTACCAATTGTTCCATATCCGTTGATAGCCACCTTGATTGTCATGCCCTCACCAATTACCTGTCCTTGAAGTCCCTCTATTAACAAATCGTTAGAAATTTGTTGGTAAAAAACAACACAATTCATAATTTGTTCAAAGAAAGTATATGTTCAAGATACTCCGACATAGTCTCATGGCGGATGTTTTGGATATTGTCGAGCGCTCGTTCAGCATCAATTCCAAACTTGGTTCAAGGCTTGAAGCTGCGGCTCAACAAAATGCAATATTGCGTATTGGGTGGACTAATTCAGGGGAACCTGTGCCCAAAAATGGTGAATTAGGACTTTGTCCTGGTTTACCAGAAGGTTCGAAGTTGAGAGCTTTAGGAGTTCTAGGTTCCTGGATTGCCGCATTTGGCAATGGTGGTAATTTTACCATTCAGGGTGATAGCGGTTCATTTCTTGGAGCGGGAAATAATGGAAATACCATCACCTGTGAGCAAAGTTCTGGCAACTATGCTGGTTTCGCTATGAAATCAGGAAGAATCAGTATTCTTGACGGAGCAGGAAATGATGCTGGAGCATGCATGACTGGAGGATTACTTTCCATTCGAGGCAATGCTGGCTCAAGAGTTGGAGGCGGTATGTCTGGCGGATTAATCGTAGTAGACGGTGATGTTGGCAGCGACCCAGGAGCAGGGATGACTGGTGGTCGAATAATTATCAATGGAAGATGTCCTAATCCACCTGAAGGAGTGGCATTGAGACCACTAACAGCTGCTGAACAAAAAGAAATTAACAAACAACTCGACGATAAAAAACATGAAATTCCAAAAGATGCAATGTGTTTAGAAGCAAATGATTCGGTTTCAAATCAAAATCGTGAGAATCTGGTATCGAGTGGAGACCTTTCTGGAATTGGATTAGTTCCTGGAGATGACGGGCGAAAAATGCACTATATCACATGTGACACAGTTGCCTTAATTGGCGAGAGAGGTGATGAAAATACACCTATTGCTCTACCACTTCCGATGATTCCTTCTATCGATGATGCTAAGGAATTGAAATTACCTAAAAATACCGATATTGGATTGGTAGATTGCCTGAACAAGCAACCATTTATGACTCGCCATAATCCAAGAAATAATGACTTCTTAATTATTGATACTGAAAACTTGGCTGATGTATCCATTAGCGTCAGTCAATCTGGTGGATTAATTCTGGATTTCACATCTTTACCAAGCATGGATTCAGAAGAAATAGATGGTCTATTAGTTGCCCTTAGGTCAATGGCTGGAAGACAAAAGCCATATGGTATAGTTGAAGGAATTGGAAGAATTAATTCACTACATACTCAAGCATCATATCACAATGCGGATTTAGCAATATGTAAAATTGAAGATAATACCGGAATTTCTGAAGCGGCCAGCCTACCACTAATTGGTAGAAGTAACAAGGCAAACCTCGAGGGAACTGATACTGAATCTGGGATATTGCTTGGATTCTCAGCTGATGCTCAAGATTTAGCAATTCTTTCTGCTACTGGAATTAAGGTTACATGTTGTGAAGTTCCTATGATTGATGCCATGGATTTGGCTGTTTGGATACAAGGTTTGAATAGAGGTTTGTCAAGTATTCTTAGAGAACTAGGTTTAGAATCAATTGATGGATTAAATAGGCAACACCTTCGTGCCTTAGACCATGAAACTGCAGCAGTAAGTGGTTTGAGATTGGCAGGATATGAACGACCATTGCCTCATTGGTTTGCTAGATGAGTGATTATTATGCCAACTATTTCTGTCGAGCAAAGTTTGATTACAAGCCTACTTGCTAAACATGACTTAGTTAATGATGTTGAAGTTCTATCCAATGAATTGCCTCTTTTGGGTACAGATATAGATAACTGTACTGAAGAAGTTCTAGACATTGAAATATTCCCAAACCGTCCAGATTTACTTTCTGGAGAAACGCTCTCTATAGCAATTCGAAATTTCATCCATGGTCAGAAAGCAAATCCAAATTTGAATATAAAACGAGGAGATATCAAAATATCAGTCGATAAAGAATTAGAAAATATTCGACCGGTTATTCTCGCAGGCGTGGTTCGAGGAGTGAAACTGGATGGTGATGTGGAGATTGATTCTTTCATTAAGTCCCTAATGGATCACCAAGAAAAACTACACTTTGCATTAGGTCGAGGTCGAAGAAGAGCCTCTATTGGAGTTCATGACCTTAGTACATTGAAACCACCATTTAGAGTCAAAGCAGTTTCAGGTGATACAAAGTTCGTACCTCTAGCAATGGATGAGGAAATGAGCATTCAACAAATATTGAAACAACACCCCAAGGGAATCGATTATGCTCATCTCTTAGAAGGATTTGAAAAATTCCCAGTCATAACGGATTCAAATGATTCAATTTTATCCTTCCCACCAATCATCAATGGAAACCATACCACTGTTAACAATCAAACAAGAGATTTTTTTATTGATGTGACAGGGTGGGACCACCGTTCCTGTGAAGCAAGTTTGATGCTAATAGCTTCACAATTATGTGAAAGAGGCGGAGAGATTGAATCTGTTGAAGTTACGTCTTTTGATGGAATTGTCAAACAATACCCTGAGGGCTCTGCGATTCAACACGATGTCCCAACTAATTTGCTGGATGGCCTTTTAGGTCGAATTTTGACAGATGAAGAGATATCTAAAGCGATCAACAGAATGGGTGGTAATTTTATTTCTAGAAATCAGGAAAATTCTATCACTATCGAAATGCCAAGATGGCGATTTGACATTCTTCACCCGGTAGATTTAGTTGAAGATATTGCTATTGGTCATGGGTATGAAGATTTAGGCTCAGATGTACCTAAAGCACCAATGACTGCAATTCCACGTAATGATGGTCATTTGCGAAGAAGAATTAGAGATTCAATGCAAGGCTTAGGTTTCATGCAAATTCAATCTCTTACTTTATCAAATGATGATGACCAGTTTAATTTCATTAGATTTGCCCCTGTTGGTGAGGTTACAAGAATTACCAATCCAATTACTATTGACCACACTTTACTTCGACAATACTTGACACCTGGTTTGATGCGTTTACTAGCGACAAATCAACACCATAACCTACCTCAAAGTGTGTATGAATTGGGAACGGTGGTTAGAGATCACGAGAATTCGGATAGAGTCGCATTTTTAGTGGCTGAAAGAAGTGGAGGGTTCGCAGCAGTAAGGGGTCGAGTTCAAGCATTCATGCGAGACATCGGTGCTTTAAACTATGAAATTGAGAAATTACCAGAGGGTGAAGGTCCATGGCTGACAGGACGTTCAGCGAAAGTTATTATCGATGGAGTTCATGTTGGATGTTTTGGAGAAATAGACCCTCATATTTCAGAAAAGTTTGACCTTCGAGTGCCGATCAGTGGAGCAGAATTCTCACTAACTAACTTGGCAGAATCTATTGTAGACCCAGTTTGATATTTTTTTGAACAAAACATGCGAGTGTTTCAAGACACTTACTCTTTGCACTATCTATGAGCAGAGGGGTTGTCCTAATGTTGTTGGTGACAATTATTGCGCCAATGGTCAGTGCGTCTGCTGAGACTCTATCTAGAAGTGATTTTGTTGGAGTTAATTCTCAAGATGAGATTATCATACACTGTAATGAAACTTTGGAGGTTCCAATTACTCTACAAAACATAAGGGATTACACTCAGACATACACATTAGAATTACTTTCAATAGGCGATGACTTAAGTGTCACTGGACTACCTCTGCAATATACTTTGGACCCTAATGGACTTAGGCAAGTCAAATTCAGCATAGTTGGTGACCCAAATGCTGAGTATGCTTCAAGCACCCTAACATTGAATATTACAAACGATGTGATTTCCGATGAATATCATAATGTTGAAATCGATGTAGAAATTTTACCTCAATCTGACTTAGAATTTGGAGTCAGTGGAATTTCTCAATTTGTAGTAGACCCCGAAATCCGTACCAACCTAGCGGTTAACATAACAAATAACGCATTGTTTTCAGATGATGTAACATTTAGTATATCGACTCAATCATCATGGAATTGGGGCTGGACAATGAACCAAACAACTGGAAATAATGCAATAGAAACCCTATCTCCTGGTCAATTATCATATGTTTACTTCTGGATTGAAATACCATCTGTAATCGATGGTTCACCGTTATTTGAAACAGGTCCTAGGTTTACGCTCATAGCATCATCTGGATTAGATTATGTTCAATGTCAATGGTCATTTGACCTGTTAATGAGTGCCTATAGAAATATGTCGTTAGATTATGTTGGTGATAATTTATCATTAGACCCAGGTGAAAATGATAGAATAAGTATTACTGTTAGAAATGTAGGTAATATAAATAATCGAATCAATATTGCTCTAGAAGCTATAGATGAATTGGGGCAACCTATTGAAGATGTCGAAATATCNGATAGAGTAGAATTCAATGGTTGGACTGCCGCTCTTTTTGGTGCAAAAGAAGGAATAGAGATACAACCTAATCAAGGTCGAACTTTCGAAGTTGGAATACAAGCACCACCAGATTATACGGGTCATTTCGATGTAAGAGTACATATGTATCCGGTCGGAGATATTTCAAAGAAATATGTCGCTGATGTTAGTGCAGATATTGTATGGATACGTGATGGTAGTTTCGAATTGATCAATGAAGAATGTCTTGAATTATTACCCGGACAAGAGTGTCAATCACAATTTAGAATCACCAATACTGGAAATGCAATGGATAATTTCGAAATTAAAATTAGTGAGTTACCATCGTTTTTACAGTTTGAAGAAACTTCACTATCCTACAACCTACTACCAAACCAAATTACTACAAGTGAGATAATTACTGTAACTGCAAATCAAGACGCAATGGCATTTGAAAATGATGATATATACTTCCAATTACTTCTTGCCGGAAGTCAACAAGTTGTTTCTCAAACTAGTAATCCTGTCGTCATAGCGCCACAAATAAATTGGACTTTAGAGACATTGGTTGAAGAAATCGATGCTAAGGGAAGACTCTCAATTGCTATGACATTGAGAAATAATGGTAATGCAATCGATGGCCTAGTCGTACAACTAGAGTGTTCTCATTCNACTCAAATGACATTCATCCCACCTAGTGATGCAATTATCGAAGATGGAGTTGAATTCCCCCGTTCCTTTGAAATTAATGAATTGCCTTTAGGTTCTAATTTTACAATTAGGGCATGGGCAGAAATTCCAGATGACCAAACTAGTAATGGAACTATGGAATTGTATACTACAATACGTTCAAGGTTCGCCCCTGACCAACCATTTATTTTCACATCNTCTGCTAACTACCTAGGTGAATCATGGCGCGAGGATATTGATGATGACGACGACTTCAGTTTTGCTAAATTAGCCTCTGATGTCAAAGATATCGCTAAATCTTGGGTTTTGGTGATTTTGGCAGTAATACTATCGACTTTGATACTCAATCGTTCATTGAAAGATAGAAAACAAAGAATCGAAGATGCAGCCCTTAGAAATTCATTATACCAAAAGCAAGCACCTGAGCAGGTCCAAGATTGGATGGGTAAATTTGAACAAAAAAATAATATTGAAGAAAAGGTGATTGAATCTCCAGTTATATCTTCTGAGAGATTTGAAAATACATTCAAGAAATTCGCTGGACCCAGCAAACAAGCCTCACAACCAGTAGATGAAAGATTGAGGGAGGCTGCAGCATTGGTATTAGATGTACATGATAAAAGTAGTATTATTGAATCTGCAGATGATTTACTCGAACAGATATCCTCCGAAGGTATTGCAAAGCCAATTAGTCAAAATAAATCTCTAGAAATGAGGCCTGAAGAAACAAGCCTAACAACAAGAAATGACCCAAATAATATTTCAAATAAACATAAACCAGTGGATGAGAATGTGCAAAAATCAGTACCGCTCCCAAAAGAGATTGAAGATGATTTAGATTTTTGAGAAGATAATATGTGGAAAATAGGGGCTGATGAAGCAGGTAGAGGTCCAGTAATTGGTCCATTGGTAGTCTGCGCAGTAGCAATGCCTATCGAAGAGCATGATAATTTAATTGAAATCGGTGTCAAGGATTCGAAATTTCTAAGTTCAAAAAAAAGGCAAGAATTGAAGGATTGGTTTATTTCAAATTCTAAGACTAAGCCTTGGCATTTCAGCATCATAGTTTGCTCGCCAGAACGTATAGATTCATCTTCGGGAAATCAAGGGTTGAATGTGCTAGAAACTGAATTATTTGCGGAGGCAATAAATGCATTTCCAGATAATGTGAAAAAATCAGTTATAATTCTAAATGATGCATGTGATGTAAAGCCGCAAAGATTCAGCGATAGAATTGCTAATCAGTTAATCTCATGGCCATGGCCAAAGTCTTCAATATCAAGCGAACATAAAGCAGATGAAAATGATCCATTTGTTGGAATGGCCAGTATCTTGGCAAAGGAAAAAAGAGATGAATGCATAAAAGAAATTTCTGAGCAACTAGGATTTTCAGTAGGCTCTGGTTATCCAAGTGACCCTAATACAAAGAAAATAATTCCAGAATTGCTACGAGATACACCTCATCCACAACTTCGATGGAGTTGGGCTACAGTAGAACGTGAGTGGAAAAAAATTCATGATAACGAATTACCAAAAAGAAACTTCGCACCCAAAAATCAGACAACTTTATTCTGAATTTCTACTTTTTTGTCCATGCATTTCATGAAGTATCAGCATTAGGATTGCATGAATCCCATGTCTTGGACTCCTGATGATGCAACGTTAAACCTGATTAGACACACGGCTATTCAAAATGCCATCGAATATGAAGGTAAAGCCAGCCCTGGTTCAGTAATAGGAAGAATCATGGGCATGAATGCTGATTTACGACCACATGGCAAAACAATTAGTCCAATGATTGCCAAAGCAGTTGTTGAGGCAAATGATTTAGCAGGAAGCCATGGAATCGAGCATCTCAGAAGCATTTTAGAAACTGAGGCACCGCATCTACTTGAAGAGCGACAGAAAAAAGAGAGAAGAGTGGGTCTACCTGAATTACCAAATGCAGAAAAGGGCAAGGTTGTTTTGAGATTTGCACCCAATCCCAACGGACCTCTTTCTTTTGGACATGCTAGAGGAATTGTCATCAACGGTTCTTATGCAGAAAAGTTCGATGGAGAACTTATCCTAAGATTTGATGACACAGATACTTCAGTTAAGCCACCATTGATCGAAGCATACCAACAAATTCCAAAGGAAGCAGAATGGCTACTCGGCTTCCCTCCTCATCGTATAGTAATTGCAAGTGACCGTATGGAACATTACTATGAGCACGCTGAAAAGATGTTATCAAATAATTTTGGATATGTCTGTACTTGTAGTGCTGAGTCATTTAGAGAGTTACGTGTGGCAAAAACCGAATGTCCATGTAGAAATCAAGATAGTGATTTCAATATGGAACTGTGGGGTAAGATGCTCGATGGTACATTCAAACCAGGAGATGCTGTTGTTAGGGTTAAAACAGGCATGGAACTAAAGAATCCTGCACTTCGTGACTGGCCGGCTCTAAGAATGCAAGATACTGAAACAAATCCACATCCAAGAAAAGAAATAGGCTCTAAATATCGAGTGTGGCCATTACTAGATTTCCAAAGTGCAGTAGAAGACCACCTTCAAGGGGTAACTCATATCATTCGTGGTAAAGATTTGATGGATTCCACAAGAAAGCAGACATTACTCTACAAACACTTTGGTTGGGATTATCCCGATACAATGTATTGGGGACGAGTAAAAGTTCACGAATGGGGTGGATTTTCAACCTCACAAATGCGTAGAGATATTGAAGCTGGTTTATTTGAAGGCTGGGATGACCCAAGATTACCAACAATATCAGCATTGAAAAATAGGGGAATTACTTCTGAAGCACTAAGACAATTTTGGATTGAGTTAGGTGTCACTCAAAAAGATATTTCAGTTCCTTTAGCGACCCTTTATTCGCATAACACAAAGCAAATTGATGATGATGCTCCAAGAATTTCTTTCATTCGTAATCCGGTCAAATTACAGATTAGTGGCGAACATCAGAACTCTGTGACAACATCGGTTCATCCAAATCATGAATCGATGGGAACACGTACCTTCGATGTTTCCAATCACACTGTTTTAATCGAAAAAGAAGATATAAACAAGCCAAAACTGAGACTTAAAGAATTTGCAGATTTTGATTTAGAAGGAAATTCAGCTAAGTTTGTTTCCCAACCAAGAAGTGATAAAAGACCAATTGTTCATTGGATTTCGGAAACCGACAGCCATGAAGCAAAATTGATTTATCCTGAAAATGGAGAAATTTTAACCATCGATGGTGTATTGGAAAATCACGATTATAAATCAGGAACAATGGTTCAAATCGAGCGTATTGGTTATGGAATACTTATTGATAATTCAACTATAATGTTCACTCACGATTAGGGTAACTATCAAAACCCTGTTCATACAGCCCCTGTTGATGACACAAGATACCAAGACCATCTCTGAACTCAATCTAAACGATGAGCACATTACAGTCGGCGTAGAGGACACTCTTAGAGAAGGGGCTAAAAGACTATTATCAGTCCCTGGTGGAATTCTTATTGTACTGGATGATGATTCAAAAGTCAAGGGTGTGATGGGTTACAAACAATTCCTTCAAGCTATTGACAAAGAAATGGATATGAGTTCCTCAAAATGTGGAGATTTAATGGAAATGGATTTCATGGAAGTAAAAAATTCTGATTCGATAAAAGAAGTACTCAAACAAATTAGAAAGCGTAGTCCTCAAGCTGTGGTTTCAGTAGATGNAAATGGAGAATTTGCAGGATACTTCTCCCCAAGTGATTACAAGGAATCACGAGCTATTGTTAAATCNTTGAAGTCTCTAAAACTTTGATTCAGCCGACTATCTTTATCGTTCTTGAGCAACCAGTGCAAGCAATTCGAAGAGGTCTTATGTCACTGGTAACCAGATTTACTGTTTGGCAGGCTGGACAACCTATAGTTGGTAATGTATTTTCTACTGGCGTAGCAGCAGCAGGGCTTTCTAGATGACGTCTGGGGCTGACCAAACAGGTTATGAACCACAAAGATACAACTGTAATTGCTGCACCTCCGATAAATACTGGTGGATAAGAAAAATAGTAAATTAACATTACGAGCGGAATCAAAACTAATTCAAACATCAAGAATCTGCGATGTCGATTTCTTGTAATTCGCAAACAAAACAATAATCCAAGCAAAAATATTACACCTGTTAAAGCAATAAGTGTAGTAGGGCCATAGAAAATCGAGTTTGTTGGTTGAATGGTAATTGTGAAATCTTCTGAAGGACTAATTGAGTCTCCTTCCACAGTGATCTTTTCGCCCCAAGGCATTCTTGAATGTTTAAAAATTAAGTCTTCGGATTCTAACAACTCAGCGCCTGCAAAGGAGGTCATTCCTGAAGATGTCGCTTCAATTTTCAATGAATAATCTTGCCAAATAGTATCCGAACTAGAAGATGTAAATGTTCTCATCAAAACAAAATTGGTATCTTCATCAATGGTTTGCAGAGTAGAAAACTGTAGTTTCAAGGGATGATAAACAACACTGGTTTCACCCATCAAGTCTACTGAAATTGAGATAGTGTCAAAATCACTTTGATCTCCAATAAGTTCCCCGCTATCTATCTGCATACCATTGATATCGGTCATGTAAGTCCTATATCGATTCGCCATTTCTCTTTGAAATTGTTCCAACTCAACCGATTCAATGTTTTTACTGACCCTTTCTTCATCGGTAATAGAACCAGGATTCCAACCCCTTAGTACTGAATTAGGAGCTATGTTTACATCTCCAATGTGGTCCATTCCCCATCTCATCCAAAAAGCCATTTCACCATCTATTTCCAAAGTGGTTAAGCGGGATAGTTTCAACTTACCTTTGGAAATTGACAACTCAACTATTTGCTCGACTGCTAGTGGACTTCCAACACCGCTTGTTCGCAGTGGTTCATCTTGTGGATAAAATGTTCCTGTCCCTCCACCTCCATCAAATGTTTCTACCAAGAAATCAGATTGACCAGATAGTAATGGACCAGAAGATTGTAAAGATACCCTAATAGAAACTTGGATTGTTTCTTCGCCACCAGCAGCACCCTGCCAAGTCCATGTAATTATGATAGAATCGCCACTTTGAGTCTCAACTGGATTTCCTGAAATCAATATATTATTCACTCGCAGTTCGATTGAACTAGAATAGGCCAAAGTATCAAGACCAAATGGAGAATCAATTTTTACTGGCAGGTAAATATCGCTACCATCTATTATTGGATCTTCAATAGTTAAGTCCAGTAGAGGTATTTCAGCAGAAATTTTTGACTCATGGTCGGAAGAACCCCACAAGAATTCTAACTTTGCACCACTTTCTGGAACGCTAAATACAATCGTTCTTGCTGTTAAACTTAATTCGATATCACTCGATGCTGACAAAGAAGTACTGTCAATAGGAATATCAAAATTTAGCACACCATCACCTTGAGGTAAAACAGTTGAACCAATATCAGTCGAAGCTGAAAACGATAGTGAACCAATTTTTACTGTTGCAGTAGCGTTGACCTGTGCACCACCTGCATCACTTACTTTGTAGTGAATGGCAAACGACCATGTTGATTCGGGAACTTCGCCTGGCCAAACTTTGCCCATACTCCAAGTACCTATTTGTTCTTCAGAAGTTATAGAATTAGAAATTGCGACTGAAGATGATTCCGAGTCTAATTTCTGAGAAAATGGAGTCAAATCTCCACTCGCTCCTTCGACAAGATACAAGTCTACACTGGATGCTGTGTCACAACAAACCTGCACTGGTTCTGCAGCAACTGAATTAACAAAGGTTGTAGATAATGGCATCAAGGAAGCACAAATAAAAACCAGAAGAATGGTTGTTGCCCTACCAAACATCGCTACCACATGATAAACGGAACATTCATGCCTCATAACTTAAACTACTATAAGTTAGGAAAAAGTTCGAAAAATATAGTAGATTGAAAAACCCAAATCAGAGTGCCTTTTCTAGTAATGCGCCTAATTCCTTTTCGAAAAGAGAAACAATCGCTTCTCCTACTTCGCCTTGCAAATCATCTGGTAGAAGCCTTAGGCCCAACCTTGTTGCAGCTCTCGTAGCCTTGAGTTCAGCATAAATCGTACGTGCTTTAGTATGGAAATAGTAGGCTACAGCTTCTTTAATTTCCTGCTTTAACTCAGGATCTTCTTCTACTTTGGAACGGATATGGGACTTAAGTTCGTCCTTTACAAGATCACGGAATGCATCTATTACCAAATCCTCAGTTGACATCAAGTCCTGAACTTGGTCACGAATACTTCCAGTCAATAGTCTCTCAATTGCCATGACAAGCCGAGTAGGCGACATGGTTTGAAGTCATCGTATACTAATTGCCAAGTTTACCTTGGGAAATCAATCCCCTTAGAATCGTACTTGAGTGTGCTTTAGTCTGCCCCTCTTCAGTAGGCCAATCATTCTTAGTCAAGTGAATTTGACTATAAATATCCTGCTCTTCACCTCTAATCATCAGGCGATGCCAGAATAGTTCTTCCAGTCGGGGAGTAGATATCACATTATCAATCAAAGAAGGTAGTGCGAGTTCACTAATTGCTTGACTTCTCGAATCAAAGTCCATTTTATCCCAACGCTTCCTCAACCTTTTGAGCATTGTTTGGGAAAGGTTTGGAATCATGTCTTGTGCGGGAACTGAAACTTCAGGCAAAGGAACTACGCTAACTGAACCTTCATCTCTAAGAATATCTCTAATCGATGAATGTATTGGGTCAAATGTATTGTCTAATGAATCTCTCAACCATTGTCCACTGATTGCAAATGGCCGTAAGCGCCTAACTCTAGCACCGTTAGGTGCGATTTTAGCAGCGATTGCAGCACATTGAGATACAACATCTAATGCCCCCATTCTTTCACTCTTCTTCGAACCCATTCGAACACTTACCGATAGTGGTAAAATCATTACATAATCTTTAATTTTTAAATCCGAACATTTCCATGTTTCCTCAAATGGCTGAATAGAAATTGTAAGGCCGTCTTTCTTGACATCAACTTCTTGCTTTTCTCCATGAGGTGTATGTTGCTTAGATTTTACAAGTCTGCGGCTATATCTAATGTCAGAATCAATACATGCCGCTTCAAGATGCGATATAGCCAAAACACCTTCTAAGTCACAAGGTGCATTTAGATAGACCATTGAGGTTGATTTAATCATCTCACATATCGATTGAAGATACTCTTTGGCATCTTCAAATGGTGCAGATTCAAGTAAATCATTCATTGGGCTCAACTATACCACAATGGCTCTCATTCATCAACCTCTCCCAAAAGGGTAGAGAATTAATTAGTAATCACTCGACCATCAGTCTTAGTTCATCACGCTTGTATCGCCAATCGGAAGGAAGTTTACCTTCAGACTTGTAATAATTTGATAAACGGCGAATCTTTGATTCAGTAATTTCCAATGAACGCTTATTGTGAAGATCTTTGTGATTACCACTACCAAGATGATTGATAATAGCCACGGCTTGCCTCATAAGATTCATCATATCTTCAGGGTAGGTTCCTCCAATATCATTGTCAGCCAATATTGCTCCGATTCTTTTTCCGACTACTAATCTGACATCAGGAACTGAATGTTGGTCTCTAAGAATAATTCCAATTTCAGAAGTGGTATGACCTGCTTTACCTAATTCAATTATTAGAGAGGTGACCTCTTTAACGTTGGTATTAGACCACTCTGGAGCTTCTGAGACAAATGGCTTAGTTGAGCCACTCTTTCCCTTTCTTGATTTGTACATACGTGCCATAATAACCACTCAAAGCAAGTTGGCGACTTGCCCCCCCTTCTTAATCACTCCGCATGAGAGATGGAGCGAGTAATACATTAGAATTGTCAAAATTTCAGATTCTCTGATGAGATTTTGCCAAACGACCACCAGTTGTAGGCCATTCCCAAGCAGGAGCTACAGCTCTTGCCAAGCCTACTGGTAATCCCTCTTGATATACAAGAATGTCATTGCCCGCCTTAATATCTGAGTCGAAACTATCGATATTTGAATAAAAAATATCACCTTTCCATTTCATTCCCGCTTTGAGTTCCATTTTTGATAGAGATTTATTCTCATGAAGCACTGGAATTGCCGCTTTAGAAAAAGAAAATCCTCTACGATCTATTGACCATATGGCGATTTGTTTGTTATCCTTCTCCAGTCTCCAAAATGGAGGCTTACCTCTTACTGAAACCCCATCAAGCCAACTATCATTTTTCATTTGCTTTCTTGAAACACTGGCAAATGTATCCATCAATGCTCGATTATTTCTCCTATTGGGTACATCTAATCTGTCAAGTGCTTCTTTAACTGTGTTTGAAAGGTTCTCCAAAGCCTCATGTTTTCCAGCAGTCATTCCATTCCTAGTTTCAATAAGTTCTACGTCACCAGTAGATAATTTCATACTTGAATGATTTATCACTAATTGATAGTTATGTCTTTGGAGTAAGCAAAGAAGAGTATTTTGTGTTCTAAGCAATTCATCACTGGTCCAATCACCGGTAACTGGGATGTCATAATGTGATGCTGGCCATACTTCTTCTAGGTCTCTAGGAACTAAACCTAACGGCGAAGTAACCATAACTTCGTGGCAAGAATTATTGTTGATGGCTCTAATAAAACGACCGTGCGATTTAGATAAACGATATGGTTTACGGGCAGAGCATGGTAGCAAAATCAAAACTTTATCCAATCCATCTGGTGCTTGGTAACTGTTTGAAATAAAATCACACCAATCACCAACAATAGGGTCATTTAAACTAGAATGACTACTGCAGTCCAGTTGCTTTTCCTTATCGACATGACTCGATAATAACCCCTCTTGGTCAGTACAAATCTTATCATGAAGTCTTAGGTGTTCAACGAGCTTAGGACTATTCAATGATTGCTTATCGACAAGGGAGCGAAGATTGCCGCTTGATAAATGGGATTTTATCGATGCAATCGACTGTCTCCATTGTTCGATTTGAACCTCCATATCTGAGGATTCATTCATCGATTCAACTGGCATTCTTGGACCATTTACTGAAAGTATCGCTCCTGCAGAACTACACATCCTAGAACGAGATAGGTCGAAAATATCTACTCCAAACCAACACAGTACTGCAGCATTATCAGGGCCTCCAATTCCAGGAGTCCAAAGTAGTGAACCTGGAAATCGGTTTTTGAGAACTTGTATTGCTTTGACCAATCTCTCTGGTTGTGCTGCAAGTTGTGCTGCATCTACCAAAACCACAATTCCTGGATTCAAATCAGGGTCGACTAATGCCTCATCGTGTGACAATCTTTGCCAAGATACAGGGAGAAGAGGTCCAATGCCTGCAGGCTCTCCTGCATCTGCTTCTTCCAAAGAAGGGGGCAATACGTGTCCAATCGATGTCTGCCAATTTGGCGCCTTTATAGAAAAATCCGGAGGTGATAAATTCAATTTTGATTCCAGCGTAATTGTTGCAGGAATCTTGTCATCTGTAAAGGATTTGAATGGAGCCAAGTATTCGTCTAGTTCCGGGTCGCCTCGAAGTTGAATTAGTATAGGAGTTTTGACCATTGGGTTACTTCTATCGCCTAAACTCCACGAACGCGCATAGCGGTCGCGAGAAAAAACAACTCGGCCTAACTCCTGCGCCATACATAATCCTGCAACCTCATATTATTGAAGGGTTTGAAGTTTTGAATGCCTAAGTTGAAACATTGAATACTCTAGGATTGTTTATCGAGGGTCATCTATGAGTTGTAGATTAAAGTCCACGGCAATAATTTCTGTAATTATGCTATCATTACTAATGGTGCAAGTTTCAGGACAAACAAATGGACCTGAAGTAATTGTTAATGATGGTAGAATCACAGGATTGAATATGGAAAGTGGACAAACTTATACCGATAGTTGGCAGATCAAAGAAAATGACTGGTATAGTATTAATCTGGATTGTCAAGGTTGCACAGGTACTCTGAAGTTAAATGGAACTTTGATCGATAGTTCTAGTAGTTCAATGAATGGAGTAATAACTGCTGATGGCATATTGGAATTGACTGTTGAAAGTTCTATCGATGAAGAAATTGGCCTATCTACCATCCATCATACAAATGACGATTTTGTATCTGTACGCCCTTCACCTACTCAAACTGCACCGACTATTCCTGGTGAAATATGTTTGGACATAACTGTTTGTGTAGATTATACTAGAGGAAACCTAGCATCAATACCCAATGGAGAATTTTCCAGTTCAGCATTTATCACGGGAGTTATTGATGAGGGACAATCTGAATACTTTGCAATAAATGTTTCAACAGGTGATACTTTGGAATTATCTCTGGCCCATTCAAGTTCAGATATTATGATTGAAGTATATTTCCAAAATCAATCTGAGGAAAAATTACTTGACAACAATATTAGTTCATCAAGTCAACTAAGTCCTAATCAAGTATTAGGCCCAAGTTATTGGCAATTTGACGATGAGGGTCGTGCTCTAGTCAAAGTTGAATCACAATCTATTAACACAATATGGGCATTACAACAAACTATATTCAAATCACAAGAATTGTATGTTCTACCAACAAATGTGACTTCTCAAGTACAAGGGCACTATTTCAGTACAATACTAATCGATATTTCGGATTCCAAAAGATTGTCTCTAAATTCGCCCTACTCAGGGGTTGAGATTTCTTCTTCTCAATTGATGGGNGGGCAATGGGTTCAATCTGATTCCTTTACGTTACAACAAAATGAGATTTCAAATATTTATGCTTATCCAAATGTTAGTGCTGTAAGAATAGATATATCAGCACAAGTTTTCTTGGTTCAAGTATCAGTTGAAGATTTCTCAGATTTGGGGCAAGGATTTGAAGCACCTTCTCTGCCACCTATATATCGGGAGACAGATAATTCCTCATGGCCGACCATAGACATGGAAATGAACTCACAAAATGGAGAATTTACCCTACCAATATTTGACCACTCNGATGTTTACAAGATAGAAATNACNGGTTGGGAAGACTCTATTCACTTTGTCAAATTTACTATCGAAGGAGACGTCGAAGATTGTGAGGTTGAATTGATTCAAAAGAATCAGGAAACGTGGGAGGATAAGGAAACAAAGGTCAGAACTATCTCATCNGGGGATATTCAAGTGGCTCTAGAATTAGAAAGAGGNACCCACTTTCTTAGAATTAGCATTATCAATTCATCAATATACAATAATTCGTGGGGAGAAAATGTTGATTCAAAGCAATATTCGATAACAAGNCAATATGAATTGGTTGATGAGGGTGAAGAGCCTTGGTTTCCACCTGATGAAGATGCAGAGAAATGGGGCTCTATCGCCCGTTGGTTCATGGGNTCATTATTCCTAGTCCCAGGAATTNTNGTATTGCTAATGTACAAGAGGAACCTTAATTTTGCGAATTCTCTTTCAAATAAAAAGAAACGATTGGAATGGCTCAAGAGAAGTTTAGATGAAGGTACATCTACACCAAAACAAAGTAGAAAGTTTTTGAGACGTGCCCTTGACTCTATCTCCACGCTTGAATGGAAATCTGCTTGTGAAATATGGGGTNAATACGATGTCGAACACAGAACTGAAGGCTTAGCNATGGTGGCATGGAAATTAGATGAGCGATTGTCTAAAAANGAGNCTTCATGGCCAATCATNATTGGAATAAATATTATCCAAGGAAACTGGGAAATGGCTGCATTGAGGCTGGATGCACCAGAAGGTCAAGCATGGAATATTACTAGTGTCCACCCACGTTTCCTTTCAAACGGTGAAGAAATTTTCCTTGACTCNATGGNTTCTGGAAATATTGTCTTTGTNACAGTGGAANTCGANGGAAGTTCAAAATGNGTNGATATNGAATTGAATGGCCGTGTAGATGGTGAACCATTCGCTGCAAGAATTCCAAGTACTCTTTGGAGAAATTCCGATTCAGAAGAATGAATTACTAATTACGACGTTGTTCTGCATCTTCTTCAACACGTGAAACAATATCTTTTGGACCTAAATCCTCTCTTAACCCATCTAGAGATTTCTTGACATTCTTACTGATTTTCTTTGGCATATGTAATTTAACTAAAACCACAACATCACCTCTTCCAGAACCTCTTGTCCGAGGNAAACCTCTCTTTCTTATTTCCAATGTCTCTCCAGAATTAGTTTGAGCTGGAACTTTGATCACTAATTCCTCGCCATCGATATGTGGAAGGGTGACTTGAGTGCCCAGAATTAAATCAGAATAGCCAAGTGGNAGNGACATTATCAGATCGGCATTCGAACGTTCAAACCATGGATGTTGTTCGATTTCTAGTTCTATAAACAAATCACCATTCTCTCCATTGGCATTGGTTGGAGGTTCTCCTTTTCCTCGCATTCTCAATCTAGTACCATCCTCTGCCCCTAATGGAATATTGAAACGTAGTTTGGTCTCTTCTAGATTACGCCCAGAACCTTTGCAAGTCTTACACTTAGATTTGATTATTCGACCATTTCCACCACATGAGGAACATTCTCTAACCACATCCTGTACGAAAGGACCTATTTGCTGCCTTGCTCTTACTCTTCCTTGTCCACCACAGTCAGTGCAAGTTTGAGTTTCTCCATTTTCACCTCCAGTACCGTCGCAATCACCACATTTAACCGGCAATTCAATCTCTAATTCTTCAGAAGTTCCGTTCAAAACTGATTCTATGCTTATACTGTGCCTAATTAGAATGTCNTTGCCACGTCTTGGTGATGAACGCCTAGANCCGCCTCCAAAGAAACTGGAGAAGAAATCACCGCCTAGGATATCTTCTAAATTAATATTGAAACCACCACCGCCAAATCCTCCAAATGGTGAACCGGATGGACCATCATGACCGAATCGNTCATACATTTGTCGCTTTTCATCATCTGAAAGAACGGCATATGCTTCTTGGATCTCTTTGAATTTATCTTCAGCATCATCCTCTGTACTTCTATCAGGATGATACTTTCTAGCAAGACTTCGAAAAGCATTTTTCAAGTCTTTTTCTGTCGCTTCTTTGGTAACTCCTAGCACTTCATAGTAGTCCCGTTTCTGCGACATAATTCCACCGAGCAAACCATCGGTAAACTCGATGCCCTTTGAACATCACGGAGATTGAGTGATAAATCAAGGTAAAATATCAAGTCCACAATTTAGACAAAAGCGCTCATTTGGCGGAGTTACAGCTCCACAACCTCTGCACGTTTTCTGAACCTTTACGGGTATTGAGATTTGTTGATTAGATCGATTTTGGGTACCAGGGAGCATAGCCATTGATTCGATACTCTGAGAATTGGTAGCCTGAATGTCTTTATCCCAAGAGTAGGCATCTTTGTCCATGGAGTATGAAACTGGTTCTTCATTCGAAGAAGGATTAGATTCTACAGCATTTCTTCCATCGAGTGAAACTTCTTTTTCGCCTTCATCGGTCATCGAAGTTGCCTTCAATGTAGAATCAACATCTCGTCTCGTGGTTTGAAGAGGGGTGTTCGGCCTAGAAACAGCTACTGGGGCGGCGTCAGAAGCTGCAGTTAGTGCATTAATTCTTCTTTCTTCACGTTCTTCACTAATATTTTTATTTCCAAAAAGACCACCAACCCAATCTAAAAAAGAGTCCATTGGACTAGATTTCCTTGTCGAACCAATTGTTGAATCTATTGCTTCATCATCAAATGTCGATTCACCAGAAACTCTTCTAGTAGCCTCTACAACATAACTAGCCTCATTTAGAAATTGAACCTCGACTTTTTCATCTTCTCCAACCACCATTTCGGGAGATTCGGTATTGATATCTCCGATATTTTGTAGAAGTTTTGCTTTACCTTCATCGGATAATTCTGAATCAACTTGAGCATTTGTTTGCCATACTCCATCTTCTTCGGCTTGGTAAACTTTTTTCATTTTCTTCATTACCTTAGTACGTCTATACTCATAATCTTTGATGAGAAATGATTTACGATAAATGAAAAACCCAATAGCCCCACCTACTGCATAATAAGGAATCATTAGTAATGGTTCAATCTTGAAAATCTCTCTTAGTGGAGTGACAAAGACGTGAATAAATGCTAGTAAAACCAGAGGCAAAAACGCGACACTTCGAGAACTTAGTGAGTCATTGGCCATCGTATTCACCCCTCCACTCCTGCACATCACTCAAGTATGTTCCCACCTGTTGTGTTGTAGATATCACCTGTCATTTGATGCTCGGCCTTTTCTGACCAAACCACCGATTAACCCTATTGAGAATGTTGTATGCAATGCTAAAAGGCTCAGAGGGACTCCAATGAGTAAAGAGATTTTCCGCCACTTGATACTAAATCTCAAACCTTCGCTTATTATCGCTAAAGCGTAAATCAATGAAGGTACATACCAATATGGAGTTGAAGTTAGTAATAAAATCAATGTTAAAATTAATCCACCCCACGGTAAGAATTCTCGCTTGCTATATCTCGATGGGTGCTTTTTGATTATTTTAGTTCGCCAAAATCCATATCTGTAGCCCATTTTGATCCAACTAGAAAAATTTGTTCTCTTGACCATTTTGACATGGGTGTCATCGGTTCGATAAAGTTTGAAACCAGAATCTTGCAATCTCATTGATAGGTCACTATCTTGACTTGTTATGAAATCTGTATCCCAACCACCTATTTCTTCAATTGCTTCGCGATAATGCATACAGAATGCTGGCGTCCTTGTTTCACCTGTTTCAGAAAAATTCTCAAATTGCCCTGAACCACTACCTAAAGTAGAAGATAAAGTAGCCTCTATCCACGTTTCAACCATTGTTTTCTTACCATCGGTTGGCAATACTCTAACTCCCAATCCTGCTATTTTAGAATTTGAATCATTAGATATTTTTTGCCAGACCTCCAGCCTTTTAGACAAATGATCCTTAGGAACTGTACAGTGACCAATCAATTCAACCATCAAATCTACACTATCTGGTAATATTTTCAGAGCTAGATTTCTTGCTTCGGCTACGTATTTACCAGGATTATTATGTAAAATTATTTCTGGACCACCACTCTGATTAGATAACATAATCATTTTCTCAACAATTTCAATAGAACCATCGGTAGAACCACCATCTAGGACTAATATCATATGCTTTGAAGTATCTAAAGTTTGAGCAATTAGTGATTCAATACATTTTTCAATATATTTTGATTCATTAAAAATGGGGATTACAGTCGCTAATATTGGACTCATTTTCCCACCCATGGCACAAGAACTGAATATTGGCTTTCATACTTCGCCTAAATTTTTATCAAAAAGACAGATTGAAGAGTAGATTCAATCACGCCGAACCATGACTGGCCCAATTCTAAAGCTGAGTGGCAAGGATGAAGGAATTCAAGTAACAGTAGAAAGTATACTATCTGGTGCTGATTCTCCTGAAAAGGTTACTGAATGCATCCAGAAAATTTTTCCAGAGTTCAATGATGAAAGTCAATTAAAACATCCCGAATTAGGAGCAGCAGAAAACCAGATAATTAGAGATGAAAACTTATCGATGAATGAATTCTTGATTTTATTGCATAAGCAACAGATACTAGATACTGCCTTGGATTCGATGAGTCGTAATTTATCATCTGGTGACACTGAATTTCAGATCTTACGACAAGCGGCAATTTCAGCAAAAATCGCTTTCAATATTCCTGGTGAGAATCCTTTGGGGGGATTGATAACCATTCGATTAAAGGGAAAAAATCTCNAAGANTGGATTGAGGCTGCCACTTGGCACAAGGGTAGAGATAGTATTCCTCGTTCAATAAATGATGAACTNGCAATGGATAAATCAGGTGAAGCTACTACTTGGATTTGATAATTCTTTGAATAATTCTTTGGCAACTAATCTATCTATTCCAATATATTGGTCCACTTCACCTTCATCAANAATCCATTTTACCTCATCATGTGAAGTCCAACTTTCTTTATTATCTAGATTGGGTATTTGGTCAATGAATTGACAAATCTCGACGTTCAAATCAATATCAAAATGTTCTGTTTTATGAAACCATTTNCCAAAACTCTTGAGAGTTTTNACATTCCAATTGAATTCTTCCTTGAGTTCTCTAATAATCGCTTCAGANTGGTTTTCCCCCCACTCAAACTTTCCGCCCGGAAATTCCCAAAGACCCATATTATCACCATCATTACGCTTTGCTACAAGCATTTTACAGTCTTTAAGAATCGCTCCTGCAGCCACTGATATTACTGGTTTAAACAATATCCGTCCAATCATATTTAGAAGTAATTCTCTCCCCGACTGTAAACTAAATTTATCATAATCTGGTAGATGTAAGAATAGGCATGGTGTAATATGACCTTCATTATTTACTTCATTTATTTTGGAAAGCGTATTGTAATATGTTTCATTACATACAAACTTACCAGCATCAAATGAAATCTCGGCATTGATAGTTGCATTATTGGTGAAAATCAAATTAGAATTAACTGTCGACTTATGGTCAATCGAACCGATACTATGTTGCCGTAATTGGCGGCCTGAATTATCCTTGATTTTCATATCGATTATTTTATGAGCCATTAATTCGATTCTTGGAATCTGGCAGGATTGGCATAATCCAAGGTGAATTATCGCATCCCATTGCCCTCCAAATGACAGCATTTCAGATGTCAATTTAGCGCCATATTCATCGACTGATAGTATTTCTGTGTCTAATTTTACTTCGATATCCTTGAGTTCATAATCCCTAATTTCACTCCAAGGGTCTCCAACAATCAAGTCTTTACCGAGAGTTTTTACTAAATCTCCAGAAATATTGGTCGAATGATTAGAGAACGGCTCAAAACCAGTAACTAGTACTCTCGCCATCATACCGTACTAAATCATTCAGTTATTGATATTCATGGAGGCAAATGAGCGCTATCTTGACAAACTCCAACCTTAACCTCGTTATTGGGCGGTACTTTGGAGGCGATGGATTCACAATTCGCAACGACTAGTGTTGAGGCTGAATCGAAGCCTAGTATATTCCGGGTATTCAAACAAATTTGGACTGAAATGACTCTTGGAGTTGGTTTTTGGGGTGCCTTGAGACCAATTGTTGCAGCATTGCTGGCATTGGTTCCATTCCTCTTCCTTGGACAACACTTCAATAAAAAACATCGCAAAGCAACAGATTGGACATTATTGCAAATACCTTTAGCATTAACAGTGATTCTATGGTTCGCTTTATGGGCATTCTCGATTTTTGATGCCTGGAGAGATGGAACTAAGTTAGTTTCAGATAATAGTTTGAATAACTAAGGCGTCCAAAGTTGATCGTAAACTTCCACATTTCCGTTTTTCATATCTGTTAAGTCTTTTAGATCGTCTTGGTCAAACTCATTAGGCAAATCACCTGAAATAATATTACCAATACTTGTTGAGTCAATAGCCCAATACATAACTGATTCATCATTATCAGAATGATTTGGATGGTCTGGGTCTTCATGCTCTACAAGAGATTGATAGACGATATTGACCAGTCCCAATAGATGCCCCACTTCATGAACAAGAACGCTATTTTCTACTTCTTCAGCTGATGGACGTCCAAAAAATGGTCCTTTGGCTTCTTCCACTGAATCACCAAATATTGCTACAGTCGAAGCGTCAACAGCAACTCCCAAAACACTGTCATCGCTATATGTCCCTGAGGGAAATAACACTTGCCAGTGAAGAGTTGAGGAAGTTTGTGGTTGATTCTCTTTATTTTCCCAAGCATGATATCTAACATCATCACTTGTCCAAGAGCCTTGATTTCCAAATACAGTTTCTGTGAAAGTAATAGTTACTCCATCGGGTTTATCACATACCTGTTCAAGTCTTTGCTTCAATAAATCAGTACTGCTGGACTTTGGTTGGTATCCTTCTTCATAATCGACCTCAATTACAATTTCAGTATACTTACTCGAGTCTAAGCAAGCCAAAGCCAAACCACCAGGAATACCACGCTTTTCGCCTCCACCAGATATCATTTCATCTGAAATACAACCAGAAAGACCAGTTAACATAAGTACCGCAATTAGTACTGAAAATTGTGTCTGTACTCTTCCCATTATATACGCCAACCGTTCCCTATTTTCAAAGTTGACTACCATTCTTCAGGGAGTATTATAGGAGAAAATAATTGTCCAGGTGAAGTTGCTGATGAAAGTTGACTACGTGCTAATTGTTCCCACATTCTCAGTGCTAAGATACCATCATCAAGTGACATATCGGTCTCAATCAAAGTCACACGAATAAGCGTAGCTAAAATATCCATTCTATCATTATCTACAATTGAAATAATTTTTTGTAAATCCATCTTTGTATTTGAAACAATATTGGAATCATTTGTCAGTGGCCATGGAGAAGTGACCTTAGTTGGGAANCCAGAACCGGTCTTAGCAATGTGTTCTTCCAGTGACCTCATCAATTGCTTGATATGGTTACCTATTACCATGCTAACTTCTATTAGTGGCATTTGTAATTGATTGATTAGATTGACCATCCTCTCTTGAAGTGTAACTAAACCATCAACTTCTACGCTTTCTTCCATTTAATCACTCACTTTTTGAAAGATTCCATNTATTTCCACCCATAATGTTCCCATTGGTCCATAGTCCAACCATCTGGCAANCCAGTAGGTGGAAGAGGNGCAATTCCAGGATTATTTGTCAATTGANTACCAGCGGGTTGAGGAAGTATTTGTTGATTAGGCATTGGTAGTGGCATTGGCAGTGGCATGGTTTGTTCAACTTGTGGGATTGCAGGAATTGGTTCAATTATATCTGGAACCTGTTTGTATTGATTCTGTTCTTCTATAACCTGATCTGTTTGATCAAGACCATCATTCAAATCATCATCTTGTCGATTCATTCTTCTTGTGACAACTAGCATCCACAAACCAAAGGATATAGAAATCAATGCTATCAAGAATAAGGTAATACCAAATATTTCATCTCCAGCTTGCTGNGCTAGAGCCTCTCCATCTCTAACAGTCTCTTCTTTCACTANTANAGGCTCAATCGTTTTACGGTCCATTTCNATATCGTCTAATAGGGCCAATACTCTAAATTCTAATGTTGTCGACTGTTCTTGAGATATGGGGTATTGAATGGTTGTGTACATGGTGGAATTTTGGTTTACAATCTGTGAAACTTCAGCAACTTCTACCCAGTTACCCTGTAAATCTAAACTTTCCAGAACAAATGTCACATTACCCTTGCTTCCTTCATTGAAAGATTCAATTGCAAGCGTAGCAATATCTCCAACATTTGGACTCGGATTATCCCAACTAATTTGAGTTTTTGAACTTGATAAATCAATACTCGGACCAATTAAGGCTAGAGGCCAAGATGCAAATGGACTATCTGCAGAATTAGAATCGATTTCGAAAGAATTACCTGAACTATCAGAACCAGTCAACCAAATATCCAGCTCATAGGTTGTAAGAAGTGTTGTAGCACCCAAATCGGTGAAATCTATATTTTCATTCCAAAAATATGAACCTTCGAATTCTAAGTATGAATCGAGACTTTTACTACCTCGTGAAATTTCTGATTCACCAGCTCGAAGTCTATAATGGACAATTATTGATGAAGAGTCAGCAAACCCAAAATCATCAGAAGATTCAACTAAGATAGTAATATCATTCATCTTGGATATTGAAATCGCTTCCCCCGAAACAACATTATCCAATCTAATTTCGTTGATTGTAGGACTTGTACTGTCAACAGCAAGCCTCAAACGTGGTGTAATTGATGTTTTATCTTGCGATAACCCCGGCATATCAGCCATTAGAAGAGAAAAATCTAGATGGCCTGAAGGCGAATTTGGAACCAAGAAATCCATACTAAAATATCCATCATCACGAATTGAAGTATCCCACTGATTATCATAATCATATAATAAAATATCAAAAATCCCTGCTGGAGCACGTGTTTCATCCTCCGAAAATAATACCCTACCTGCGACTCTTAAAGCCTGTCCAACACCAATACTCGATTCATCAAAGTTGGAGTTGTAATGATTAATTCCATTACGTAATTCTACCGCAGTAATGTGTCCAGACATTAGGTCAAATCTAAAGTCATTATCTAAACTCCAAGCATTTGTCGATAATACTTCTTCTTCAACATTACATGGTACATTAGAATCTACAGAACAAGGATAATCAGAAACAGACAGGTGTGGCAGGAAAAATGATTCGCCGTCAGTATCATAGGATTCTGCAAATAACCAAGTTAGTTGGAATTTTATACTAATAATTAGCCGAGTTTGTTCGAGATTAGCAATTTCTGCACTGGAGTAAATATTGGATACCGCAATGTATTGTGAGCCAGATTCAACACTAACTTCAGGTAGGCCATCTGAATTTTCACTTAGTGTAACATACATCGAGGTGTCTTTATCCGAAAGAGAATTACCTAAAGTAAGTTGAATGGTATCAATATCATTCCAACCATTACCATCAGTAACCACAATTTGAGCAGTGTAGTATACACCTGGATGTAAAGGCTCTTCATCACTATGCCCAATTATTGAACTATTGGAAGTATCGAACTCTGGAATAAATTCTTCACGGATGATATATGTGGAAAGATCACCATCCCAGTTAGGGGGTTGCTCATCATTAGCAAAACCACATTTCGTATTGCTTTGAGGACAAACAGGTCCACCACCCATCGCAATCTGATTGTTTTGACCATCCTCTCCAGTGACATAGAAAGATACTTTTTGACCATGAGTTAGAACTGAGTCGTCAATCAAACCTTGGAATATATTTAATCCACCAGATTTAATCTCAGGTGATGAAAGTGTTTTAGTTTGATATTCATCTGAGTTTGGTAAATTATCAAAATTAAAGTCATTACATCGTGTATCGATTACTGTCCTACAACCAAGCCAATAATGTAATGTCAAAAGTGTTGGAGGGTCTACTGAATCTTGTATTGTAATTGAAATAGGCTGACCAGAGGGTGCTGGTAAAGATGCATGCAGATGTTGGCCATTCAACGGCGATGCTGAAATTACAAGAGGTGAATTGCCATCGAGGATTAATCGNATGTTGTTATAATTCTGATTTACATACTCAGAACCATTNACAAGNCCCACTGCTTGNACATANAATACCATNCCNCCNGGNGNTGATTNCATCGGTGCTTGGAATGTCAGATTATAAATTCCAAATCCAGGGTTTTGNTCTTCATAAAATATNACTTCATCGCCAACTGGNTGACCCGAATTACTAACATTCTGTCCAANAACNCGTAAATTGAATTGACCNGGNAGAGGNGTGAACTGCGAACCTTCAAAATTNATCGNACCAGTGAAAGTAATATTTGTACCNCCACGNAACCATTCAAGATTAGTCACTTGATTACCNGATTCATCATAAACNNTCATCGAGTTAAGTTGAATATCGTTTTCNATTTTCAAATCCATTGATTCAGTTTGCCAAGATGANACGGCNATNCCNTNNTCATCTTCAACAGTAACCAAAGCTTGTGTTGCTTGTTCATCATTCCAANCCCATANCGTTTGGAATGGTATTNCAATCTCAAGAATNCCATNACTGTCNATAGTTGATGAACAATTATTAGTGTCAAATANCGCTATNGATTNATTNTTNGTACTAGTNGAACANGAATCTCCAAGTTCCCAAACAAAACTTGGATTATCTCCATTTGAATTAACNATCTCTACAANTGTCCTTGNAATCCTANCAACATCATCTCCGGCNGCAGTTTTAACCGTCANCATTCGTTTAATNCCATCAGGAACTGCTAAACCACCNTCCANTTCNACACTTATTGCTCNAGTCTCCATCTTGTATTCGACATCNAAATCAGTGATTTTCATTCTNCCTGGNGTTTCNGCCTTAATCGANAAGTAAATNTCTTCATCACCCTCTCCATTACTNGGAANCTCNTGATTGATGGCTGATACCAATGTTGGAGTTTGAACNACTTCGCTTCCAACTATNGANGAATCACTGACAATNATNGATGATTCATTAAGGAATTGCAANGATTCCCAATCCCAATTNCCGACTCCATTGATATTTATTGAGGGTTTATCTGGATAGCCTTCTTCATACCATAATGTGAAAGAGTCTATTGAAGGAGAGGAATAAATATTTGATGAACTAAGAGTAATTTCAAATTTCAAGATATCTCCTGAACCNTCTGTAGGGAAATTAACTTCTTGATTGTTTAAGGCGGAGAGCCAATTTGTACCATTATCATTTGATACTTTGACATCGATTGAAGTATCTACCGGCANATCTGCAACCCATTCCGGACGAACTTTACCAACTTTGGTACCGGTAGCATAGAAATCTGAAGTCCAAGTCCCTGATGAAGAGTAAGATGTGTAATAATCTAAATCAACCCACCAGGAAACCGCAGTTGANCCGATCAATTGAGCTTTCCAAATCAATTGGTTCCCTGGATGTGCGAAGTGAATTGTAGAAAGTGAAGTAACTGCTTCCCANTGTGTACCATTATCTGCTGAAACCCAATAATCAACCCGATCNCCTATAGATGATGCTGACCAATATGTCTCCATGTTGACTGAAAGAACAGGGTCACTCGTTGCAATAGTCTCTCCATACCATGTNGTNGTTCCCGGTGCTGGAATAGTCGGGTATGTAGTNCCAGTACCATACTCACGATAATGAAGTGNTACAGAAGAGAAGGAAGAATAACTACAATCGACAGTTATCAGCCTAGANCCATCATGCTGAAGACCATAACCCAGAACTGTAATCTGCTTAGTATCTGATTGAGGAGTTAAAACTTCGGAAGTTCCAGTGATTTTCCAAGCTTCTAATACATCTCTATTTTGACTTCCTGAAGTGCCTTTTTGGCATCGCATGAAAAATGTCGATTCATTAACCTCTAGACCTCTAACTTGCTGTCCGGTCTTTCCACATTCAAATGAGGAACCTGAGGATGAAAANTAAGTATATATTTCAGAACCACGAGTATAACTACCGGTTTGCATTTCATCAAATTCATAAGATACGATTCTACGTTGTGAATTATGTAAAACCCAAACTGTATCTCTTGATGAGTCATATGCAATTCCGGTATAATCATTATATTGTGGTGAAACATCATAAGAATCTAGACAAGTCCATACATCATCCTTTGATATGTCAAATTCTAAAATTCTGTGATTTACAGCTGGAGCAATTGAGGTATAGTGATAACGATAAGTGGATAAAATTCCAAACAATCNTTCGTCATCGGTTACAGTCCAATCNCGAAATCCATAATAAGAATAATAACTAGATGAGGGCATNTGTGGCAGGGTACATGTAGATTGTTCCAGTAAAATAGTTGATTCAACTGTAGCATTATTCGGATATAATCGCTTAACTATATTGCTAAATTGCTTAGAAGACCAAGTAGATAAAAATAGCCAGTCATGATGTTTTAGAACTGCACCTTGACTCTGGGCTATCAAAGCAGANGATGTTTTCTTAACTTGCATCGAAAATAGATTCTCTGTAGAATTAGAAGTATGAGGTTGCCTAATGGAATAAGAACCATTGTCTAGCCAGGCATCTGATTCATTGCTAATTACATCATCTAACCCGTGTGGTGAAAAGGAATTATTCATCTGGTTAGGAGCGAGTGTTAAATCTCCACTTCTAGAATCAGTCAAACCAGAAACACCTTCCATCCATTCAGACCTTTCATCTACTAAAATATCAGACCANCCGGTTGATGATGCCCCGGATAAGGTCATAGAAATATCACTGACAGTAGCTCCTTTAGGAATAGAAATCTCAGCACCATCATCCGTTCTTCCATTTTGGTATAACGCCATATACTCAGTACTTCCATCACTGAATTGGTATATGTGCCTGGAGACACCATTTGCTGAAGCATCATCGACTAGTATATCTGCAAACGGAGTTAAAGGAGTAAAGAACATGATAAATATCAGTAGAAAAGGTTTCAAAAAACTGGACCTTTCTGTTCTCAAATTCTCACCCCGCTATTTTTCTATTCTCTAACCTGTTTGACGGGAGTCATAACGTAATGGTGATGAATCACCACGTACTCCATCCTCTTCATCATCAAATACCTCAAACCAATCAACAATCCAATCTCCATCTGTATCCCAATGCATAGGGTTTGAACCTTCAGCAATATGGTCATCATCAAGGTCTAAATTATACCAACCAAATTCATGCTCTCCAACAATTCTAACCGGTGAGGTTAGAGGAGAACTGACATAGTAAATCTCCCACTGGTCAGTCCATTCACCAGATGTCAATACTACATCATCTGCAGTATTAAGAATCAAGAAATCCGAATCTTTGTCATCGATAANTAGTACGTATCGTGGGTCAATAGAAGATTGCTGATCCATTTTCAANTAGTTCTTTGTTGCTTCCTCACTAGTCCCTAGGCCAAGTAAAAATCCTCTAAATTGCCACCATTCATCAACTGGTTGGCCTTGATAAATCAGCGGACTTAATCTAACCGCATTTGGAGAGGTCAAATCAATATCTGAAATCATAAAAAATTCTTGGAAATTAGAGTATGGTGTGTAAGAACATCCAGCACCCGAACAATCCCAGTTTCCATCCATATCAGGGTCATAATTTGCATCAACTGGGTCAGCAGGGTCAAGCGTGAACCAAGTAAATTCAAGTTCTGGTATAGATAATACACCTCCGTTTAATGAAAGAGGCAAACATGAAGTGGTAGTAGTTACACATTCATTTCCAGTTTCTCCATCAATCCACTGAACCATAATCTGTAAGTAGGAACTGAAATTATCATTCGATTCATTCCAAGCCATAGAATATTCATACCAATCAGGTAGCATATCACCATCAGAGTCATTATCCATCGGATTAGTTCCATACTTGAACACCTCTCGACCGTCTGACAAGTTATAGTCAATATCGTGAGATACAACTTGCGAACCTGAAAGTTCCGTGTTAAATGTTATCGAATCCCCGTCTGAATCATTTAGGTCAGGCCTAGTTTGATTATTCCATTCCATCAAGTTAGTGAAGGGTAAACTTCCTGGCCCGGATTGGATTATGAATTGATAAGGAGTGAAATCTCTATCATCCCACTCACCCTGAGTGGCAGGAACATCGAATGAAGTTCGGTCATACCATCCATCATGGTCACCATCATAATTTACATCGAAAGGATTTACTGGATTTGCTGCCCAATGGTTTTCTGTTGTAACATCTGGCATTCCATAAATTGCATAGCAATATTCCCATCCATCGGGAATTGAGTCACCATCTGAATCTGAACTTGTTGGGTCAGCAACTCCAATTAGTGTTCGATTAAAGTTATCAAAATCTAATTCATTTATTTTGTCCATTCGGTCTGCACTCTTTTGACCTTTATCGATGAAATCATTGTAAACTCCACTCCTAGCTTGGAAATATGTATATCCCATTTCTTCCATGTAAGCATTTATTGCATCGGTTCCAAAACTCAAGATTCCTACTTCTTGCGGAACATTATTTCTTTCATCGTATTTACCCCATGACCGAGATTCCCATTCACGTAAATTAGAAAACCGTTCATCAAGAGAAATATTTCCATCGCCATCACAATCAAAACTGTCATCATCGGAATCTAACAGAACATCACCATCAATCAACGGATTAATACCCCACAGGTTTTCTTCGAGATTCCACTCTGCAAACCAATATTCGAATCCATCATACATTCCATCGCCGTCGGTGTCTGGGTTTGTTGGGTCAGTTATCCCCATTAATACTGAGATGAATATATTTGCTGGCTCACCATTTTGCCAATCATTGAAATCATTAAGCATCCGTTTTCCTCGGGTTTCTTTAGTTATTAGAATATTAAATATTCTCTGAGCTTTCTCTGTTGGCTGGAGTAGGTCACCATCGATATGCATCAAGGGTGCATCTTCAGGGTGGTCGATACCATTGTCAGGGTTTGAATTAGCCAAAGCAAATTCTTGNAGGTCATTGATTCCATCTTCATCAGAATCAAATAGACCGTCATTTGGATCAAGTGGATTGAGAGTCCACTTTTGAGCAGAAAGATTCCAAGTAGTGAATAGTAATTCTAAACCATCGATTATACCATCCCCATCTGTATCTGGATTATTAGGGTCTGCCGTCCTACCGGTTAGATTAACTTGGGATTCATTCATGAAAGAGCCAAAAGAAGTATCGGTCAGAATACCTGCCCAAGCTTGGAATGCATATGCACTACCAATTGTAGTGACAAACCACTTTGGTGAGGTTCGATTTTCATCTGTTTCTGAATATTCAGGGGCAATTGAGTTATATTCTTCCCAATTTGTCATTCCATCTTCATCAGCATCATCCCACCTGTCGATCGGGTCTAATGGATTTAGTGTCCATTTATCTTCCAGAAGATTCCACCGAGCAAACCAAATCTCCCAGCCATCGGGCATTCCATCATCATCGGTATCAGTATCAAGTGGGTCACAAGAACCTGAACTGACATCTAATTGCGAGGCTAATATGGAACCTGCTGCCCTTTCAGCAAAGTTTGCTTGAGGAACACCTAAAAAGCTGATATTTTCAAACAAGTCTGTTGAAAAACCATCCGGTATTGTAACTCCATCGAATGTTTGAGTAGAATTGAATAAGTCGGTCCTGATATGGAATTCAAGCCAATTCACGAATTGTTCATTGGATTGAAGTATACCATCATGATTTATGTCGTAACCATCACCATCAGGGTTCTTGAAAGCATCAGACCCATTGAGTGGATTGATTCCAACCCTAGAAGAATCCCATGAACAGGAGTAAATTGCTTCCCAACCATCAGGCAAAGAATCTCCATCAGAATCAATATTATTTGGGTCGGAAACTGACCAATTTAATGCTGCAGATGAGGTTTCACCATGTGATTCTAATAATAGACCGTCTATTGCCTGCATTCTAATCAATGACCATTTGTATTCACATAGATTTACCAGTCCATCTTGGTCTGCATCCCATGTTGCATCTTCGGCCCTATTAGGGTCAAGGCTCCAATTATTTCCTCCGGTGAATGTTGAACCTACCCATCTTCGATTTTCAATTTCCCATCCATCTGGCATTCCATCACCGTCTGAATCGTGATTTGTCGGATCCGTGCCATAATCCACATTGGAAAAAGCCAGATAAGTTGCATTAGCAGATTGGCCTGCTGAGTCATCACAAATATATTCCATTTGGATACTGTAATGACACCAAAGATTGGAGTTTTCATAAAAGAAGCCGAAGTATTCTTCACCATCACTAAGGCCATCTCCATCAGTATCTCCTACTTGTGGATTTGTTGAATTATACCCTTCCGGAGTTCTAGCCTCGTAGCGATATTCATCGATATTTGTCCATAGACGCTCAATGACACCGTCGCCAGATTGGTCTAAATCCACTCCATCAAAATCGAAATCAAGCAATCCATCCCATGGGTCGGTAGGGTCTAAACCATTGCCTAGTTCCCAACCATCCGGAATCCCGTCACTATCAGAATCATTAGACCCAGGGTCAATCAATTCTAAATTTGAATATTTTCCTGGCGATGAAGCTCCAAAAACAGTCATGTTACCATCTATACTTATGGTAGCGAGTTCAACAATTGAACCTGGTATTGTTTCTTCTTGTAGAATCTGATAAACATTAGTGTAATCACCTGAAAGGGCCCACGTTCCATGATTCGAGCCAATGATGATTTCTTGTCCTGTAGAATAGATAGAATGAACATCGTTGAGTTCCCTAGAAGGAATCTTATCAGTGCCTGGATTTTCTAAAAGGCCGCTGTGAATTATTATGTCATCAATTAATTTCAGTTGATGAAGACCAGAAGGTGTTCCAAACCATAGTACCTGGGGGTTTGATGCTGATGGCCCATCCAGCATTAAATCCCTAATTTCAGCAGGATTTTCTNCCGAACCAGTTGACAATAATCGTAATTCATTGATTGAAGCATCGATGCCAAAATCTTCANCCGAGAAGAAACCCCGCCATTCAGGAGTCGCCGAGTCTCTGGCAGAATCAGTTTTGACAAGCATGAGACCTACATCTGTAGCGACAAATAGTGTTAAGTCTCCGTCCATTAATCCATGCTCAATGTCATTAACCGATGTATTGACAAGTGATAATGAATTAGAAATTCCTTCTCCAATAGGATGGGTAATCTCAATCAGGCCACTACTACTTATTTCAAAGACATTACCTGAACCATTATGACCTAATCCAATAATATGAGTATTGGAACTGGAGATTTGAAGAGTTGCTATAGAACTGATAGATTCAGATGAAGACCAATCCCATGTACTAAGAGAGTCAGTAAAACCATCTAATTGTATTCTAGCCACTCCCAAACCAATGCTTGAGGCAAATGCTATCGCATATAATTCCTCATCATCATACACNAATTCTGAATCAAATAGTTCAACACCTTGGGGCATCCAAATATCAACACTGGATGTAGTTTCATAATCGAAAATAGTCAATCCATATTTTGTTGTGACATACACAATCTTGTCAACTACTTCTATCCCTCGAACATCATGATTAAGAATGCTATATGGTTCACTCTGTGCTCCAAAAGTGATAGGGTAATGATACAAAGATGATTCTTCATGAGCGTCATAAATTACAGATTTTAAACCTGCCATAACATTATTTCCATCATCCTCATAAATCAGATACTCTTCAAGATTTGAAAGTTGCTCTCCTAACTTGAGCGCTGTAGGAGTTCTACTTACATCAGGGGATAAAACACCATCTCTATTTGAATCCCATCCATCGTTATCACCATCAAATAATGCACTACTTCTGTTTAAAGGATCTAATCCAAAGTGAACTTCCCAACCATCTGGTATTCCATCACCAAAAGAAGGATATATGTTTCTCAAGAGATATCCATCCCAGTTATATCGGTCAGAATCTTCTAGCAACGGGTCTGTACCCAACCACATATCTTCACCAATCTGAGTTGTTGAATCGGTAGCACAGGCTGAAAGTAGATTCTGGAAAGTTGCATTAGCACCAGTAGGGATATATGGCCAATTGGTAAGAATCGAACCCTCTGGTAGAGTTGCTATACACCAGAGGCCATCTAACTCAGTAGTGTGGTTAGCCGGCGAACCAAAACTATATTCTTCAGATGAAGTGTACCACTCGGTGGATGAAAGAATTCCATCTCGATTTACATCGAAGCCATCATAATCTGGGTCTTCTAACATATCACTCGCATTGAGTGGGTCAAAACTATCACAATCATAGCGTTGAGAAACAGAATCATAACCGCCGATTCTTAAGCACATGTATGCCTCATATCCATCTGGCATTCCATCACCATCAGTATCTGAACTTCTTGGGTCCAAATAACTTCTAACACCTTCACCATCTACAACTCCAGTCAATCCTCGTGAAAAACCGGGGTCTATACATATCGCGGGATATGGCCAACAATACTCTTCTGTAGCATTCAATCCATCTTTGTCATTATCTACTAAAGCATCAGATGCATCGTCTTTATCCATGCCAGGCATAGATACTGAACGTCCGTCTATTGCAGTGAAATTAATCCACTCTGCAAATATATCTTCATGAACATCTGGAATCCCATCTCCATCGGAATCAGTNGTAGGTGGTTTTTCAAAATTAGTAGAGTCGGGGTGGACGTTGGAAACTGGGGAAATAACAGGGAATTGCGACATGAAAAGTAAACTTACGACAACGGCAACAGTGATCAAAAGAGTAGATTGGCTTCGACGCATTTACATTCCACACTACAAAGCGTACGCTTCGCTAAATCGATTGTCTCATTCTACACTTAAGAGCATGATGGAGCGATGTTCATACAATTTATTAGATATTAACTTATATTTGTCCACCGATTATGTGAATCTATCCATTAATTCCATTATTTATCGAATTAATATAGATTTATTCAAGACCCGTACGCGATGCGCATTAATTGATTGGCATGGCAATGAGCATTACGCACCTTGGTACTGGAAGTAGAGGGAACTCTACTTTGGTAGAGGCTGGTGGTGTTTGTGTACTACTTGACCAAGGATTCAGCGGCAGGCAATTAGAAAAACGACTTGGAAGAATGAACTTATCGCCAACAGACATTGATTGTATAATGATTAGTCACCACCATGGAGACCATGGAGGAGGAGCTGCAATAGCCCAAAAGAAATGGGGAATCCAAGTTCTAGCTAACGAGAGAACGGCGATGGAACTAAATTTAGACCCGATGAAAACCACTTATTTCGGTTCTCTAGATTTGATTAAGATAGGAGATGACTTGTCAATTCTAACCGTTCCAGTCCCTCACAGCGGGGCTGATAATGTCGCATTTGTGGCCAATTATCGTGGTGAAAGAGCCGCTGTAATTACAGATTTAGGGTCATGGACTGATGAATTGGTCAAACATGTTCACAATTGCCAACATATTTCTATTGAAGCCAATTATGATGAAGATTTACTAAATAACGGTCCATACCCTTANTCATTGAAAGAAAGGATNAGAAGTCGTGGCGGCCACCTTTCCAATAAACAAACGGGTGAATTTCTAGCAGAAGTTTGTACTGATAATACTCGAAGCATTGTACTAACTCACTTAAGCGAAAAAAATAATTCACCACATTTGGCTGAATCTACAATACTATACCACATTGGTGACTTTTTTAGTGGGGACATCGATATTTCTCTGCAAGATGGTCCTGAGAAAACTCATTTTGTCAATGGAAAAGGTGATTTGCATCAGAATGTTGTCACGATAAAAAGTAAATCTGAGNAATGAATAAATGTTCGAATTCATTGAAAAAATACCTTTGACAAGGTCAATGCCTAAATGATACCGAAGCATGAGAGTATCATGTCAAGTATTCGCCGCTCCAAACTTGACAATAATATCACTCGAGATGAACGTGGAGTTAGCGAAGTTCTTGGGGTGATAATGATGCTTGCAATGGTCGTTAGTATCATGGGCGGCGTATGGGTATTTTTGAACCCATATCTATCTGATTTCGAGGATAATACCAACTGGAACAAAGCAACTGGAATTGCTGATAGGATTGAAGATAGAATTGATGTTGTAGGAGATTCACCGAATGGAACTGGAATACGTCATAAATTATCCATGCAAAACTCCCTCCTTCAAGGTGTAAGTAATGTTGAGTTGTGGACAATTTCTGCGGACATGGTTTCAACCGACCAGATATCGATTCGTAGTATATCGGATAATTCGATAGGAATAAGTTCGATTAATGAAACCGCACGCAAAGTATCTATTACCACCAGTGAGTCATACTTTGAAGAATCATTCATAGCCTCACAAACTGAGTCTATTGTGACTTATGGTTTAATCACTTCAGGTTGGAAAATGATAACTGTATATGATAGTGAAGATAATCCTATTCACCGCAGTATTACTTATCCAATATCGGGATTGAAGATCATCACGACGCTCGAATCTGGCGAGCATGAAATAAATATTGCTAATAGTGCTAGAATCGAACATTTTCCCAACTCTCCATGGGAAATTAGTCGATATCCGAATATTCAATTTGATGAATTGGCATCTGGTGAATACAGGATCTCTATACTTCTCACTAATATCGAAGTAAATGGTACACTGGGNATCTCTTCAACACTNGGCATTGATATTTTATCATCTGGAACTTTNACTCCATTTTCGGGATTGGGCTANAATCTACGATTCACTATGTCCAATGAAATAGCAGCAGTAATCACTCCGCAGTATAATGAATTATGGCTTTCGGATTATTATCTAAATCGTGCTTCAGGAACATTGGATACATTCACCGGATTAGTTCCTTATGAACGCTCTAGTGGTTTCGATGGAATCACTGTTGAAACACAAGGAATTCCGCTTTATCTTGATGTGAATATACAACAGGTGGTGGTTCAGAAATGAAATTAAACTCGATTAGAGATGAAGAGGCTGTTTCCGCTGCAGTTGCCACCGTTCTTCTATTTGGTGGAGTAGTTTCCATTATTGGCTTAATGTTAGTTTCGATGGTACCAATTATAGAAGAATTGGAAGGCTCAATCGAAAGAGGAGACATGTCTGCACAAATGATGATNTTAGCTGAGCAAACTGAATCACTTAGTGAAAATGGAATGCCAGGAGATGCAACTCAAGTAGAACTAATTCCACTGGATGGTTCGCTAGAGTGGGATGTAAGCCGTGGCGGTATGTGGTACTCATCAACNTGGCAAAATGAATCTAGTTTTAGAATGAAAGGTGTCTTGGATTTTGACAACTCATTGGAAATAAAGCATCCCGAGTCTTTCACTTCAGCAGTGTGCTTTGATGACCTAAGACTAGGTCCATCTAGACCATTTATCTATACTCCGCCGGCTTGGGCTGATAGCGCCAATATCGCCATATCAACAGGTTTAGCGATTCCTCTTGGACCTGTCGAAGTNAGAATTACTGATCANGGAGAGGTTNTTCAAACTGCAGACTTGCAGATATATGAGTCGACTTTTGTAGACTTAACATCAAATAGTAATCCTGAAATAACTTCTTCACATGAATTGGTAGTAATTTATTCCAAAGGCGAAGGAGGAACTTCTCTTATCGCACCAACAGAAGCAATTCCAACTGACAATACTGGAAAGACATGGAACATACCTATGGAGGCAGGTGAAAGTCGAATTCATATTACTAGCGAGGATTCAAATCAAATTCAAATAGAATCTTCAACTATTTCTGAAACTCACTATGCGATAGATAGTGAAGAATTTAGAACTGGTGTCTCTTTTACCTATCAATTTATACTACCTCAACCTGAGGTATTAAGAATTACCACCAGTACTAATTCACAATTGATTTTACAAACTGAAGTTAATAATTTGAGTGGAGCAACAACTCTAATTAGTCAGGATGGAAATTATCTAGGTCATTCATTCATTTCTCCTTCCCTCGAAGGTAAAATGGAATTCACTAATCCTGGAGTTGATAGTGTCACAATAACGTGGCGTGGAGGAGGAACTTCGGTTGCTGCTCTTGGCTCTACAACTGTAGCGTGGCCTCCAGCAGGCATTAATGGGGCTCCAATGTTAGATGCTGATGGTGATGTTTTTGCAACATGGAAAGTATCTAATCAAGGAAATCCCGCAAAAGGAGCTCATCTAATTCCTGCTTCTGATACTGGAGCATCATCTGGAATTCTGCATGAAATAATTATCCCAAATGATTCTCAAACCCATTCACTATCGATTTCTCGTGCTGGCAGTTCAAGTGAATGGAATATCAGTGGAGATTCTGATATCGAAGGTTCTATTGACAACCAAGTACAAAATATGATGCAAGTAATTACATCTGGAACTCACCAAATGACTGTCACAGATGGACACCCGATAAAAGTACATCATTTAACAGGGGATAGTGGACTTGTGCAAGCAACACATGATGGTGCTCAGAGATGCAGCAGTGTCAATATGATGGCCAGTGGTTGGATAACTGTAGAATTACCATGGGATTCAATGAGTGGTCAAGAAAATTTCAAGGTGATAGAAGCATGGAAGAAGGGTAATTTCCCTGCAAGTCTAAAGATTACCTTGATTGGACATGAAGGAGGATCTACTCATTCTAACCTTGCTACATCTTGGGTATTTCATCTATCTAGGCTGGCTTATTCATTCTCATCATCGATAACAGGTATGGAAGTAGCATACTCAGGTGGGGCAATCGTAACAAATCATCCTGAATTCAATCCAACAATAATTCGTGAGCCAGTTGACCGTTCAGGACCAGGACCTAGATTTGCTGCTACTATCCCTTCACTCCATCCGTCTACTGAAGGAGTGATTGGTGGAGGGAGTCTGATATTAGATATCGAGTTATCATCTAGAGAATCTCTTGCATCAGATATTGCTTATGAGGTTAGAAGAGGATGGTCTGAACCTTATGGTTCTGCAATTGCTAATGATGCATCAGATGGTTTGGAATTAAGCGAAGATTGGGCTGTTTACCCTGGAAGACTAGACTTACTGACCGATTATGTTGGGTGGGTTCCTGACCCAAGTATTGGAACTTCAGAAGCAGTTTGGCACACCAGCGGTGAACCTATTCAATTTTCATTACAGATTTCATCTCTAGATGTGATGGTAAGAGAGGTGATTGGATGAATAACTCAAATCTCCGAAAAGATACAAGCGCTGCCGCAACTGAACTAGGGTACATATTCACATTTCTACTCGGCGTACTACTTCTTTCAATGTTCAGCCTATGGGCTTGGGACATTGAAACAGCGACAAGAGAACGATGGAATGAGCAGGCAATACAAGCAAACTTAGGCGATATTGCAGCTGCAGTTGAGCGTGCAGATGAAGCAAGTAGAATGGGTGACATTCAATATTCTGAATCGATTTATTGGCGCGCCACAGAAGCGGATGAAAATCAATTCACCCTAAGTTTAACAGATAATTTACTTATTTTAGAAGATGGCTCTGGTAATCTCGATTTAGAAGTCTCAATTTCCGGTGCTGGAAGTGGTCAGCATTCTGGCGAGGTTAAACTATCAGGAATTAGCACAATATGGGTTGTTCACTCAGATGGCATAACTAGTGTTCAACTAGAAAGGCCTCAGTAATCATCTTCCCATTACTGCGTTATGGACTTGTGTTTGAACGTCCTTCATTCTTGATTTAGCACCTAACTCTCGGAATACAGAAAGTGCCCTCTGTAGATATTCCATTCTACGTGACTTATCTGATGCAACAGTCCCTAATCGTGTTAATAATTCCCCAATCTGCATTCGTAAATCATTGGCCTCGGCAATAATTAATGCTTCACGGAAATGCTCCATAGCCTCTTCAACCCGTCCAGCATCTTGCAATACTTCACCCAGTAAAATGGTGATATCGACCATTGAAAGAATATCTCCTTCTTCACCCATTGCTTCTAGAGCATTCGAATAGTGATGAGACGCAACGTCTAGATCTCCAATTTTTGCATGATAACGTCCCAATACCGCTTGAGCACGAGCGTGAATCTGCTGATTCTCGGAGTTGTCAGACTTTTCAAATGCATCTAATGCATGTTTTCTTGCTCGTTCTGTTTCCCCTAAATCAAGGAAAGAACGTGCTAGAATAAGTTGTGCAGAAATCAACTCGAGATCATCATTCTGTTCTAGAATTGTCTCTACTTCACCGTAAGACTCCAAAGCCTTGGCACGGTCGTTTTTTCTTCTAAGTAAGTAACCCATATTGTTGTAAGTTCTAGCTGCACCCTTAGCGTCACCAAGTTCAATGAAATTTTTCAATGCTTCATTATGCATTGATAGAGCATCTTCTAAATTACCTTGCTTCAAAGCAATATCTGCTAATGCAGACAAAACTTCTGCTTGTATTGGAATATTCTTCAACTCAAGGGCTCCACTCTGTGCTTCATCGAATACTTCTTTAGCATGTTCAAAGCGACCAAGTAAAGCCATTATTTCACCTTGTAATTGATTGATTCTTGTCTTTGATTCAAGTTTGATATCAGATAATTCAATGTTCTCCATCAAGCCTAATAGTTCCATGTGCCCAAGTGCCACTAGTCCTCTACCATCTTCAACAATTATTTTTGCCGCCTCTTCATTCGAGTTTGAATTAATCAAATGATAAATCAATTCAACTGTGAAACCTGGTGTCTGCTTGGCTTTGGAGTACCAATCAGCACACTTCGAATGAGATTCGATTTTCATCTTGTCATCTAAACTTCTTAGTAAGAATTCTCGAATTAAATCGTGAACATCATAAATTTCTGCTTCAACTTGTCTTGCTAATCCTTGCTCTACTAGAGAATCTAACTCATCGGTATCTAAATTCTGTTCAGCGAGAGCACCTAATGGAACTGGCTCACGATAAATAGACAAGGCTGAAAGGAGTCTCTTCTGCTCTGCACTCAATTTAGAAAATATTTCCACAGTAACATAATTTTCTAGTGTTTCATGGAATGCTCCTGCGGAAGCACCACGATTAATCAATTCGAGAACGAGTGGATGACCACGAGAAATACCATGGATATACAACCATTGCTCTTCACCCAAGTCCTCATAACTACTTAGTAATTTACGACCTGAATCGGAATCTAAACCATCCAAAGGCAGTACTAAACTTGCAATTCTTCCTTCAGCATCTTTGGCAGGGACTACAGGTTTGAATGAACGAGAAAACATAACCAATCCGATTTCTTCCTCACTACCTAGCAGCCCCAAAGCCATTGCTTGGAAGGTTTGATGAAGAGTGGTATCTGAAATTTTATGGAAATCATCGATAACTATCAGTGATGGAGCGCCTCCTAATGCATCAATAAGCAATCTTGCAGAATCTGCAGGTTTAGGAATTGGTGTAGTTGCGATATAATCGGCAAATGTGGAATCTCCAATATTTGCTAACCAATCTGCAATTGCCTCCAAGAATGAACGAGAACCCTCCCAATCTTGACATCTGTGATAAAATAAGTTGCGTCTGTGCATGAAACGCTCAATCAATTTAGATGCCATAGTGGTTTTACCAATCCCTGCTATTCCTGGAATCATCAAAGTTGTCGCTCTAGCATCCAAAAGATTACACATATTATCAAGTTCTTTTTCACGACCGTAAAAATGCCTCAAACGTGGTAAATCACCAAGTGATGTGACCAATTGCTTTTCTACATGCTTAGATAAATCTCTTTCAATCAAGTCAGCAGATAACATTCTCACATCTAAAATACAATTTTCATCTAGATATCTAATTATATCGACAGAGCGCATACTGAAAGGTAAAATTGTATTTATTTCCCCAAGGTTAGTATTAGAAATTTGACCATCTTCAAGAATACATCTTAAAGGGAAACTACGAAGTTCATTCCAAGTTTCTTCAGCGACATTCATTCCAGAATCTGTCAAGAAATACGCCTTACGTTTTCTAGATACTCCCTTGACGTGAGCCTGCCTCTCTATGAGTAAACCTTGGTCTTTCAATCCAGCAATAGCCCGAGGGACATTGGAGCGAGCAATAGCAACAGCATTTGCAATTCCCATTTGGGAAAGTGAAAAAGGTACTTCTACACTACTTTTGTAATCAGAATAATCTAACAAGTGAAGAAGAATCCTTTCCTGAACGCCAGGTTTGGCATTTGAAACCATTTTAATTCCTCAATTTTGACCAGGTACGTAGTTTGGATCTGGTACCCATTGACCTGTTGTTTCATCCCATAGCCATCCTGGATGCTGAGAAGAGGCTGCTTGTTGAACTACCTGTTGGACTTGTTGAACTGGTTGTTGAACGACTGGTTGTATTTGTTGTACTGGCTGATTAGTTGCTGGTATCTCNGGAACACTCTTCGACTTAGCCCAAGCATAAGGGTCAGCTGCTTGCTCAGTGCTGTAACCTTCTTCAATTAGGTCATCAAGTTCTTCTTCAAATGTGAAGAAGAATGCACCAACTCCAACAAGAACTGCTAGTNCAACTACTATTATTATGATAATAAGTAGAAGGTTAGAACTTTCTTCTTCCGAAGTTAAAGCCAAAGAGAATTGGGTATTTTCATTATCGTTTGTACTACTAAATAACTGGCCATCCATTTCGAAAACTACTTGCCTGGAATCTGCTGAACCCAACTGACTTGTAGTAACGAACATTTGCCAACTTCCATCAGAAAGTACTCTAGTAGAGTTGATTTCTTGACCTGAACTAGAATCGAATCGGGCCTTAACAAGACTATTTGGCAAACCTACTCCAGAGAAAGACGCCGGGTCGGAGGTAGTCACTATCGAATCAACATTATCACGAATAACTGTGAACTTAATGGCATTAACATCAATATCCACGAGCCGTGAAAGTGTTGCAAGTTCACTAGCATCTGTAGCCTTAAATTTGACATCGATCAATGACCAATCTTTAATTTGGTCTGAACGGGAAGCTGAAGGATTATATGTAGCAATTCCATCTACCGATATCGAGAAATATGAATCATAAAAATTATCGATTTCAGTACTAGGGTCATCATATACTTCGAAGACTAATACACCACCTTCGGGGTCTGTGAAGTAATTATTCAAGTCGAATACAGCGCCTTTTCCACAACGGTTNAGATTTCTTGAATTCTCATCACAATATACACTTACCGTATTAGCCCATCCCGATGGGTCAAAGATTGGAGCCAGATTATCTACAGAATTATCAATTGTAATTGTTACAGATTCCTCTTCAGAGAAATCTTCACCATCAAAGGAACGTAGAACTATTTCATAATTCGAGTTATGCGGCAGACTGTTAGTTTTCCAAACATTAGTTAAATCCCAGGAACTATTGAACACTCCTGAATCGATTTGGTCTTGCCTAATAATAATGCTAGTAGGGGAATTTCCAGTATTTCTGCCTCCTTGATAAATATCAATTTCCACTCTGGTAACTATACCATCATTATCCCACACATAACCACTAATTGGTGTTGAAGCACTTCCTCTAATAACTTGAGATTCATACATACTTTCTAGCACAATTCCTGGTATTGAATTATCATTTTGTATATTCACTGCGAGACTTTTAGCATCACAAGTATCTGCGTTGTAGTCGATTATACAGAAGTCACTATCGGCAGCCCAAATTGTAAATGTATACTGACCAGTTTCATAGATTGAGTAATCCCAATCATATGACCATGCAGTTAGTGATTGTCCAACTTCTGCATTAATACTGAACTTGGATGTTTGGCCATTTGCTTCATTTCTAATTTCGAACCATATCTTTTGAATGTCGCTTCCTTGAATTCCAGAATATTGGTCTGAAGCAGTTCCGCTAAATGAAACTACAGAGCCTTTAGAAGAACTAGGAGAATGTGATTGGCCATCAGATGGTGTATTGATTATTATCGAAGGAGCTTCAAGATTCAATTTGAACTTTCTAACAGTTAGAGGAGAATATTCCAAACCATCATAAGAACGTACTTTGAAAGTAACATCGCCTTCACCTTCAGGATATGTTGACATATCCCAATCGAATGTCCAGGTACTGAAAGGATAACTTTCTTGTGTAATTTCTCCGCCGGAATTTGAGGTGTCAACTGCTGAATACCATTGACTAGAACCAGGAGGTTGTATCTGAACTTCCTCAACATAACCGAATTGTTTCTGCATTGCAATTATGTCTGTAGCATATGGTGGTGCTTCTCCATCCCATGCTGAACCACTGAGTGAAACTGTACGTGCAAAAGAGGTAAATTCAGGTTGAGTCAATGTAACGCTAGGAGGCATGTTGTCCAAATTGATGATGTCATCAATAGGTCCTGTTAAAGTGAAGTCGAATTCATAGACACCCTTTCCAAATTTATATGCCTCAACACTGTATGAAGGTATTTCTCTACCCGATACACAATCTGGGTCATCAGCATCAGTAAGAGTGTCTCCATCATTATCATACCCATCAGAACAAGTATTCTCATCCATAGTTGTGGTACTTGCTGGTGGCCCAGGGTCAACGACGACTGTTACACCTTGCTCGCCAACTTGATTGTTCCAATTTCTGTCTAAGTAGAAATCGCTTGGTAGCGTTACTTCCGGAGTGTATCCAAACTGATCTGTAGTTAGAGAATATAATGGGAAACCAGTAGAATTCTTGATTAAAACCGTCGCTTCGTTAACGTTGCTATTCGAGGCTTTAATTTGGAATCTTACTAATTCACCCTCTCTTACTTGAGTTCCCCATGCTGAGTTTTGGTTTTGGACATGAATCTTTGATGTATCAAAATTTTGTAACCCAGCATATGATAAAACTGTAGAATTATTGACTAATTCTAGAGACATTGGCATACCTACTGGTGGCATTTGAGAAGTATCTGGAACTTGTAGACATTCATTTTGAACTGCAGGACATTCTGAATTCAACCATCTAAGTTGAATAGGATAAATTTCATTTCCACCAGCATCTGGAATATACTCTGATTGAATTGTTACTCTTGATTCAGTAATGTTGTAAACTTGAGTTGCATTAGTGTAAGTATTTCCTGAAAAATAACCTATTGAACCATATTTATTTCCATAGTTATCATCGTGGTGAGATATATTTACTCCAAAACTCTCGGTTTGCATTACATTACCTTGTACATTAACAATACCACCTTTAATTCTAAGAGCGTCACCTACACTGTCTGTAACTGTATTGTTGTACAGAGTAGCTGAACTACGGAAAATATGAATTGCAGGGCATTGGAATTCTCCACCATACATCTTTTGAGAACTACATGTTCCAGAATTATTAGAAATTATATTATTTTCCATGTAGAGTCGAGATTCAGATGGTTGTATAGATGGCCATCCAGAATCTTGATAGTGATATTCCCCATGAACAACTGGCTCTCTTGCTGTATCTGAGAATGTATTACCTATTGCCACGACGTCTGATGTACCATATATCCAAAGACCATTATATCCGCCAATCGGTCCAACAATATTATTCTCTAAAGTTGCGATTGAGGAACGAATTGCAATACCAGAACCACTCTCAGCACCTGATATCGTGTTCCCTGATGCAGATATCTGGGCTTGGTCATAAGCTGTAATTCCAGCCCCGTCAGTTGTAGTGAATACATTGTTNTCAATTTTCAAAGTNTGCTTAATATCTCCTGTTTGTTTGAGACCTTTAGTGTCCACTGCTGCACAGTTAACTGTGACTGCTGAATTTGTTAATTCCCCGGACGACTGTTGGAAAAACAAACCATATCCGTTATCAGTGATATCGATGTTATCAATATCAGAATAACTATTCTCNACATANACCATGGAAATACCATTGCCATTATTACCACATGTACCTTCAGAATCACCTGTAAAAGTCACTCCAGATACAGTAAATGGATCAGAAATACCGGCACCAGCACCATATGCTGAAAGAGCAGCGGATNTTCCAATAGAATAATCATCTATACCAAGATTNAGTGTTGAATCTGTAATAGAAGGATTGGCTAAATCAACCAGTAGGATATTACTTGCGTTGACATTACTAAATTCTAAGCCATTTGCATTAGTATTGGAACCATCAAACACCAGTGCAGAATATTTTGCAGAAATACCGGTTAATGTATTTACACCCATTTCAAAACCATAGGCATTTGTGAAAGTAATATGATTCAATCCAGTCTTGGATTGGTCAATTGTATTTCTAATCACCATTCCACCTCCACAAGCGGTATCTATGCTGACAACACATGAACCACGAATAGTGTAGTCAGTTGGTAATGTCCATGTGAATCTAGTCTTAGAGGAAGCACTTCCATCTGAAGAAGCACCACAAGAAGTAGATGCAACACATATGGCACCTTCTACATCAATGTGCTTTCCATATGGAATATTTACTGTAGTNCCNGTACTAACCACCAAACTTGCTCCAGGAGCGACCGTNACATTGCCGGTAAGAGTATGCGTTCCAGACCACGTTTCTTGACCATTGAGGATACCAGAGGTGGTTTGATTAATACCTGCTGCAGATGAATTAGGCAGTATTAACATTCCAGTTAAAGATGATAGAATTAATAGCATAACTAAAGAGATACTTTTTCCAGACTTATTGTTCGACATTGTTTGGCCTCTAAGTTCCCCATTGATGGGACGAATATAATACTGCTCCCTTAAAGGGAGTTTAATTGTATCAAAAATAGGCTATAATATCAATTTTTATAGGTTAAAAATATCAATTTTTACGAAAAGTATCAAAATTGATGATTTAAAATTAACAATTAGGCATTGCTCTAACTTCTTCTAACCAAGCCCCTGCGTCTAAATTACCATAGCCAGATGCGTCATCATGTTGGTAAATTGACTCACTAGCACTTTGTCGTAATGACTGTTTGACTTCGCCAATACAGGTACTATCTTGAGTGACAGATGATCGTAATTGTGGTTGGTCTTCTAATATCAAGGCCAATGCTCCTGTAACAAAAACAGTTGAATCTGAAGTGCCACTACTGGAGAACCAAGAATCTTCTGTACCCGTACTTATTATTCCAACACCAGGTGCTATAATCTCTGGCTTTTGATTTGGATGCATACGTTGAACTCCATCAAATGTTATTTGATTACCTTTTGAACTATTGACCCAAAGTTCTCCACCTTCAGCAGATGCCCCCACTGAAATGGCCAATGGGACATTACTTGGAACCGAAACGCGGCCATCATCACCGTTTCCACCATCGTTACCAGCAGCTGCCACAACGAAAATACCCCTATCTAGTGCCTTTCTTGTTGAAGAGACACTTGGTCCTTCTCTTGTCATACCATCGGTTTGAGCACCACCCAATGAAAGAGAAATAATATCGGCAGAAAACTGTTCAATACACCATTCGATGGCATCTGAAATTGTCTGTTCACCTGCGGTATTCATTCCGGAGCCATCATCATCCAAAGCTGCTACAACACCAAGGGTAATCCCTGGCGCAACTCCCATTTGATGAGATTGTGAAATAAGTATTCCAGCCATTAAAGTTCCATGGGCAATTACGCCATAATCTACAGGGCTTACAGAATTTGAAATCATGTCTTTAAACACAACTTGAATACCTTCGAATGCTGAATGAGAGATATCAATACCTGTATCAACAATACAAACTCGAACTCCTTCACCAGTCAATCCATCGAGAATGTCATCTTCGAAACCCGCTTGCTCAATTGCCCACTCAGATTTTGGGGGTGGCAATTCTATGAACATAAATCCAGATTGCCAAACCCAGAGCATCAATGTCACTAGGATTGCAAATAACGTTATGTTGGTATAAAGAAATCTTCGTCCTCTGACACGGTGTATGGGCTTTGCTACCATTGGAGCCCAGCCAGTAACTTCTGAACGCCACTCGTCTTGGAAACCAACCACAGATGGGTCAATTGCAGAAAGAATCCTGTCATCTTCCGGTTCAGGAAGAAGTTCGACATTATCCAAACTACTCAAATCAGCACCACTGAGTCTCTATGACCGAGATAAGCATTTAATGGCTTGTCTCAAATCAGAATCTCGTAGATGATTTGTTTCTTGCAACCTTCAAACCACCGTAAGCGACAAGAATAGTTAATGCAAAGATAATCACCATTAGCCAAACAGACGTATCTTCTTCAACATTCAGTTTAGTTGGAAGGTCAAAATCAAACGGTTCGACTGTATTTGAAGTGAAATTGACATCATCGCCTTGGACATCAACACTAACTAAGTAACGTTGATCAATCTTAGAAGTAGCATTCAATTGGAACACTGCATCTACTGTTTGACCAGCGCCGACCGAAATAGTTTGAGGAGTGAATGATTCAAGCGTCACGCCTGCATCATCAGTTCTGTTAGCATAAACTACTACTGTGCCGGCAGATCTAAATCCTGAATTCTCAACAGGGATAATTAATTCTCCGCCTCCAATTTCATTTTGATATGACTTTTCATTTACTGATGATTGTTCAACGCTCAGAGAAATTCTTGCTGAATAAATATCGACTTCTACCGTGGTGTTGGTTATTCCATCTTCACTCGAGACCGTAATCCATGCTTGAACCTCACCAGATGTGAAATCTGAAGGTGCATAAACTGTGAAAGTCTGGCTTCTAAAGTCATCCTTAGTGATATTCAAGTAAGTTAATCCAGGAGCAATTTCCCAACCTGTACCAAGAGAATTGGTTTGTTCAATCTTTATGTTATCATTTCCGTTACCTGTGTTGGTTATGGTAAAGGAGAAAGTAGCTGTTCCACCAGGTGAAACACCTGTTTCTTCTACTATATCTGTCACTTCAATTCCATAAGTTTCTGGTATGAATACCTTGATATTTTGTGAACTGGAGATTCCTCCATCATTCTCCAATCTAATAGTAATCTGGTGCCCATCATCGAAACTCCAAGCAGAACTTGCATTCGGCATAGTGATTCTTGCCTTGACTGTGCTGGTATTAGATACTGAATTATCTGATAGTGATTCGCCAATACCCATTGTTACTTCTGTAGAAGTAACCCAATCAGTACCATTGTAGAATTCAATACTCCACAAGTTAGAATCCATATTAGCCATTACAGATCCTGTTATTACGAAACCATCATTACTTTCTGTACCTTCATAAATTGTATCAACTTCAAACTCTATTGTTTTGTAACCATCTTCATTTTCAATTGCATTTAGCTCTGCTGCGCTGTTAAATGTAGCATTGACAATTGAAGTTATATCGATCTCCATGGAAGTCTTAGAATTAATTCTACGAGAATAATCCATTGTGATATCTAAAATTCCCTGTTCAACTGTTGGTGAAGATGTAAAGGAATAGTCCATTGAAAGATTTCTTTCGTGTTGGATAGTTGAGAATTCTGATGTCAANTCAACTACNCCTAATGGCATTAGAACTCTTATTTCACCATTAGAGTCAACAGTATAATTCCAACTTGCACCNAGGCTCAAGTCGAATGTCACTTCCACATCTGATTGAATCATTGCGTAGCCAACTGTATCTGAAGAACCAGTATGATAGTTGTCCAGTTTAACATCTTCCCAATTTGTAGAGATCTCAACCCAACCACCAGTAGACATATTCATTTCAAGCACGCCACCGCTGGAGATATCTGCATTCAAGTATCCTACTGCAACTCCTCCACCATTATCATCGACATTTGGACTTTGAACTACAACTGTCCACTTTCCAGGTGTTATTGTTTCATTCCATGAAAGTGTGCCATCAAGATAAGTACCTACAACACTTATTGGTTCGAATTCTGATTCTGAACTTGGATAAAGCATTATTGATGCTCCATCAAGATGATTTTCTGGACTTGAAAGTGATGTTTGAATAGTTCCACTTACATCAACATTGTCAGCTTCCATCAATATATCTTGAACCACTGCATAATCTTCAACAGCAAAGCCTGATTCATTTTCCATCTCAAAGAATACTGTCCCATAGCCTAATTTTTCAACTGTGACATTGTAAACATCTCTGATAGGTACAAATAATTCCCAATTTCCATCTTCATTTGTTGTAACTACTTCACTAAACCCTGATGAGATNCTACTTACTGTCAAATTAGCGCCAACAATCCATTCATCAGCTAGATCGACATTATCACCATCAGAGTCCCAGTAAACTGTTCCTTCAATCAGGACTGTTACATCAGCATGAACAGTATCTAAGTCAACTGAACCATCAACCGCATCAGCAATAGTGAATGGTGACTCATAGGTATCTAAGGATAGCGAGCGATTTGCACCAACATTATCCAAGAATAAACTCCATGAACCTGGCATTAAGTCATCTGAAATGTTTCCATTGATGTCCGAAGACTTTAGGGTAACATTACCAAATCCATCATTACTGACTGCAATAACTCTAGTGTTTTCTATNGGGCTATCGGTTAAGTTTTCCAGTAGTTGTAAATTAATCTGCATTGAATTAACNATTTGAAGGTCNATCCCAGTACGTAGTGCTGAATCATCACTGACTGTCAATGGCATTCTAAGTAGAGTAGTATTATTTTCACCAACAATTGGAGAAACGATAACAACCCAATCACCTGCTTCAACATAAGAGGAGAATTCTCCTGTCAAACTGCTGGAGAGGTCATGCCAATCATTTCTTGACTCATTGTACAGAGAGAAATCAGCCTTCATTTCATTACCATTGTGATCCTTAAGAACACCCTCAACTAACCACTGATTAGCAAACGAAATCGATTGATTTTTCTGGTCATCACCTAATGAAACAAATATTTCTGTTGTAATATACATATCATTGAAATCACTAGCATTTTCTGAATCAGCAGGATTATTTTCAACTGCAATAATGTACTTACCTGGTAATAACTCCAAGAAAACTTCTCCAACTGCTGTGTAGTTTGATGCTGTCACATTGATGATACCCTCACTCAAAAGCGCACTACTGACAGTAAAGTTAGAATTAACAGGGATTCCAAACTCAAATGAATCATTATCGGCAGAATCAATGAAAACATTGAATTTAACTGATTTTGCCTCGGGATTAGCAATAAGTTCAACTGAGTTTGTGGTGAAATTATCGGTCACCACATGACCAATCAATGGTGAAACACTAAGTGTTTCATCATCAATAGTTACATCATAAGTATCTTTAGACAAAGACAAACTGAAAATACCTGCTTCTGAAACTTGTGAATTCCATTGAACNCCATCGCCATTTGTCACAGTAACAGTTGGTAAATAATCCTCAAACATTGAATAATCCCAAGTTGAGTTATTATCATAAGCATACAAAACACCTGATACCGATTGAAGTTGTTCTAAATAAATCGAACCTAGTTCAACAGTTGTTGAGTTATCAATAGCAAAATATGTACTACCACCAAAGTTTCCTGTACTTGATGCAATCATCTGGAAACTTANGTCTCCTGGTAGATTAATAGTGAAATTACCTTCAATATCTGAAATNGCCTCTAATGTCAAATCACCAGAAGANAATACGATGTTAACATTACTTGCAGCAGTACTATTATTCTCTGCTTCTTCTGTTGTCCAATTTTGGTCAAAGTCGGNAGTNTATACCATTAATTGTCCTGAAACAGTTGATGAGATNGAATAGTCCATGGTAATCGATAAGTCTTCATCAACTAATTCAAATGATTCGAATAATAGGAATTCTTCAGAATTAGAATCAAATAGGCTGTATTTCCCAGGTAATAGTTCAGCCTCAATGACACCATTTTCATCACTATGAACAGTAACTAAAGTACCTAATTCAGAGGCCAAGTCAAGACTACGATTATCTANTGACAGTAAATCTTCACCATTCGAATCATTAACTGGAGATGTTAGTTGAACCGTCAGGTCATACATATCAGGAATAACCGAGATAGGAGATAATGTACTAGATACATTACCTACAGATATGGTTTGGTTAATTTCAAAGAATGTGTCATTATCTAAGTCTATTCTAACTTGGTATTCCCCTGTGGAAATAGGACCGAAGTTATATCCACCTGTAGAGTTAGTTAGTATTTCTGAAAATCCATTATCCAACAATAAATCATTCCATTCAAAGGTTATATTATCCATAACATTACCTTCAATGTCAGTAATATTACCACGGAGTACGGAACCTGGTATTGTCATCTCAATATCATAACTTGGATTGAGTCCAACACTAATTATCTGAGGTAATTTGACCTCGCGACCATTATCTAATTGTGCAAATACCTCATAATCGCCTGGGACTAGTCCAGTTTGATAGAATGAACCTGGTTTAACCAATTCACCTGAGAACTCTCCAATTCCAGTAAACTGGCCAGTTCCATTGAATGTTCCAGTTCCTTCAAATGTTCCAATTCCTTCAAAGGATGATAGTTCAATCTCTTGAATAAGAATAGTATTAGCCTGGGAAGTGAACCTACCATCAGCTTCAACAACACCATCTATCATATAGATAGGTAATGAATCTGAATCATCTTTCAAACAAACTGTTTGATTAACAGGCATAGAGACATTAGTACTATCATTAGGATCAACATCACATGCTGGAATTTCAGAACTTTCTAGATTAATCCATGATGCCTTAATTGTTCCAGCACCATCCCAAGTACCGTTAGCAACAAAGGTTCTTCCTTCGTTGACATTTCTAGTAAATGTACCTGAAAAGTCAACTGCAGATGCGATACCTTCGCTAACAAAGGTACCGTTTTCGGTAAATGTCACTTCTCCAGTACCCTGGATAATTCTAGTTTCATCAGTAGTGAAAGAACCATTTGTAGTAGTCATAGTAACTTCATCTGAAATTCCAAAAGCACTACGTAAAACGATATCAGTATTTACCAAAGGTTCTCCATTGAATAATTCATCACCTGTCCATGTTACCATTCCGGAAATTCCTGAACTGGATACTTGAATATCCATAGTTTCTGTAACTAACTCAGTTCTGTTGGCTTGCTCGCCTGTGACATTCATTTGAACCTCACCTAACCAAGTCATATTAGCAACATTTCCTAGAATTGCAGTGACTTCATTGACTGTTCTATCTTCATTAAATTCATTCAATACATCATTCAAATTCTGAGCGAATGAACCATCGACAATTGAGTCTCTAGCAGTGGTAAAGTTTAGAGTGCCAGTAAATGCACTGACACGAATCTTACCTGCTGGAGCATCAAAAGACCACTTTCCATCCTCATCAGCATCAGTGAATCCAATTGGAATCCAGTAAGTATCATTGTCCAAATCTTCTGAACCTTCACCGGAGAAAGCATCTCTCTCGACAAGTAGTCTAGCTCCTGGAATAGGCTCTCCTGTATCAGACATTGTAACTTGACCTGAAACTTCAGCACCAGAATAATACTTCAAAATCTTAACAAGAGTATTTGTTTGACCGAATGAAAGATTAGAGTCTTCATTATACCAGTTAGCGATTACGAAATGATTCATCATTGCACCAGGCATAGGTAAAGCCTGTTGCAAATAACTTCCCGGAGTTCCTGATTGGCCAAAGTGTTGTGATGGTTGAGGATTACTCAAGTCTACACTGACTCCTAATGATGATGCCCCATATCCGACATATGCACGTGAGAGCATTGTGTCAAAGAATGCTGGATTATGATCTACTCTTACATCTTCTACTTGTAGAGGGTCAACGTCCAGACCTGCTTGTTGGTCAAGGAAATCATCAGTCATTGCTTCGTCTACCTGTTCACGAGTAAGTTCTTGAGGAATTCCTCCTCTTGTGGTTTCATAAACTTCATCCATGTATGTAGAAATATCTTGTCCGCTTAGAATTGTCGGAGCTCCAAAGATACCCATTGGTTGACCTTGATTGTAATTGTAGTCTTGTGTATATTTACCAGCTCTTGGATAAAGTCTGTTATCTATTGCGAAATATCTAATTTCGTGGTCTCGAGAAATCATTTCACCCGGTAGACCCTCATAGTCCTGAACACTATAAATTTCAAGTCCAATCAAATCATGGTAAAGGTCAGTAATTCCATCGGAATCAAGGCTATCTGATAACATTTGAACCGCTAGTGCAAGTCTAGCATTCTTTCGATGAATGTGTGTAGATACTGAGGAAAACTCAGACATTAAATCTTCTGTGTACCAATATTCACCAAAGATATAATGTGTGGTATCATAGGTTGATTCTTGTCCAGAACGTACTTCATTGTTGAATGTCAAATTAGCATCATCGAAACTAGACCAATCTCCATCACTACATGATGTGGAAACTACAACGTCACAAAGAAGTCTTTCGCCATCTTCATAAATTCTCCAATAAGTTTCGGAAGTATCTGCAATTCCATCGGTTCTATGATGCCCTTCTGCCATGACTACTTCCCGGTTCGTTTGAATTACCTTGAATGAATAGTCATCAATCATTTCTTTCATGTCATCATAATCTACATTTTGTTGAGAGGATTGGAATAATTCTAATTGTTCTGCTGAAAGATGGTCGTCTAATACATTTTCAAATCCAGAAGTCAATTCATATCCATCTCCATTAGAATCGGAGTAACTCATGTCACCTTGAGCCAATTGCCAAATGAACATTGAAATTAAGTCATCTTGATTTCTTGCTAGCAACATATTTCCAGAAGCAGGAATTCCCGACTGGAAGTTATCTGAAACTGAAGGGTGTTCACCGGTATCAAGTGCTTGGAATCCATAATCCCACCAAGATACGAATGCTGGCTTATCAGAGTAAGCATCCTGTGCATCTTGATTGGCAAGCCATTCATAGGCTCCATTCCAGCCCTGGTCATTGAAACCTGAACCAAATGAACCAAGATACCAGTTACCTGAGTATGAACTACTATCCAGTATTGAGAATCCTGCTAGTTCCCAACGAAGAGCATCAGGAATCATATTGAATATAGTTTCGTCAAGTTCGTCTTCAGACTCTACTGAACTTGGTATTGCAGCGTCTAGACCATAGGTAAACTGTTGACCACCAAGTAGAACAATAATCAATAAAATTGCTGAGAATGAAGGTGTTCTCCATACAGCCTTCCTAGCACCCGAAATTCTGTCTGCTGGTGTGCGGATTCCATGTTTCTTCCATGCTTTTTGCAAACCTTCCCAATTGGCTTTACGCCATAGAGCGGTAATTCCCCATGCACCAAGTACTGCTACTGCAGGTGTTGCATTAAACATGAATCTTGCAGCAGTCCATGCCATGTANGTAGCTGCAAAAATCCAAATTCCGAAAACAAGGTGTGATTGATTCCTTGTTCTTAGAGCAGACCAAAGACTGTAGATACCCATTGTCAGTGCAAGAACTAGAACTATTGGACCAAGTTGAGCAAATAGTTGACCTCTATCTGGAGCATTTGCTTCAGCAACAGTTCCAAAAATCTTGGTCTTGGTGAAATATCCACTACCAGTGAACAGAACATCCCATGCATTAGAAATATCAAGTTGCTTTAACGCCCATAGGATGCTAAAGAAGACCATTGCAGCAACCGTTAGAGTTCCAAGTACCAACAACCAAGGTTTATCTCTAAATCCTGTTGTAATGTATGCGATTACAACTGAGAAACCTAGTACAAACATGAATGGTTGTAAGCCCGTTCCATTGAATATCAAATCGAACTGAGGATGTCCATAGAACGGTATTGCCATCAGTAGATTGACACCTAGCATTGTCAAAAATAGTGTATTTATTGTCGTTGAATCTCTTCTTCTGAACATATTCAAAGCGACTTGAACGAAATAAGCCAGGAACAATATGCTCGGTCCCACGACAAACCCTTTCCATCCTAACGATGCTACTCCAAAGGAAACACCTGCTAGAATTGCAAAGGACATAGCTGCCTTACGTTCTCGAGCAACTGTACCGAAGGATGTTAGAATTGAAGAAATCTTAGGAGATGAATTTCTAGTTATTCTATCTGAACCAGAATACTTCATTGCCTTCATCCAGTACATGAAACCTAACGAGATGAATAGCATAACAAAAGCATCGTGATCTGCAAGAGCCCATGTTGAGTGACTAACGTGAGCAGGCATGAAAGAGATAAGCCATGCTGCTACAACTGCAGTAGACTTACCGAAGTGGTCTTTAGCAATAGTTGCAATTGGGAAAATTGTCAAAGCACCATATACAGCCGGGAGACCTAGCATTGCATACCATACCGCATCATCGCCCAACATTGGTTCAAGTAGCATAGCAATAATAGCAATTGACCATGTGAATAATGGAGGTCTTGGGTTGACTCCACCTAGTGGATAAGCCCTATCTGCATCCATGATTAAATGTGCTTCATTAGCTAAAATATAATCGACAACTCTCTTCATGTACCAAGGATCAGAACCACCGGTCATATCCCAGTTACCTGTTCCGTAGGCATTCATTGAAGGAACAAGATACCATTGCATACGAATTACCAAACCAAAGAAGAATGCCATTCCAATCATGACACTGGACCAGTGAGCGTTCCAGAATTTTCTAGCACCACTCATTTCGTGGTCTTCCTTGTTTGACCATCCACCCCACTTTTCATGGGTTGAAATCATGTAAATTCCTACACAGATAAAGAAAGTAATACCTAACCAAATTAGAGCACCCCATGTACCGTCGAGTTGATCTGCTTGCCACATTCCTTTTTCATACCAAGATGAAACTTGGTATAGGCCCCACATGGAACCAAGAAGCATAGCCCTTGTATGCCATCTTTCTGAAACCATTCCTGCAACAATAAATGCTACAATACCTGTAAAGAAAGCTGCCCAAAACCCAAAGTGACCATGATAATCAGGTTCACTAGTAATTCCGAGTTTATCATACATCTCAACTGAATCAAAGTGCCAAAGACTCGCCATATGTGCTAGAATCCAAACCAATATTGCAATTTGAAGAGGAAGTGTTGATTTGTTCCAAAGCCCATTAGCGGACTTAATCTTTCCAAACCATCCTTCTTCGCTTTCAGCATTTAGAATGCCTCTAGACAAAACTGCAACTAGTAATCCCAACAACAGGAATATCATCAAGTAACTGAAAAAGATGTAACCCAATGCTTGTCTTTGTAGATTGAGAGTTGATACGAAACCGCCTTCAGATCTCTCAAAAATAGTTGTTAATTCACCATTGTAGAAATTTGAAGCGACCATTCCAATATTAACACCAATCGCTGTGAAAATGGTCACCGTTGACCACTCATAGCGAGCCCTTGAGTCAAAGTAGTAAACCACAAATGTGACAACTAAGAATTGAAGAGCAGTAAATGCACCTAAATCAGAAAGGTGAGTGATTGCTTGATGTCCAACCATGGCAACACCGAGTGTTGCGAGGGAAAGTGTAGATGGACCAAAAGGAATCATATCGTTGTTTTTTAGGATACGTGGAACTGTACCCAAAATTCCTGCGACGACGATTACTAGCATCGGCATCATGTTGTCTAAATCCAGATCGAAGCTAATGCCTGCGACCTTGATGGCTGCGATTGCCAGCAATACTGCAAGGGGGGCAATAAGCCAACCTAACAGTGGTGCCGGAGATGTTCGCGGACTACCTATTTTTTCTTCCATTTTTTTTCCCTCTGTCTTGTTTTCGCGACAGCCTGAAGGCTGAAGCGACTTCGCCACTTTGGGTCATCTTTTAATGATGACGCACGCAGACATATAGCATTTTAGACGCAGTACTTTGATTTTGGGGGTTAAATCAGGATAATATTTTCGACCTTAGAGTCCGCCGGATAGAAAAAATTACAGCGCCCTAAATCCGATATCAGTCCTGTAGTGAGACCCTTCAAGATCAATCATATTCAATAATTGATAGGCTCGCTTGGCTGCATCATTTAGAGATTCACCTTTTGCACTGCAAGATAAGACTCTTCCACCAGTTGAGATAATCTCGCCNTTTTGATTTAATTCGGTACCTGCGTGGTTTATCCAAGATCCTTCGACCTTGGAATCTAGTAAACCAGTGATAATTCTTCCTTTGACGGGGTTTGACGGATATCCTTCGGCTGCTAAAACAACTGTCAAGGTATGCATATTGGAAAATTTAACTTCAATTGTAGATAATTTATCTACTGATGCGCTATGAAGTAATTCAAAGATATCTGATTCTATCAAAGGAAGGGTTATTTGACATTCTGGGTCCCCAAATCGGACATTGAATTCTACAACATTGGGGTCACCAGATTCAGTAATCATCAGTCCAACGTAAAGTACTCCTCGATAGGGGACATCCAAAGACGATAGGTAATCATGCATGGGTTTTACTATCCTTGATATCGCTTTTGATTTTACTTCAGCAGTAACCACTGGAGCTGGACAGTATGCACCCATGCCACCAGTATTTGGACCTAAATCNCCATCGAATGCTCTTTTATGGTCTTGGCTGGCTGGTAAGCAAACAAAATCACTTCCATCCATTACCACAAGCATACTTGCTTCTTCACCNGGTAGAAATTCTTCAAGCAAAACTTTTCCATCGGAATTNATCGATGNGAGAATGAAATTTTTTGCTTCCTCTCTATTAGAAGTCACTACTACGCCTTTACCTCCAGCTAAAACATCTCTTTTTACAACCCATGGATTGTCTGAAAAATCATCGAGAGCGGAATCTATGTCCGAATCTTGCGACAAAATATGATAACTGGCGGTTGGAACCCCAACCTTGNTCATTATTTCTTTTGCATANAGTTTGGAACCTTCAAGATTGGCTAATTCCTTTGAAGGCCCGAAACAAGGGATTCCTATAGCATTTAATTCATCAGCCAAACCATCGCATAGAGGCGCTTCTGGACCTACTACAACTAAATCAACCTGTAACTTTTTCACCAGAGATACGACAGAATGCACATCTGAGAGTNCTAAGTTATGATTTGTCGCTATCATCTCTGTCCCGGCATTACCTGGACAGCAGTGTACTTGTTTGACATTTTGCGAGTTATTCAGTTCTAAACAAAGAGAGTGTTCGCGACCCCCTCCTCCGATGACAAGTACCGACTTATCTCCCATGATTGCCCTTCCACTAAGCACTTGATAATCTATCGCGTCATTTTATAATTCTAGATGTCTCAAATGTTAAGTGCCTTACAACATAGGCCANTGTATGGAAAGTGTAAACGATGTTGCTTTAGACATAGGATTTTTATCTCTTTGTTTGATGACTTTGTGGTTATATCTACCAGGATTTTTAGCAAATACTTTCGCTATGATGTGGGGTAAATGGCTTCCTAAAACTGGCTATGGTCCTTGGCCTATCGATGGTGGGCGAAATTGGAAAGATGGCAACAGAATTCTTGGTGATGGTAAAACATGGAATGGACTGATAGGTGGTTCAATGACATCAGGAGTCCTATGTATGCTCATCGTATCATTGATGGGTGATGTACCAAATGCTTCCAATATCGACTCTGGTATTTTCGTACATCCATTAACTGGATTTGAAGGAACATGGTTTGATATTGGCGGAGATATGTTTTCGGCTTTCATCCTTGGTACTTTCCTTGGATTCGCTTGCTTACTTGGTGATAGTACTGGTTCATTTGTAAAGCGAAGACGTGGTCTGAAAAGAGAAGGAGAAATCTCTTCTAAAGCACCACTTCTAGACACATTACCATTCGCAATAATGGTATTTCTATGGGGCCAATTATTCCTTGGGAATTCGTTATTATCATCTAATGATTTAATTTTGCCAATGCTTGTTTTAGTTTTGGTCACTCCTGTACTTCATCGTTCATTTAATCTGATTGGATATGCCATTGGCTGGAAAGATGTTCCATACTAATGGCTGCTTTTTACTACTTGTAGGAGAAGCATTGATGAATGGTTACTTCGAGTATCTATCATGCGAAGAGTAATACTCATCACAATTCTGCTAATGCTTACCAGCCTTTCTGCACTGACTAATGTCTCTTCGAATCCTCATACCGATGGTTCTACAAATACGATTTCTAGTAGTGAGATATGGGCATCAGACGGACCATTGGACGGAGATGTCATTATTTCTAATGGAGCGGTTTTAACAGTTAATGGCGACATAACAGTTGCCGACCAATCTTCGATTTTAGTTGAAGAAGGTGGAGTATTNGACTTGAATGGCAAACTGATCGGAGAAAATCTAAACGCCGTATTGAGGGTTGATGATGAGAGTGTAATCAATGCTGATTTTGGAAGCCTAACTGGTGAAGGANAATTGATAATTAACTTCGACTTNTTTACCACTCAATACTGNAANATNACNATNGGNGATGNNAAGACNAATATNNCTAGNCAAGGATAAAGTAGAAATTGATATGACTTTTAACGGAACTCCATTTAATATTACTTTCGAGATTTACTCATTCATTCTACCAGAAATTTCAACCATTCAATCTCGAGATGTCAATGGAGTCATTCAAACGATTAGAGCAGAGGACATTATCCACACAGGTTCTAGTATTGCTTGGAAAGGAGANCCNTCATTNNGNGTNANNGTTGANGGTNNNATGAANTCAATGGGNGGNGANTTCCANGGTGCNNANATTNNTTGCTCNGGTGNATGTAATTTCGAAAATAGTACGCTGATAGGTAGCGCTCCAATCAATGTAAAAAATGGAACGTCACTTACTGCTGAAACAAGTTCCATTATTGGTAGTAGAACCGATGAAGATATCATCTTACATGATGCCGCGGTTATCAGTTATGATGTCNATACAATGACTGGAACTGGTGGAACTACTGATTCTTGGATAAGATTACTTTCACAGCGAGTCATTCAAACTAACCTAATGGACGCTGGTGCAACTGTTCACTTCGAGGGAATCGGTTGGAGCGGTGATAATGGAGACAATATTCTAGACGAAAATGGCCGTGTTGATTTAGGTACATCTGAAGCTAGAAGAATCATAGAATGGGTTGATGGAAATGGTGTTTACGGCTCAGAAGATTCAGAGGTATTAATCACCCTAAACGGAGGAGTTACAACTTGGAGTGAGGGTTATGATATCCTAATTGACCCTGCACCAACTACACCATATCATGAAGTATCTATTGACTTGCCATTTGTTTCAATAGATTCAGTTGTTGCAGAAGATACTTCAGGAACTGCTAACAAAGGACTTGGAGTAATGGTCACGGTCAGTAATACAGGAGATGCTCCAGTTAAGACTAACATTNGATGCTATGAAGGAGACGACCTTGCAGATACTACCACTTTACTAGTATCTCTTGAAGTTGATGAAACTAAGAAGATCCCAACCACTTGGTGGGCAAATGCTTCAGGGAGCAAGGCGTTAACTTGTAAGGCTCTAGTACCAACAGGATTCAATTCACTTGCTAGTACACTAACATCTTCATCNGGAGCAACTTCCAGCGAGATCTCATTCAAGGATGCTGAGGAAACCGAAGATGCCCCTATTATCCTCTATGGGGCAATATTAGTATTCATACTAACAGGAACAGTAGTATTTACAAAACGAAGTGCTGCAAACCTATCTAATACAGAAGACGACTCTGAAGAGAAACTATATGATGATGAAATATTGGATGAATCAGATGAACAAGATGATGCTGAAGAAGATTCTAATGAAGAAGATTCAATCTAAATGGATTGAACTTAATCAACAGGTAGTCATTTCGTTATTTGTGCCAGAACCGCCAGAATTTTCATTGTCCCACTCGATGTTCCATGAGTCTGATGAAACTTGTGTTGTTGACCCTCCTGCAGGAGCAAATGTATTGGTTACAGTCACCTCAAAAGTATAGCATCCATCTCCATCATAGAAATCATCCCTTTGGAGATATTCAGTATTAAGTTGATTTGTAGCAGTACCAGGCATTCCAAGCCATCCGCTTGTCTTTCCACTTTGAGAACCACTCATTGAACTAGACCATGTTGCATCTA
>NHGH02000040.1 GCA_002172355.2 Euryarchaeota archaeon TMED132
AACTGCTGGCTCAACTCTCTTTGCCCTTTCTTTAATTTATTGAGGACCTCTGTGATATGAATTGGCAAACGAATAATTCGGCTTTTTTCAGCAATAGCACGTGTTATTCCCTGCCGAATCCACCAATAAGCATATGTTGAAAATTTATATCCTCTTGCTGGATCAAATTTTTCAACACCTCGAACAAGACCGATTGTGCCTTCTTGGATTAAATCAAGAAGTTCCATATTCCTCTTTGTATATTTTTTCGCAACGCTTACTACTAATCGTAAATTAGCTGCAACCATTCTCTCTTTGGCACGATTTCCTCTCCGAAATGTCTTCAGTAAATCATCAATCTTTATTCCAGCATCTTTAGCCAATTCTTCCTTAGAAGGTTTTTTGCCATTTGCACTTTCTATCTCCTTTCCCAACTTTTCAAGATGCATCAAATCTTGTACTTGGCGACCTAATGTAATTTCCTGCTCATTTGTTAAAAGTGGAACTCTCCCAATATCTCTGAGATAGGAACGCACTAAGTCAACCTCAGCTATGGATTTCTTGACTGGAGTAAGCACAGGTGATTGGGTGGGCGTACTTTGAGGGCTTGTCACGGTGACAACTCTGTTGAGTTTTGTAAAGAATATCATTAAGAACTGTAAACCACAAAAAAATGGCTTAATTTTTCATCGATTTAGGTGTAAATACCTATTTATTGAGCTAGTTTCCTATTCTTGTTAATAGCCAAGAAGCTGTTGCAAAATAAATCCAAACACCTGCAACATCAGTTGCTGTAGTAATAAAAGGAGCTGACATCAATGCTGGGTCTAAGCCCATTCTCTGAAACAATAATGGAAGAGATGCCCCTGCAGTTGCCGCAAGGGTTGTTATAGCAAGAAGACTTATTCCCACGGCAGTTCCTACTAAAACACCTTCATCACCTTGCCCAAGCCAAAGTGCGCAAGGGACAACAAATAAAAGCATCAGCAACCCAAGTAAAGCGCCAGCGATAGCTTCCCGAAACACAGCTTTCATAAGGCCTAGCGTCTGAATTCTTTGAGTGCTTAAACCTCTAATAACAACAGTTGAACTCTGAGCACCAACATTGCCCCCTGCTCCTATCAAAAGCGGAATAAAGGCTGCCAATAAAACAATTTGACTTGTAATAGCCTCATTAGTTTCTCCAAAGGAGACAAACAGGCTTATCGAAATAACGGCATTTGACGTCTCAACGATTTCAAAACTCGACACCACAGAATCTTCATTTCCGATGAATAGAGTTTCTGTTTTGATATTTTGAGTTACTGTATAATTTAACTGATACCCCGAAGCACCACTTTCAGAGGTTTCCTCTTCAGGGGATAATGCAGAGTAACTACCTTCCATTACTCCAACGAAAGCCAACAATATAACAGCACCAACAGCGGTGAATTTTCTTGTTGGAATGGCGTATCTGCCAAATGGGTTATCCATGGATTCTTCACGTCTCCAACAGAGCCAGAAGTGGACAGCAAATGCAGCACCTATTCCGGGAACAGATGGGAAAATACCGCCTGGCCAATCCCCATCAAAGTAGCGAGCCGCAGCCGCAGTCCATACCAATACGCCAGACAATGCTGCAACCATCATCAGAATTGTATGCTTAGAATCGGGCTCATAACCCGCCATTCTAATTAGGATAAGAGGCACAAATATTCCTCCAAGTCCGTATACAGCAAATACAACTAGAATGAATACCGAGTCACCAAATCCAGGGAATTGTTGACCGACTAAGGAAATAGCAGTTGCAAATGCAGCAACCGCTAAAGTGACTTTCTTTGTCTTGCCATGGTCTTGATTCCATTCGGGTTTCACGTCATCAGTAATAGCAGCAGTACAAGCCAAAACTTGACTGTCAGCAGTAGACATAGTTGCAGCAAAAATCGATGCTAGAATAACTCCACCAAGTAAAGGGTTGAGACTTTGAGCAAGTCTTGGTAATCCAGATTCAGCATCTTCTGCTAGCATTTCGGGGAATATTGCACGGCAAGCAAGACCAATCAAAAACATTAGAGCAATAAATGGAGTTTGCCAAACGAAAAACCATACCATTGCTTGCTTCCGATCTTTATCATCCTTCAACGTCATTACTCTTGATACTACTTGAGGCTGCCCTGCAACACCCAATCCGCCCAAGAAGAAAGCGGCAACCCAAAGAGTTGCCCCGAATTTCAATCCAGATGGATAAATATTGACCATATTAGCATCAATTCCAGCAATTGTGTCATGAAGCCCAGAGAAACCTCCAACCTTTCCTAATGCAACCATACAAAGAATTGTAGAGCCAACAATCATTACACACGATTGAGCTGCATCAGTCCAAATTGATGCTCGGATTCCACCAGCATAACAATATGCAACAACTAGAACAAAACCGATTAGGATACCGGCTATTTCCGACCAACCAAGCATTGAATTGAGCGCAACCCCGCCTGCAGTTAATTGAGCAGCAGCATATATCGAAAGGAAAAATACCGATAGAATCGCAGCCAATTTTGCTTCTGGCGCCCCAGTTTCATTTGAAACCAATGAAGATAGAGAACGTAACCCTCTTTCATTTCCTTCTTTTTGAATATATTTGTACAACCAAATCCAAGCGACTAATTGCCCTATGGTAGAAACAACTGCAATCCATATCGCAGAATATCCACTAATGAAAATAAATCCGATGAACCCGATGAACATGTATCCTGAATTCCAAGTACTCACAGCCGAAAGAGCAGCAAGTGCAGGATGCATTCCTCTTCCAGCAACTAGATAGTCATCAGTAGTGTCTTCTTTAACACGCATTGAGGCTAATCCAACGCCAGCGAAAAATGTCATGAATACCAGGAATGAGAATAGTATTAACATTTCATCAGACATATTCTAACACCTCTCTATTGCCAACGAAGCAGGGCCTTCTCTTCAACTTCACTCGTAATTGCAGGGAAAATGAGAGAATTTAACCTTCCACCATCGGTATTTTTCAAATCTCCAACCGTGGTATAGGTAATTTTCTCATCTTTAGTACCCATATCGGCACATAGTACTACTTTGATAGAATCAAGACCGTTGGCAACAAATTCCTTGAATGCTAATTTTTTCATAGAATCAAAACTACTTTCTTCAGACATATCAGATATGGTTGAAGATAACTTTTCTTTCATCAAACCTAGAGAATCATAGGCATCCTTCGGCTGCATTGGGACTTGTTTTCCAGTACCAGCTCCAGTAGGATCTAAGTCCAGCAATGCAAGAGTATGCTGATTTTGAAAAAGATTCACAGCGATAACTTCCAACGGTGAAGTAGCGACCCATCCGCCATAAGGATAGGTTATTGTTGTCTGTCTTCCAAATCGATAATTGGATAATCCAACAGCACCAGTGACCAGAGTTGTAATTGAGATTCCATGGAACACCATGCAATTTATTCCTGCTTCAAGAGCTTGTAATTGAATATCTACATGCGTAGTTGCTTGCAAAGGGTCTCCTACAATTAGCAATGCAACTAAATGATTTTTAGCCAAATCAAGTAATTCTGTTGGGCTTTCAACCTCTGGGCGCATGACCATTTCAATATCTCCGATATCTTCTTCTAATTTTGTTAATTCATCGGCTGGCCATAGCGCAGTATATGCTTCATAACGCCTAAAGTCTGCAGACTTCGCAGCATTTCTTGCTTCGATAGTCATAGAACCAATTTGCCCGGGGCCCATGCCAATCAACAACAATCCGGATTTTGGTAATTCTGTACTATTTCCAGCCGTCATCCTCAAACCTCACTCTTGCTTAGATAGGGCGAAGCCTATGCGTCATTTGAGAGTGCCGAGTGCGGAAACCCAGCATTGGCTTGAACTTTGTCGAACTCAGAATTGGTTACAAAAAGGCGCAGGAGTCTTGTCGCTAGAAGGTGGACTGAAAGGCATCCCTCTGTCGGAAACGGCGCCCCCAGAAAGTGACCAGTGTTGGTCAAATAACAGCATTTTTTCAGCACAAGGGCTCACCAAAGGGCCGGAACATTGGAGTGAACACCTCGACCAAAAACTACTCCAAGATATTGGGGAGGAATTACCCAACTCCTATGAAATTCAAGGAGATATTTTGATTGTTAAGTTAGAACAACAAACCCGCCAATACGGAAACCAAATCGCTGAAGCCATGCTTAAACAATTACCATCGGTAAGATTAGTGTGCGCGGATAATGGAGTTATTGGAGAATTCCGCGTAAGGGACCTCGAACCACTAGCCTCGAGAAACGAAGACATCTCGACAATTACCCAAATCAAAGAAAACGGCGTATTGATTTCCACAGATCCCGCCAAGGTATATTTTTCAGCACGCCTATCCAAAGAAAGAGAAGACAATCTTTCAGTAGCTAAAAAACTGAGGAAACAACTTTCCCGCCCACTCAGAATTTGTGACCCATACGCGGGAGTGGGGCCCAGCCTGGCCTCTCTTTTAACAGAAGATAATTTAGTTTCAGAGTGTTATGCTGGGGATTTGAATCCCGCATCATTTGAATTATTAAAAGGCAACATTGAACACTTTATTTCAAAATCACCAAACATATTAAACGAACTCGAAATAAAGAATATCGATGCCCGTAAATGGAAAGATGAACTTGGCAATGAGCATAAAATCGATTATTTATTGGTTAATTTACCTCATCACAGTATCGAACATTTACCCGAATTACTACCATTACTTTCAACAGAACATTCTACAGTTATTCGTGGCTGGGCAATAATTGATAGAGAGTCCCTGGCTCTTCAAGAAGGCAATATTACGTCAATGATTGAATTAGCTGGAGGTAATGTGGAATATATTAGGTGTAGTGAAGTAAAAGGATTTTCTTCTAGTAAGATTTTCATGCGTTTTGAGTCGTGGCAAACATTCTCTTGAAGCGTTTAGTTCATCAAGTTCGACCTCTTGGGGTAAATTATGGGCGTTATGGCAAAGTGTGTTTGCGGGGTTGAAATAGATATTTCAGGAACAACACCAAGAAAAGATGGCACTAAAGTATGGTGCCGTGTATGCGGAACATCATTCATCCATCACCATAATGAATGAAAAGTAACGATTTATTCAATAGCCTCGTGCTTTAGCAGCAAATATGACTGATTTAGTTGACAAAGTCGACGAAAGAGGCTTGGCAATTTCCCCTACTTTGCCAGATGAAGTGAAAAACTTTCTTATCGATATAGACGGAACGATTTGCGAAGATATACCAAATGAAGAACCTGAGCGAATGGCTACAGCAGAATGCTATGAAGGAGTGGCAGACCAAATCAACAAGTGGTATGATGAAGGCCATCAAATATGTTTCTTTACAGCAAGGGCCGAAGAACACAGAGGAGTTACCGAACAGTGGCTTTCTAAGCACGGTTTCAAATGGCACTCATGTCTATTTGGCAAACCAAGAGGTGGAAATTATCACTGGATAGATAATCACATAGTTAGGGCAACCAGATTCAAATCTAAGATGACCGAGTTTGTCAAAAAAATGGTTGAAGTAGAAGTTTTTGACGACTGATAATAACCGTTTGAAATCGCCCAATTATTGAGTTTAGTACGCGATTGAGTTAAACAACGCTTTATAGTGCAAATGCCGATGTCTACACATGGTTCAGTGGAATTTAGACATCGAGCAAACAATTGTAGCACAGAGGCCGCAGAAATCAAGCCGCAGAATCAAAGCAAGGAGAACTACTACGATGAGGAGAACCTCCAGCAGACCACTTGTTGAACCAGAATATAATTCCCATTTACTTCATACTGGAAGAAGCAATAAAACAGTAACCAAAAATGGTAAAAAGTTGAGGATACGAAGAGTCGTAAAGGCCGCTAAAGCCAATTTTAAACAACCCAATTTCTCGATAGAGTAATACGAAGAAATATGAACCCATTTCCCAACCTTTGGGTGAGGGAATAGTTTGAAGTTCACAGGTTCAGGTTATGATACTGAATATGATTTGGTGTCAACCCCTCTTGAGGATAGAATCAGTTCAACAAAATCGATGTTCATATACGAAGGTCCCGGTTTGATAATATTAACTTATATTCTATCCCTGTTTTTTAATTTCCAATTTTCTTTTTGGGTTTGGTTCGTAGTAGGGTTTTGCACCCTCCAACTAATGTTTGGATGGTTTATGTATTTCAAAAAGAACGTCTTTGTGAAATTAGGTTCAAAACAACACAACTAAATCTAAAAATCAAGATTTAGTAATCAAATGATGGATTGTCCTGACATGTATGCCAGTAGCTCCATTCTTTACCATGGTATTTGTCTTTGAACCCCAATAAGTTCCTGCAATATCCATATGCGCCCAAGTGATTTGCTCACCATCTTTTTCATACCCTCTATTTGGAACAAATTGCTTCAAGAATGCAGCAGCAGTATTTGCGCCACCATAGCGGCCAGCGCCAAGGTTTCTAGTATCAGCAATCTTTGAATCGGTCATTTCTTTTTCAAATGCTGGAAGTAATGGCATAGGCCAAGCCAACTCTCCAACTACATTTCCTGCTTCATGAATTCTTGTTCTAAAGTCATCATCATTTGACCAAAGTCCAGTTGCCTCATGGCCAAGTGCAACAACACAAGCACCAGTTAGAGTTGCAAAGTCAATAATGTATTCAGGGTCAAATTCTCCAGCCTTCCAAAGCCCATCTGAAAGAACTAGTCTACCTTCAGCGTCGGTATTCAAAACTTCAACAGTCTTTCCAGACAAAGTGGTAATTACATCACCTGGACGTTGAGCATTTGATGAAGGCATATTTTCAGCCATACATGTTATTGCTACAACCTTGCCTTCATGACCGGTTTGTGCCAGAGCTTCCATAGTTCCAAAGACTGTTGCAGAACCACCCATGTCGTATTTCATCTCATCCATATTCGTTCCAGGCTTCAAAGATATTCCGCCTGTATCGAAGGTTATTCCCTTTCCAACCAGCAGTGGGCAACGGCCTTCTACATGTTTATTCATTTCGAAAATAACCATACATGGCTTTCGAGCAGAACCCATTCCTACAGCAACTAGTCCACCCATTCCGGCTTTGATTGCTTGATCATAATTTATTATAGTGACATCGACATTATCGAAATCCTTTGCCCATTCCCAAGCCATGTCGGCAAACACTTCCGGATACATATCATTAGGTGGACAATTGCCAAGGTCTCTTGAAAGGTGTACGCCCTTGCATATTCCCTTGTATTCCACAACTAATTTGGTTAATTCTTCTGCTTCTGCTTCTGAACAAGTTATACGTACGGAAACTTCTGTCTTATCTTCGTCATCATCCTTTTGCTTGTAGTTGTCATATGAATAATCACGTAGCATCATTCCTTCAGCAAACGCCCCCATATTAGCGACTCCAACATTATCAAAACGAACGGTTAGTTCACTGCCATGAGATTTCTTAATCCCAGCAGTAACAGCGGCGCCAGCTTTACGGAAATCATGGGAAGTACAATCATCGGACTTTCCTAGTCCAACCAAGATTGCTTTTCCATCTTCACCGCCAAAGAGAGTCATTGTTGATTTCTTTTTAGCCTTGAAATCTCCATCAGATAGTACTCGATTAATTTGAGATTTGAGTGAATTTGGCATGCCAACTTCACAAGATTCAGGTACAGACTCGCTTCCTTCATAAAGAGGTAAAACTAGAGTTCCATTGATATTTTCATTTGCGCTTACATTCAGTTCCATAGGGGCACCGATTGGCCCGTATTCTTGGTAGCATTTCAACTATCGTGTACTTTTGAATCACAATTTTCATCGGATTCTTCTTCTTCAGGTTTCAAAACAACTGCAAGTCCAATCACCGATAGAACTGTGGTTAGGGAATTAAACAAGCCATAACCAACCAAAAAGCCAGTCTCACCATCTTCAGAGGAATCCATAATCTCCACATCTATTGCTTCAGCAACCCATCGCGAAGCATTAATGACACGAACTTGATAATATAATTGCCACATTCCATCATCGGAATAACTGAGGTTAGAAGCATCTAAATCAACCATTGTAGAATTGGTAGCATTGACAGTGAAAGCAGAAGACGTCCAAGTCACTTCGCCACTCACATCGACATATTGCAAAGTAGCATTGATTGTTGAAGCCTGTCCAAGATTGTCCACATCCAGAATTATTTCATCATCAGAAATCTCAAGGGACTGTACATCTAATCTCGCTCGCCAATACCAGACATTATTGATTAAATATCTCATAACGTCCATCTCTTCCCCTAAACGGTCGTTTAGATTTTCAAATGAGCCAGGAACAAATTGCTCATCGTCGGTCTCGAAGGTAAATGTTGGATAGCCCATTACACCATATCCATAATCTCTACTTGTTCCACAATTTGGATACAATCCTTGATTTGCATTCTGAATCGGGATGCTGGAAATATTTTCATTAACGTCCTCTCTTATCTGATGATATAATTCCCAATCTGCAGGTTGTTCTGGCCATTTACCCCACGGATATAGCATAATCCAAACCCCTGTATGCATGGTGACATACAGATCAGCATCGGGAACTTCAGCATTCATATATGCCGAATTTGCTGAGGTTTCTGATTCACTAAATGCACTACTTCCTGGCTGAGTAGTCGGACAAGTATTCCAAAAGTGGTCATAGTTTCTATTGAGGTCTACTTGATTGATATTCCAACGGGTATCGAAATCATTACCGTCAGGATTCAGCATTATCAGTACATGGATTTCAGAATTCTGTAATACATCGATAGCCTCTTGATTTCCTTCAGCCCACCCATTGATGTACCATTTAGCCGATAGCCATGCCAATGCAGTACCTAAGTATTCATTTCCATGGTGACCTCCATCGATATATACAATCTCTTTAGCGCTGCCATCCAATTTTGTATCATTGGACCAATCAGATAGCCTAACTACCCACAAAGACTTGCCTAATTCAGACTCGCCGACGCTGGTTAAATCGACAATCTCTGGATAATCATCAGCCCACTGATTTACTTCAAGAGTTAGTGCAGCCCAAGTCATGTGAACGTGGCTATCGATAGGGTCGCCAGGCCACACTTCTTCATCACTCGAATCGCTTTGTGCACTAGTAATTGGAATAGTTGCAAGCATCATACACAATACTAAACTCACTGCGACTCGCATGCCAACCACCATAAATTAAAAATCGATATGCTTCAATAAATCAACCTACCACTCAGAGGTAAATGCATTGGGATTGACGACCTTTTCAGACTCACGAGTCCAAATAGTCCCAGCATCTCCTCCGCCGTATAAGTCTGCAAACGGATCAATTTCCTCTGCCTTTCTGTTTCTCTGCATGTAGGCTTCAACACTTTCGCGCAATTCTGGCTTGAACTTCCAGTAGTGAATCCTCCACTCACGACCATCCCAGAGAGTAGTCTCTTCTGATTCGGTAGTCAATAGATTGTAATCTTGGAACATGTAAAACAAGTTTCTATCAGTTGGTTCTAGTGCGTTATCGATGATTCTATTGTAAAACCCAAAGAAACCGAGAGCGTGTTCAGCCATCCCTTGAGCGACCTCATCTTCCATCTCTAAATCGATGTGTTGTTGAATGGCCTTCGTTAATTCTCTTAGTGTCATACCCATCTTGAAAACCCCCGCCCGCGCACTTAATGTCCGAGAACAGTAATTATATTGTACACCGACCCATATTAAATCATCGGTGAAATCACCCGTTTTCTACTATTATCCGGCAAACTCATTACACAAAAATACACCAAACCCTCAATACACAATGAACCTACCCGCGCTTGTGGCAGAGGAGTTTGTTGAAGGCAACTTTCTGGGGCTTCCAGAACAGGGCGGAACTCCCGATATTGTAATTTTACAAGTGCCATATGAACTGACTACCTCTTATGGCCAAGGAACGGCCTTAGGCCCCTCAGCGTGTATTGAGGCTAGCGGACAGGTAGAACTCTTTGACCCGGTAATTGGTGAAGATTTACCGGCTGGTTACAAAATCAAAACAGTGGAGCCATGGAACGGAGAGGGGGGCAATCTACGAAAGCAATTGGATGGGATTTCTAATTATTTGACCCCATGGTATGACGGCAAGACATTCCCAATAATTCTTGGCGGCGAGCACGGTATTCTTCCGTCGATTGTTCACGCCGCAGGAGCCCACCCATTGGTTAATGGTGACTTTTCACAATTGACATTGGTTCAAATAGACGCCCATGCCGATTTACGCCAAGAGCTTAACGGAGAACCTTTTTCTCATGCTTGCGCCGCATCAAGAGCGATGGATTTTGGACTAAAGCACCTTTACCAAGTTGGAATAAGGGCGTTTTCTAAGCATGAATATCAAAGGATACAAAGCGATGACGACATTACAACATTCTTTGCCTCAGATATACATAAATCATCCAATTCTTCTTGGAGGAATTGGATTGAAACATTAACCTCCATCGAAGGCCCCGTCCACTTAACAATCGATATTGACGGTTTAGACGGTAGTTTGGTTCCAGCCACTGGAACACCAGTTCCAGGCGGGCTGACCTTTTGGCAAACAATCGAAACTATTCAAGGATTATTTAGTGCATCAAAGGCAACGGTAATCAGTATGGACGTCAATGAAATAGTGCCACAAAAAGACACACCTTTAACNCAATTTACTGCTGCGATGATCGCCACAAAAGGAATAATCCACCATGTCGATAATAGAAGAAATGGCAACTGGGAGAGCACTAGCGAGGCCAACAATCTCCAGGCCAACTACGTTTCCGACAAAAATTATTTTGAAAAATTATGAATATTTGAGGTGAAATAATGGCAAATTCTCATGGNAGTCATATTTTAGTAGATTATACGAGTTTTTTTACCTCGGTAAAAGACATAGGTCAATTACTCCTTTCGATTATGGAACAGGCGATCGATAACAGTGATGCAAGAAGAGTTCACTCCCATGTCGANATATTTGATGGCNTAANCTCTCCACCCGGATTTGCAGCGGCAGTTCTACTNGATGAAAGTCATTTGACGGCCCACTGTTATTCTGACAAAGGCTGGCTAGCCATTGATTGTTTTACTTGTGGAGGCACCAATGCCGAATCCATTGTTGACGAAATTCACCAACGCTTGCTCATACTATCTCCAGACATTAAACTTGAAAACAGAACAACAGCAAGTCGCTTTTTACATGGGGGTGAATAAATTGGGAATTAGAGATTTCATCAATTCTAATTATCAACATTTCAATGCCGGAGAATTAAAAAAATCCGCTAACTCTTTGACTCAATTCCTCGAACAAGGAGGCAAATTATTCATCACATTGGCTGGCGCAATGAGCACGGCCAGATTAGGAAAAACTCTAGCGCCACTGATTAGAAGTGGGGCGGTTGCAGGCATTTCCTGTACTGGAGCGAACCTCGAAGAAGATATTTTCTTGCTTGTAGCAGAATCAAAATATGAATCGATTGAAGATTGGCGCAGCCTTTCAAGTTCCGATGACGCCGAGTTACTTACAAGACAATTAAATCGAGTCACTGACGTTTGCATTCCTGAAGATGCTGCTATTCGAGAAATAGAACAGGCAATTTTACCAATTTGGAAAAAGTCTTCCGATGAAGGGCAATCACATTTACCGCACGAGTTTTTCTATCAAATATTGAACTCAGGGCAATTAAAAATTGATGGCAAGCCTGAAGATAGTTGGATTTTAGCCGCGGCACAAACCAATCTACCGCTATTTGTCCCAGGTTGGGAAGATTCTACAATGGGCAATATATTTGCATCCCATGTGATAAAATCTAATGTCCAAGCCAACACTGTTCTTGGAGGAATTAATTACATGACAAAACTAGCAACTTGGTATGAAGCACAAGATACTCCTCTAGCTTTCTTCCAAATCGGCGGAGGTATTGCAGGAGATTTCCCAATATGCGTCGTTCCAATGCTAAACCAAGACCTTCAACGCGAAGCCCCTCTTTGGGCTTGGTTTTGTCAAATAAGCGAATCAAGCACCTCATATGGAGGTTATTCAGGCGCTCCACCAAATGAAAAGATAACCTGGGGTAAATTATCACCAGACACTCCTAAATTTGTCATAGAGAGTGACGCCACAATAGTTGCCCCGTTGATTTTTGCTTATGTTTTAGATTATTGAAGATAAACTCTTCAAGCAAGATGCGTTGGTTAACGTGTGGCAGGAAACAAAATCAAGACATTCTCGATAGTCGAGTGGTCTGTTTTAGCCATCGTAATATTTGCAACTCTATCGCTTCAACCNACNCCTGAAGAAGCGACAGAAGTAGAACTTGAGAGTACAAAAATAACCGGCACAGTGGAATTATCGACGCGCTCGGCAATGAACTCTTTGGGATTAGACGATTTTAAGTTAGGNCCTTTAGCAACAGTCGACTTGATTTCTAATCCAGTAATTTCCCAAAACTGTCTCGATTGTCAATTTCCAGTGACGGGCATAAATGTATACGGGCAGGTCATTATTACAGAATTGATAGACCAAGACAATAGGCAAGGCAGGGTCGAGGCAATATTGAATTTGACTTATTTGAGGGAGATTGACTCACAAGATTTAATCTATAGGGAATGGTTAATTTTCGATTGGGATGCGGGTGACCTTTCCAGTAATTTGGAAATTCAAATAGTNCATAATCCCCCTAGGTGGAGTCCTACGACCAATAATCATGCATCATTTATNGAGATAGAAAACGGAATAACAACNCGCTCCGGCCCAGAGATAATAGTTCAGTTTTTGACTGAAAACAAAACATCAATCAGCGGGTGTCTCCCCGATAGTTTCCTTTGCCGCGGAACATCGCCAGATGCCAATTTAATAACAACATCCACTCCATTAGAACAATCATTAGAAATCAGCCATCCACAAACATGGACGAAATATGATATTTCTCAAACAGGCGAAACGCCACAAGAAAAATTGTCGATTAGAGATTTATTTGAATTGGAACAAGAATTAGATCAAACGGCGTCATGGTGCCCAATTATCGACCAACCAATTCAAAATAGTAAATCTTGGGAAGTTTCTTATTCCCAATCCACTATTTCGCCACTCTCTTCATGGCTATATGCGCTATCGATACCGACTAATTCCTTTTCTCCAACCGGTGAAGTTTGGAGCGAAGCAGAATATGCAGATTTCACTTGTTCAACATTAACAGATAANGATGGAAATTTAAATTTAGGGGTTTTTTTCCAATAGTTTTTGAAATAACCTATGACCAAATCACATATATGTTAGCGGGCTGACCGGTTTATATGNGCAAAAAGCCAATAATTTTGTTTGTNTTGTTAATTTTCATGACTCTACAACCAGTAATNGCAGACTCAATTGCGCCTAACGATACGATAGAAACCAATGGACAGACTTCTATTTTAAGTGTTGATGGTTATATTACAACNAAGTTTTCTAGCGTTGGAGACTCNGTAGAAATCTTTGCACTAACTCGAGGGCACTCACTCTCTAGTAGCGGGGCCACAAATACCATTGTAACTGCAGACATTCTTCATTATCCTGAAAACGATCCAATTGGAATAATTACTCAAGGTGAATCGCCAAGCGACCCGGTTGTAATCGATACGGTTGTAATGCAATCTATCGGACTTCATGACAATGATTCTTCCACTATGGTGTGGAAAGGAGAGTACATAATTCCAATCAATGCCTTAGGAGGAGTTTATGGCGCTAGCATNACTGCAGAAGAGGGTGCATTAANGGCAACAGACAANCCAACTCAAATCCCAGATTTATTGATTGGTGAAATAGAAAAAGTACTTNCTGCAATCGATACAACTTGGGATACNGCNAATCCNACTATGGAGATAAAAGCNGTTTTNGACAACCTCAANTCTTCCGGTGCGGATGCTGGAGGTTGGTCAAATTGGGTCAATTATGCCTCAAGACAACCNGGNATNGGAGAGAGTGGNCANTTATGGAGTAANATGATNAANGCTGGATACAATACTTATGAGATGGATGAAGGAGCAAAATTCTTAGAAAGCCTCATGCAATTTTTAGAATCCTCCGACTTAGACGCAGGAATGGCTTTCTTAACAGGCCTACTGACCTATGGCAATGAATTCCCACTTCCTCAAACAGTAAATGATTTCCAAGCAGTATCTGATTATCTTGGTAGTTTTGACCCTATTGAAAACTTCACAAGGTTTTCAGGAACCGATGACTTTTCTGCTGCCTATGATGCAATGTTGGGGAGTAATGAATGGGCATCACTCGAGATAGCATTGGATAATCTAGCAAATAACACCAAGGTTTTCGAATCATTCCAAACAGTGTTGCAAAACATAGCACTTCTCTCGGTATCGATTCACCCCGAAGCCCTTATTGACGGTGTTGAGGCTTGGGTTGCTCCGCTTCTTGACGACGACTTTGATAATATGACCCCATTCCAAAAGTTAGTATCAAGTTGGGCTGAAATGGAAGTAACATTCCAAGACTTAGATGGTGATGAAGTACCTGATGAAATTATTTGGGAATATGAATTGCTACTAAATACCACTGAAGGCCTTCAATGGCAAGCAAAAATGGATACAACCTATCCATATATTTCTGATGGCTTTGACGATTTCAACTCTTTTGACGTAGAAATTTTGGATATTTTGATTGCTACAACCGAAGACCCTGCGTGGAATATCGCCTCAGATGCGGTTGCAGAATTCGCATCTTGGGTTAGAAACGCCACATTAGAACTCGGGGCAGACTGGGAGTATAACTACGAATCTTCAGATGACGATGGCGATGATGGCGATGATGATTCNTCGTCCTCGACTCAATGGCAGGATGTAATTTTTGAAAATCTTGANCCNATNCAGAATTCACTTTATGACAAACATGTNNTCGACTTAGGNTTTGAATTATNTTTCGATTTAGANGGCTCATANGATNCANNAAACGATTACCCNGANAGTTTCAATATCACNGTCACAAATTCCGAAGGCACACAAACTNACATCGAATTAACCAGAGATAGCCAGTGGGATANGCAATATNTTGGAAGGTATACTGCCNCANCANTNGAACTNNATACNTTGACATTTTCACANCCAATGNCNAANTACAANCCCCCATGTAAAGCAGATGATAGTTGCNATGTTGNCCGTGCCGAACTTGACATAGAGTCACTACGGCCATCTCTGCTTGAAACAATGCCTGTTGAAGTCCTAGATGAGATATTCTTAGTATCTGCCATTGGAGTATTAGTGGAGCAAGATGAAGTCACACAAGTAGGACAAAGCCTAACAGTAGATTCGACAACTTATGATGCAGTTACAGGTGCAATTTCAGGTGCGAACGTAGACACCGCAATTCTCAGGATTTCACCAGGCCTTGCAGAGCCGGCAATTTCAACACTATCGCCTGATGGTGATTTAGCAATAACCAACTCCGCCCCTTCAACCCTGTCAGCAACCTATTCTTCAAATGATATCGATGGAGTTTTCTCAATTGAAATTGACTCTAGAGGAGAAGNCCANGANGGTCAAGATATGGCAGAAGATCAGTNNTCATTCCAAGGAGACATTTCCGAAGATAGTGCCNATGGNCAAGGNTGGGACTTATCCTCAATAATTAATTCATTACCTTATGACCAAAGGGGNNTTGCAACNGTAACTACTTCAGCAACAACCAATTCNGGACTGAATTTTGAAATCATTGATGAAATAGTTTTACCAAGCAGCCCAGGATGTACAATTTCAAGAGCGAATCAAGAAGGAGACCATGNNCTAAGAGTTGGTTGGAAATACGGATATTTCAATAGCGATGGCATGGACTTTGACAGAACCNCATTGNACAGTATCNATATTGATTGGGGNGATGGGAGTTCCGAAACATTNGGCCCAANTCCAATTCTAGANGATGAATCATGGNCNGANNCACATACTTATTCNCAAACNGATGGAATNGATGAATACANNATTACNATGGATTATAATTTTGACCANAGNGTNGTAAGAAGCNACNAATTNGTNTTCAAAGAATANCAAGGAATAGAAAACTCAGACGATGATGGGAACACTTGGTATGAGGGATACTGGGAATCAAATCAAGAATCGAGTTACTGTCAGTTAAACAGTAGAGGAAATCGAAACACTCCCGGGCCTTCAATAATCAATGAATTCATTACCGATGGTCCATTTGAAGTAATGGCACAACAAANCTCGACTTCAGATAGTTTAGGTAAAGCAAGTCTTACAGTAACCCCCCCACATACAGGAGTCTATGTTTCAATAGTTCAATCTGAAATAATTCGTTCTTCAGACGGCGAAACATTAACTGGAATAGGATTGAATCTAGGTGCAGCGACACAAGGTGCAATTTCACTTAGTGGAATGGATGTAATCGACCACTTTGCTGGATTGCCTGTTTATGCTGCTAATGTAAGCGCATCTGGATTACAAACCGTAAATATTGGTGCCACAGGTCTCTTAGGACAAACTCACAAAGTTACTATTGCTTTAGCGCCCCTAGATCTTTCTATACCATTCCCCGACGTACCTTCTGAAATTTGGTCTGAGGCTGAAACCAATGATTTACAATTCACNGAATCAGATCAAACCAGGTCACAAGAACTTCGTTTTGAAGCCCCATTATCTCTGATTGCAGCGACTTCATTCGCAACCTCTGACGACGGGGAAGTTGAAAATCAATTATCACCACTTGCATTACATATAGGACTGGTATTAACCAATCCTGAAGAACTGGATATCTCTGGGACATTAGGGCCAGGCCAAACCACCAATATTGCATTAGATGCGGACTTAGAACAGGCAACAAGAATGCTTGCAGTAGCGTCACCAAGCCAAGGTTTTGATACTGCAACAGTAGATTTCTCCACTGTATCTGAATTAATTTGGGACGAAGCGATAAGNCCTGAAATGGGATGGATTGAAGCAGAAGAAAAGACACAAAGATACTGTGAAAATATTNNTGNTTGGAATGATNCACATTGGGATGAAAATACTCAACAAGAGAATGNCAGAGTTNTGATTAGAGTTATTCATGAATCAGAAATCCACCCTTACTTACCGGACTTAACACCTCCACCCAGCCCAGATAATATGCAACTATTCGATTCAGACGGNAATGAAATTCAACCACTCCAGACGAGTGGAACAAGTTCAGAATCAACCATGACCGCTTTGACTTATGATTCATCTAATTGGGCAGAAGGTCAATCATTTACTTTCGAAACTAATACTGAATATGCATCCACAATGGAATTTGAAATGCAATGGGATGAAGGCGAATTACGACCAGAGGAAACCAATGGAAATTCAGGATGTAATGACGATTATGATTTGACAGATGGAGAAATATTCGATATTTTTGACCAATATGTCGGACGATTGTCGTCAATTGCTTGGGGCCAAGGTTCGAGTGCAGACCTCAGCCTACCTTACCTATCTTCTCCTCTATCCGAGTATACGGTTATCGGTGTTGCTCAACAAGGCTCAGGGGCATCTGCTACCATGGTTTCAGCAGTCAGCACTACACTTTCTGAGACAAATCCAGAGCCACCTGAACTTCAAAATCTAAGCTTAGTATTCACTCCGCAAAACCCATCTCCCGGCGATATTGTTTTGGTAACAATAACCGACGAGGATAATAACCCAGTAGAGGGACTATCCATTACCTTGGTTAGGGAAAATCAAACATTGTCCAGTCTTTTATCTGATGAAAACGGCCAAGGTTCTTTTGCAATACCACTTGGAACAATTGTAGTTAGGATCTCGGGAGGCCAATATTATCCAGTAGAATTCACTATTGTAGTTGATGAAGATGGAATAGACGACGGCTCTTTACCAGGTGATGCAGACGGTGACGGAGTCGGCGATGTATTGGATGCTTTCCCTAATGACCCCAATGAATGGACGGATACCGATGAGGATAATATCGGCAATAATGCAGATACAGACGACGATAGTGACGGTTTATTGGATACGGAAGAAATAACCTCAAACCCACAGACAAACCCTCTAGAAGCAGATACGGATGGGGATGGCTATTGTGATGGAGCAATCCGAGTACAGTCTGTATGCGTAGAAGGCGACGTTTTCCCTACCGATTCTAGTGAATGGAAGGATAGTGATGGCGACGGTATTGGCGATAATAGTGATGAAACTCCTTTTGGAGACATCGACGACCAAACAAATCAAACCGGTAATCAAACCAATAATAACACCAATCAAACTTCAGACAGTGATTCTAGCGACCAAGGTGAAGATACTTCTGATAGTACATCAGGAAACATGTTGGTAATTGGAGGGTCTATCGCAGTAGCCGTNATTGTAATNATAGCNGGNCTANTGATGTTCATGAGNGGCNGAAGTCNGCCCNGANTCNAATAAATGGNTGGAATCAGATGATGCCTTATTCGATGACNAAGGCCCAGTTTCTAGTCCNCCGGGAAGGCCCCCAGTTACCGAAAGAGGAGATATGATTGACGGCTATGAGGCGATAGAATATCCACCAGGCACGGGACTGTGGTTCTATCGTGACTCGAATTCAGGACAATGGGTGGAATGGAGATAAAACTCCACTTCTATTTAGGCAATAATGATGAAGCGTAGTATTCGAGGCGATGCTATGGAGGCACAGCGTGCTAAACAGGTAATCATAGCGTTACTTCTGTCATGTTGCCTTTTGGCAGTTATTAATCCGCCAACTCCTTCATTATCCACAAAGGTAATTTTTGATGATGAAGCAAGCATTAGAATAAACGAACAATCTGACGGCGGAAAATTAAACCAGCAACTAATCATAACAATATCTCATGATGATAACGGCCCACTAACAGCAAATTTTTCGAGAGTACAAGATTTACTTTCAATCGAACAAGACCTTGTTACTGGAGAAAATGATAATCTTTCTTATGATTCTGATACAACCTACATAACGCGTCTAGAAACTCCATTCAATAGTTGGTCAGAGGCACTTGATTCTAAGGGCAGGGATATTGGAAATGCTTCTTCTTGGAGCGACGTTTTACAGCCTGCTATAGAGGATGGATGGTGCGGTAAAAATTCCACAAATGAAGAACAAGCCGCCCTTGAAACGACATTACTTCTATTACCAAAACAAACCAATTTAGGAATCGCTTGCCCTTCTTTTTCCGGCTCATCTCCAACTCAACCCCCACAATCAAACGAGATACTTTGGCTGGTGTGGCTGGATTCTGAGTCCGTAATTACAGATTGGTCAGAATTGACAGTATGGTGTGAAAAGGCATCGANGAATTCAGAATATAATTTTGAACCGGCTGGCGTAAATATGTTGTTCAAGAAAGCAGAGAATATTGCCGAAGACGACTTAAATAAAATGATATTACCCTCAATACTTATTCTTGGTACTCTTTTGTTTATTGGCTTACGTAGTTTGAAATCCACATTACTAACTTTGGGAGGCGTTGGAATGGTCTTGGTCGCTGAAGTAGGATTATTATCGACTTTAGGCCATAATTTTTCAGTTATTGATGGCATAGCGATTCCAATAATAATGGGCGTCGCTGTCGATGGCGCTTTTTGGTATACCCATTCTTCTAAAGACAAAGAACAGATTCGAAAAATATTATTTATCGCTATGGTTACTACGGTTGCCGCAGTTTCAATTGCCCTTTTCTCTCAAATAAAAGCGCAAAGAAGTTTAGCATTGGTCATGATTATCGGTATAGTTTTAGATTGGGCGATGACTAGATTTATCTTAGAAGATATTTATCTTAGTGAAAAGAAATCTATCAAACAACCGGTATTGAAACCAACTATACAAAAACCAATATCGACTTTTGCTTGGTTTTGGCCAGCTAGCCTAATTGTACTGCTATGTATTGCCATTACAGCCCCAGCCGGAGTCGAAGTATTAGACATACAACAATTCTTGCCAGAGGATGAAGGATCTTTAGATGATTTACAAGAATTAAGGGATAACTACATGATTGCTTCAGGAACTATTGTATGGATTGTAGTTGATGTGCAAGGAGTTGACCCTCAGGCATTACAAGATATTCTAGATTTACAGCAGCAAATATCTCAACACCCTAGTATTATTTCCTATGACACCGGTTTGATTCAGACTAAATTAGTGATGGGCTTGCCTAATTTTGATTCCAATCAGTCTAATACATTAGATTCAGTAATTGAAAATTCGACCACTTCTATCTTAATGAATGATTTTAGGTTAATCGAAGATGATATCACTAAAGGCGTAGCCATTGCAGCATTTATCGATGGAGAAAATGCAGACGCAGCATTAGATTTCAAATATGATGTTGAGGAATTACTCGAAATTAATAATTTTTCAGGAGTGATAGGTGGAGACCTCCCAATAGGTGCTGAGTTGGCAAAATCCTTTGAAAATTCCAGAATAATCCAAATATTACTCGCTGGATTTGCCGTTTTCATTACAGCTTATTTCATTACAGGTTCATACCAAAAAGCCTTGAGAATCGCAATTGGAACGGTTGCAATTGGAATAGCAGTAGATGGGCTTGCAAGCCATTTAGGGGGAAGAAAAGTGAGCACAGCGCCTGCAGTTTTACTCGGAATGGGATTCGCAGCAGACTATCTTTCTCATGCTAGCGTAAATGAAAAGCGCGATCGTTCAGATGATTATGCTCGCTGGGGCGCGGCATTGACTTCCCTGTCGATTTTTGCATTGGTTGTTTTCAGCAAATTCCCCCCGGCTCAAGACACGGGTCAACTATTATCGATCAGTATTCTACTTTCAGCATTATTGGCGACATTCGCCTCTTTTTTACCAGCTGAAGAATCAGGCCTAAACATAAACATAGACCAAATCCCAACCGAAGCTGAATAAATCCACATCAGTTAATTATATCAATTTCCACTCTACCCTAGAGTCATGTCACAACTCTTTCAGATGGACCAATACCTAATTCAAACTAAATTCTGGAGACTTTTTGGCGGCGCTTTTTGGTTCAAAGATATGAACGACCAGATAATTGCTTACTCTAAGCAAAAGCGTTTCAAACTGAAAGAAGATATAGTCTTGTATACTGACGAATCTTGTACGCAACCATTGTTACAAATCAAGGCTCGTTCGATTATCGATATATGGGCGACATATGACATAACAGACCCAAACACAGGTGAACACATTGGTTCATTACAACGTAAAGGAATGAAGTCATTAATTAGAGATTCTTGGAAATTACTAGACGTTCAAGGCAACCAATATGGAGAATTACTTGAAGATAGCAATGCACTACTTAGAAGACTAGTGCCCTTTGGAGGATTAATTCCTGCAAAATACCATTTCGAAATCCCAGGTAATGAAGGAATACTTCTTCATCAACAATTTAATCCTTTCATCAAGAGGTCACTAATTACAATACCACAAGGACANCCTATCGATAGAAGAATAGTAGTNGCAACNGCATTATTAAATTCAGCAATCGAAGGCCGACAAGGATGATTTGATTATTTACAAATAATTATAATCATTATTCCAAGCGACNATTCTGTAGGTGTTTTGATGGACCCATTGACCCATGCGCTAATAGGAGCCACCATAGGTGAACTCAGTCCAAAACGAATAAAGAATAGGCGACTGAAAGGAGCGGTTGCTGGAATGATTCCAGATTTATTTAATCTACTTACATATTTTTATCTTGGAATTAAGGCTGGGCACAATATACCAATTGCTAGACCTGAAGATTATTATTCCAATACTTGGATTATAGATCACTGGACTTGGATGCCATGGGAAATAACCCATTCATTCTTATTTTGGGCGATAGTTATAGTTCCAATTACATTATATTTTAAACAACCAATTCTAATTGCAATTGCCTATCTCTCACACTTGATACTCGACCTTCCTTCTCATACTGGGATATGGAGTTCTAAACCGTTTTACCCATTTAATTATCAATTCGAAGGATGGTTTGATGCTTGGGCTTGGGACTTTGAAACGATTATTTCCTTTGCTACAATTCCGCTTATAATTTGGCTTATTTGTGCCTATCTTCGAGAAAATGATTACTGGTTTTTACGTTGGCCGAGTGAAGAAAATTTCAGCCAAGGGCACAAGAATAATGCCACATTGAATGAATAGAATCATCAATGGTTTGATGCCTAAAAACCTCCCCCCTCTAATTATGGCGCGAGTATTGATTGTGGGAGCAGGTCTCGCAGGCCTGAGTGCTGCAATAGACGCGTCAGCAAACGGCCATCACGTCGTTGTTCTTGAAAGAACAAAAACAATTGGCGGCAAGGGCACATCACAAAATAAAGAAGGTTTTTCTTTAACTTTTGGCCCCCACCTTATTGACAAAAAAGGGCCATTTTGGCAACTATGCAGGCGCCTCAGTAAGCGCAAACCAGCAAACTCCTCGATTAGATTAGATAAAATCGAGATTTTAGGCCATGGTATGATTAGGCCCAGGGGAAACATCCCCAAAGTCATCGAGAATAGAAGAGCGTTGAAATCAAAAGATACAAATCACCATGTAGTCCGTAGTGCCTCATTCTTGTCCAGCTGGGATTCAAATAATACCACCAGAATAGATGCATTATCAAAATCAAAATTGCTTGTATCTAATGAGGGGTGGATTGGGCTAGCAGGCCGGCTTGCAGCCGCTTTAGATGAGATTGGAGTTTTGATAGAGTGTGGAGTAAAAGTCGAATCTCTACATGATTATGGTGTAAAATTGAAAAATGGCAAAAGGGTTGAGGCAGACGTAGTAATTCTCGCATGTGGATTAAATGGGGCTAGAAAATTATTGACAGATACTTACCCAAACCGCTCAAAAGAAATCCTTACAAATCCATCAAGAACGACAGCCAGCATCATTGAATTAGGTCTTGATTCTAAACCACTAAGAGATAGACAGGCCATTATCGATACAGAAAACAACACAGCAGTAATCGATTATGTTGCGATTCAATCACTTCTTTCGACTCATGGCTCTCACCTTTCGGCAATTACGGTTGGTGGCCTTAGTGGAGATATTGGGGAAACGAAATTCGCCTCTTCTGAAGAAAGAATGCAATTTTTAGAGAATTTTATTGATTCACAAGCAGGTGGCTGGCGAGAACACATTGTTACAGATTTAAGACAAGATAAGATAACAATCCATGAGTATTGTGATAATGAAATCGATGGCTTTGCCTTTTCTGATGTAGGAATTATATTGGCAGGGGCGTGGGTAAAATCCGATTACATCTTGGCCGATGCTGCGGTTGATTCAGGAAGGACTGCAGGTAAAAATATTGGTAAAGCCCAACATTGAGATTTATCCACTGCCAACTTTTGGAGTCAATCATGCGCATAGTGTCTTGGAACGTAAATGGAATTAGGGCAGCGATCAGAAAAGGCATTGACGGCTATTTTGATTCAATCGACGCAGACATCTGGATGCTTCAAGAAGTTAGGGCTTTACCTGAGCAATTACCAAAAGATTGGTCTTGGCCAGAAGGGTATTCTTTACACCTCCATCCTGCAGAGAAAAAAGGCTATTCAGGAGTGGCAACACTTTCAAGGGAGTCAATGGAGATATTAGGAGTTGGCAAAAAGGGTAATTACGACCCAAATGATAGCGAAGGAAGAGTCATAGTTTCCAAACACGGAGAAATTACTTGCATTAACACATATCTTCCTAGCGGCTCTAACAAGGTTGAGCGCCAAGAGTTCAAGGAGGCATGGATGGAGGAGTGGAGACAATTTATCCGACCTTATCTAGAATTGAAAACTCCAGTTATCGTTTGTGGAGATTTGAATATAGCTCATACGGAAGACGATATTTGGAATCCCAAAGGAAATGCCAAGCAAAGNGGATTCTTACCTCATGAAAGAGAGTGGTTCAGCGATTTACTAAATGATGGATGGCATGATGTTTTCAGAGAATTTACCGGCGAAGGAGTCAAAACTTACTCATGGTGGTCAAATAGAGGCCAAGCGCGAGTGAAAGATAGGGGTTGGAGAATAGATTATTTTTTACTAAACCCAGTCGCTCAAAAGATGGTAAAATCTGTATCGATAAAAAGAGAAGGTGGATTAGAAATCTCAGACCATGCACCGGTAATTTTAGATTTAGAGGATTAATCCGTATTTTCTTCGATATCTGATAAGGCGACCAATAGGTCATCTACCCTATCTCTAAGAGATTGAATAGAAGAATCTTCTACAATTATTACAAGTTTCGCTTTATTTCCATCTTCTGTCATTTTAGCAGAACACCCAGGTCTAGATGCAGCAGCAAGAAATGTAGTTGCGAGTGAAGCAGACCCAGACCATTCAATGGTTGCTTGGTAAGACTCGACCATGAACAATCCAAGGGGTGGGCTGATATGAGGATGACTCTTGGACAAAACATGGCGAAGCAAGAGCACTTCGAAGTTCTTGCAGGTGCTGGCGGTGTTGCTCTAGGAGAGGCTAGAACAAATCACGAAGGCAGGAAAGCGATTTTATTAGTTCGCGGCAATGATGATGTTTCAGAATTTTGTGGACTTGTCAATACCATGGGGATCGATATAATTGAAACATTAAATCAACCAGGACAAATAGACCCAAGAGGCTATTTCGGCAAAGGCAGATTGCAAGATGTTGGCGACGAATTGAAGACAAAAACCACTAATCACCCATGGCACGGCGTCGACTTGGTTTTGATTCACACAAATGCAACACCGCGCCAAATAGTTGCAATTAGTGATGCGGTTCAAGTCGAAGTATGGGACAGAGTCAGGCTTTTACTTTCATTATTTACATCCCATGCAAATTCCTTAGAGGCAAGAACCCAAGTTAGAATCGCTAGATTACTTTCTGACAGAACTGTGCTTAGGGAGGTTGCAAACCAAACAACAACAGGTGAGAGAGCTGGATTTGGTGGTGGAGGTGTAACTGCTCTACAAGCAATTCTTGCCAATGTCAATAGAGAATTAACCTCCTTGCGCAAGCGACAGAAAAAACATGCCAATGCACAAGCCGAACGCCGCAAACAAAGGACTCGTAGTGGGGCGATGACAGTTGGTCTTGCAGGCTATACCAATGCCGGAAAATCTAGTCTATTTTTGAAATTATCAGGCAAAGATGTTCTGGTTGAGGATAAATTATTTTCCACTTTAGAAACAACTGTAGGTCGAATGGCTGCAAGTCCTAGAGTTCTTCTCGCTGATACTATTGGTTTTATCGATCAATTACCAAACTCGACATTGGATGCCTTTAGGGCTACGCTTGCAGAAGCATTAGAATGTGATTTATTGCTACTGCTAATAGATTCGAGTGACGAAATCTCCGAGTTAGAGAGAAAGTTAGCAACTTCTAGGAGTGAAATATTTTCTAGGTATCTGAGTAATGAAGAGGAAGTAACAAATAATGTATTAACTGAAAAATCACTTCTTGTGGTTTTAACAAAGGCAGAATTAGTCGACGAAACTTCATTACAAGAAAAATCAGAACTCATCAAAGAACTAGGATTTTCACAACCGATGGCGATTTCCTCATTTTCCGAATTAGGCTTGGTAGAATTACAAGACACCATATTGATGCGTTTATTTGGACCTCCTGTGGGCTTGATTTTACATCCAAGTTTAACGGGTAGAGCGATAGAAGGTTATGTTTCAGATGTTTATGAATCGGGCCTTGTTACTGCGAAAACGGAGAATGATGACGGAACAATCAACATTCAAGTTTGGATACAATCACAATCATTATCTAAATTATTAGCTCATTCTAATGGTCGCATTGAAGTCAAGTAGGATGGCGGTTAAGCATGGTTATGGGCGCAGATAGTGACAGTCAAGCCCAAGAGTTAGATTACATCGACGAGATGACATCCAAAGATAATCCAAAACCAAATATTATGTTTGCATCTTCAGGCGCAAAACTGACAATAGAGCAAAAAAACATGCCGCCTATTGGTATTGCTACTGGGATTTTTGTCGTCATTACCGCTTTACTTGGCCTCATCAATGGACTGGATTACACCTCTCCTCAATCCGGACTTGTCAGGCCAGACGAGTTCGTTTACAGCATGTCCCAAAATGCTCCAGATGATAGTGCAACATTCCAAGGAACTGTATATGACCACGAAGGAAATGGTTTGAATAATTCCACAGTTTATGTTTCATGGTTAGAGGGTGGGATTTGGAATTCTAGTGAATTTAATACCGACTCAGAGGGCAATTTTAAAATTGAAAAATTAGATCCTGGAATGGTTAGAGTCGATATTATAGTTAGTAGAAATGGGCATAGAGACGTGTTTTCCAATCGAGTACTACTCTCTCCCCCAGCATTATTTGAGCCGATTGGATTTACCACTATAGATTTCGAAGTTCCCTCAGAGGAAGATTTTGCTCAGCAAGAATGCTCTAATGGCGCCGATGATTGTGAAATACGCGAGATTGATAAGACGCCTGAGCAAATGGACCACCCTTTGATGGACCCGGGCGCATCTACCCTGTATACTACAGTTGGAATTGCATTCATTTCCTTGGCATTGATCTCCATGGGATTTGCAATTTGGTCAATGAAATCGGGCTCTATTGCTTTACTTAGAACAAGCGCTGCTCTATCATTTTTCACAATGGGGCATTATTATTCGGCATGTCTTTTTGGATTGGTAGCATTCATTATTACTTACTCGATTAAAAAACCAAAGATAAGCATGGAATAAATATTCTAAGTCAATAATTGATAATTTTGATGCAAAACAAGCGTCTCTATTATGACGGGGAGCCAAACATGGCCCAATATGGACTTGTTGGGGGCGTGTTGGATGATTCGCTCTTTAGAGCAATCCGTTGCCTCGGTTTCTTTTGATGAACAAAACAATCTTGTTGCTGGCGGTTGGGACGGGCAAATAAGAAAATGGAATTCTGACGGCGACTTACTATGGTCTGAAAATTTACCCGATAGGATTACTGAAATAATATTTCATAAGAACCAGATAATTCTAACATCTGGTTTACACATAGTCAATCTAAATGCAGAAACAGGCCAAATTAATTGGCAGCACCCATTAGAGGGTAGTGCGGATTCAGCAATAGTTGATGATGATGAAATTTATGCGACGTCCTCAGTCTATGATATTGAACACAACGATTTCTTAGAATCAGCGATTTGGAAATATTCCCTTGAAGGCGAACAAAAGTGGGTTATCAAGTTGAACGAGCGCCCATGGTTCATCATGTCGCATCAGTCCAGAGTCCTAGTTGGCCTAGGAAGGCCCATGTCGGGTTGGGCTGAGATTCTTTCAGAGGGCGAGATAATCAACCACCAATTAGAAACCTCTTCTCCTATAATGTGCGGAACCATGACATCAAACGAAGTTTTACTCGGGCATGCGGATGGAACGATTAGTAATTTGAAAACAACCGAAAACAAACTCGAACAATCTGTCGAATCATTACAAGCAACAGAGAAAATCCGCATAGCATCTTTAGAAGGTGGAGAATTAGTCGCTACAGATGCAGGAAACAAAACCATCTGGGCAGAACCTGGTGCGCCTATAAGTACTCAAGCAATTGGCTTCAAAACCTCAAAAATAACCACACATTGGTCTACGAGATGGAGTGGAATTGAAGGTAACTTAGAGGTGAGAGACTTAGCCAATGGAAACCTCATTGCCAAGTCCCCAATCCCACAAACAAGGGCAATTTTTAGCAATGATTCTAGGGTTGTAATAGGGTCTGATGATGGTAAAATTCATGTTTGGGAGAAAGATATGTTTAGCCGCAGAAACCAATCTGATAGTTCTAAACAATCCGAATCATCTTCTCAAAGAGACGCGCTGAAAGAAAAACTCAGGGCACTTAGAAATAAGTGAATCAATCTTTAATTTGAGTTTCCAAATTCAAGAACCCCAATATCTTCTTCATCCAAGATAATTTCTTCATTTTTGTTTCTGGGTTAGTGGCTCCAGACCAAACTCCTACTTTTTGTGTAGAAAATCCGACCAACTCGATCTTATCTTTTGCAACCCCTGCCCACAATGCAAAACACACAGCACGGTCTCCATCGGTAAAACCACCAAAATTATACATTCCCTCGAGACTTTCATTGGTTTGATGTGATAATACAAGACTAGGTGGATTAGAGAAAGTACTCCAATTATCCAGAGCCCTTTGCCACCTAGAAAAATTATCTCCATGAGCATGTACGACGAATCGTTGGTTTTTTGATGCTGCAAGTTCGATGTGCTCTCCTCCATCTAAATCACTGACAATACAGGTCAATGGTTTGAAATCAAGCAGTGCGCCAACAGAACCATCAGCAGCAATTACTGCGGTATTGGTAAAATCGATTTCTGACAGTTCCTGTTGTTCTGCTGCTGCCCCAATAATGACTAATTTATCACAAGTTGCTAACTCTGCACAGATTTCTTCTAAACACCTTTTCCTCGAATCCAAACTCCAGTTTTCCGTGCCAAACGGGAAATCTTCTTTGAAAGCACCTTCCATCGATTTAGCACTATCAAAATCATCGGAGTAATTCCACCCAAACGACAATCTAACATCATCTTGAAACCCAATAAGACGCTGTAAACGACTCTCTGGCATAGACCGCCCAGCCCCCTCTACATCATCAAAACATCCACATGAAGGAGTTCATATGCTGTTGGCTCTGTGGATATTACATGCCCGTTCCACGTGAACCCCCATCGTTAAACGATGAAGTCACGTTATCTCGCTATCCCTTCCTGCCTCAAGCGGCAGAATGGATTAGAAATATGGCTCAAAAGCACGAGATAAATTTAGAGGAATTACTCGATGGAGAATGGATGGAAAAAGCAAGGCAAAGAGCTAGAATTAGACTTGTTGATTCAGTCCAATCCAAAGAAGGGGTTGAAGTGGTCGGAGGAGATATCCATACAGAGGAAGGCCGCTTAATTGAAGCGTTTTCATTTTATTATGCAAGATTGGTAGTCTGCGCATCTGAAGATGAACGCTTGATTGCACGATGGTCTCAAGCAGAGGCAGCGCGTGCTGAGCAAATATTAGCCAAGGATGATAAGAACTTAGAGAACATTGCTAAAACTTACATTACAGGGCTCAAATTCGAAGATAAGCAAGATGAAAGTTATGACTTTTCCACCGGCTCTATGGCAATGCAAAATGTCAAAAAGAAGAAAGAAGGTAAAGTTTGGAAGATAAGTTTAGTGGATTTTATTGAGATATGCCCAAAAATAACTGGCAGTAGGTGGAGGCTTGCCAATAATGATATTCAAGATGGCTGGATAACACTGTTTGAAGAGCAGCAATATACTTCTTCAGGAAAATTATCTAGGCTTTTACGTGAGCGCATTAAGGCTTCGATTGAAGCAGAAGCACTAGAAAAAATGGCAGAGGTGACAACAGACCTTGCCATACGTCTTGCCGAACCGGTTGGCATGGTTCGAAACCTAATGGCTAACAAGGCGAGCGAAGCAATAGCACTTGTCGGGGCTGACGAATCTGATTGGCCCCCCTGCATGATAACAGTTGTATCCGATTTAGCCAAGGGAGTTAACGTTAATCACTTCGGTAGAGTATTCCTTGGAGCGATGGCGGCTACGTTAGCGATACCTAGGGAGTCATGTGTTAGTTTCTTCAGTGGGGCTCCAGATTTTAGCGAAGGAACTACCACATATCAGGTAAATCACCTATATGATAATGCATACACTCCAGCCAAGTGTAGTAGTTTGAAAGTAAATCACAACTGCCCGGTTCTTCCAGGTGACGACCGATTATGCGACCAACCTTGGCTCGACCACCCGTTGAAATATATCCGCGCAACACAGCGCTGGAAGGCAAAAAACAAAGCGGCAGAAGAAAAATTTGAAGCCGAAGTTTCCAAAGACGATTCAAAACCCGCCACAGAGCAAAAAGACTGAGAAAAACATCAGTCGAAACGGGTTTTCGCGCGAAGCCTTTGAAATGTAGGACGAGTTAGCATGAACATCAAACGGTGAATATACATGACACGAACCCTTGTTTTGACTGTTGACCGAGACAATGATCTTGGAATTAAGACAGCCATTAGAGGCCCAGTAGTGGGTCGTCGTCAGGTTTTGACAGCCGCATTGAAGTTGGGTATTGCCGACCCCGAGGAGAGCGATACCAATGCTATACTTGGCGCTTTATCACAGCACGACAATCTAAGTGAAAATTCGGCAGATGACGATGAGGTTGAAATTGCAATTCTAACAGGCGATGAGAAAGTTGGGATTCGCTCCGACAGAGCGATAGCAGCCCAATTAGAGGAAGTAGTCGCAGCATTTCAACCGGACAAAGCAATACTTGTAACAGATGGTGCTGAGGACGAATCTGTTCTTCCAATCATTCAATCCCAAGTTAGAATCGACCACGTTGAAAAGATAATTGTCAAGCAGTCAAAAGGTATTGAAGGAACTTATTACTATATCGTAAAAGCACTTGAAGACCCTAAATGGCGTGCAAAAATAATGATTCCATTCGGGCTAGTATTAGCCATCCTTGGGTTAGGAATTATGCTACCCCAAGAGATTGGAGGAATTGTCATTGGTGCGCTACCCTTAGTCACTGGATTGTATATTTTTAGCAAGGGCGCAGGAATTGAAACCACTGTTAACAGAGTAATCCAGGAGATGAGGGATAACGCAGACGCCGCTATGTTTTCTTCTTTACTTTGGACTGCAACACTCTTCAGTGCAATTTTTGCAGTAGCTGAGGGTTACCGAGCATACGATGATTTGGTTTCTACGGTGGAAACCTCAATACTATGGCTCGAGGTAGTCCATTCAGCACTTGCATGGATGGTTATCGCATTCTTGACTTCAACTGCAGGTTTCATGTTCTTAAGATTGAGAAGAGGTTCTTTCTCAGGTCGTTTAATCGTTCTTGGGATTTTTGGAATGGTCGTTTACTCCTTTGTAAACGCGGCGTTGATAATATCGACAGATGTGCTCAAAGGAGACTCATATGAGTTCAGCGTATCGCAGATCCTCACCGACCTTGGCTACCCATTGATTTGGGTGGTAGTATTATGGATGGCGACAACAATCAAGAGCACACTTCAAGCAAAACAGGCTCAATCAGACCGTTATTGGGGAATTTGAACTCAAATAATGAACTTTGGAATATGTTTAGCCATAGTTTTGTGTTCAACAACTCCAACTAAGACTCCCTGTTCATTTATGACGCCGATCTGATTCAAATCATGAGTTAGCATTAACGCTCCAGCCTTTAGCAATGGAGTTTCACTTCTTACAGTTAGAGGTGGCAAATTTACCAATTGTTGGGCAGGGACGCTATACATCCAAGCGACTGAACGCTCAACATTCTTCTTTGCTATTAGTTTCAAAACATCGACAGCATGAATTCTTCCAGTGGGAACGCCTTCACTATTTACAACAAATACATGGTCCCAATCATTTTCAGTTAAGTCTTCGATAACATCTGCTACCGAATCTCTTGAAAATACCCAATGTGCTTTGGACATTGTTTCTCTACAACTGATTGTTCTTGCGACCTTAGAACGTTCTTGCGAATTCATTCTCTGTAGCTTTTCACGCGTGAATTTTTGGAACTTGGTTTTACTCATTTACCCCTCTCCTCATTTGCTCCCCCGACGCCAACATCTTTTGAACTCTTTGATGTAGAATATATACAATATTGTGTATTTTTCAGTATAATTATTACGTGAACATAGAGGGTCAATCCTCAAAACCTGTTCAAGCATAGGGTGGTTTATGATGACATTAGAATCTAGTGACATGGCTATATTACGCTCTTTATCTGGATATGAATTATCTTTAGAAGTAGCTAAAATGGCTACGAAATATGGGTTGCCAGAAGCGACTATAATGGCAATGCTTCCTTCGCAAAGCACCCCCGTACATTCACAAGTTGGAGAGTATGACCCTTCACCGCAAGCAAATGCGCCTATAGTGGATAATAATTACAAGGATTACACTACACCTGCTCAGGTTATGGACAAATCCAATTTTCGTTTTGAATACGACCCAACCCCAGGAGTTTCACAAAGAAGGCAAAATGTTGACCAAGCAATATTATGTCCTGGCTGCGGGGTTGCATTAGGAATTCCAGCAATTAGGCCGATCAAAGTGACATGCCCACAATGCATGCTCGAATCAACATTTGACTCATAAGTGGCGTTTTAAGAAGTACAACATTCTGGCAATTAACATGCAGCCTGAAACACCTAATCTATGGCAATATGCTCCCGCAAACTCGCCATTACCTCTCCCAGACGGGCCAATGTTGGTTACTCGCAAATCAATCCACTATCTGTCAAAACAAGGCGATAATGCCGAATCTAAAGAATCCCTGAACCTCCAAGAAATACAAAAATATTGTTCCCAATTCACCTGTGAAGGAGAGTCGATAGATTCTATCTTATCGCAGGAAAACTCAAGTTTATTACAGGATAGGAAGCCGTTTTTACTTCTAGGAGAATTAGCCAATCCCTTCCAATTAAATAGATTGAATCTAGGCCCAATGCCAATTTTTATTATTAGATTAGAAAATCTTTGTCGAACTTATGCAGATGCTTTGGACAACCGAATGATAAATCCAGGAATCCATCATGTAACCTTGGCTAGAAGTGATGGCTGGTGGGAAAAAGCCCACATGGCAATGGCGACAATTGAACAAATGAAGAGTATGATTACTTGGTTGAATAATGGGCGTAGGGCTGGTGATTGGAAACCGGTAAAGCCAGCCGAAGGTAGAATCAGATTCGAAAATGAATTACAGTTACAATGCCCTTCAATGGATATGCTACATTGGGATGGAGTCAGTGAGACTGTTAAACAGGAAACTCCACAACCATCAGGACCATCTCTTGAATTGAAACAAATAATGGTTCCAATCCACACTAAATGGGGTTGCTATGATAGTAGAGGTAAACTGATTAGAAGTTCACTTGTAGGACAGCGGGACTTCCATACCAATTATTTCCGTCGCGGCTCATCTAAAAAGTGGCAAGATATTCTGAAAATTGAATGATATTTTGGGGGCCCATGGACTTCCCTTGCTTTGTTGATATACTATAGTCAACAAATATAACATGATAGATATGAGAGGAAAAGGGTCCCAGAAACAAGCAAGATTAGAACGACTAAAAGAAGAAATTATCGATTATGTATCAGTCTTTCCAGACTGTTCAGCAGCCGATATTGTTCACCATCTTTCCAACGAGAGAAGAATGAGAAATCACGGTCTTACCACTAGGAAGGTGGGACTTTTCATCCCAAGACACCTTTCAGAGATGGTCGGCTTTCGTCTTGACAATACCACAGGAAAGAGACTTTACCGTATGGCTTGCTAAATATAACGGCAACTTCATGCGATATTGCCTCTTGGCAGTAGGTATGGAGTGGCCAAGTTATACACACATATCTTCACTATTTCCGAGTTTTGATAATACCAAAACAGGCGCTACCCCTCATTTTATTGACGAAGAGCCGGTTTGGAATATTTTAGATCCTAATTCACAAAACTCTCTCAAATCACAATTAATCAATCTAATTAAATCAAAGCAGAAAGAGGTCGAAGGGCTCAATAGTAATCCATACCAAGTCAAGAAACTACAAGGCACTAGTGGCGTTACTTTTGATGAAACCAACGGGCCAGTCATGATAGAAGATTCTGCTAAAATTGAACCTTCAGTACATCTCATTGGGCCATGTTATGTTGGCGAAAATGCACAAATACGACACGGTGCATACATTAGAGAGAATTCATGGATATGCTCAGATGCAGTAGTTGGCCACTGTAGCGAAGTAAAACATTCAATTCTTTTACCAGGCTCTAAAGCTCCACATTTCAATTATGTCGGAGATTCAATTCTTGGTAAGGGCGTAAATCTTGGTGCTGGAGTCAAACTAAGCAATCTTAGAAATGATGGAACCGAAGTATATCTCAGAATTGAAGGCGAAAGAGTCGCTAGTGGCCTTAGGAAGTTTGGGGCAATACTTGGAGAGGACAGTCAGTTAGGCTGTAATGCTGTAACTAACCCTGGAACTATTTTGGGCTGTAATAGTGTTGTTTGGCCTAATGTTACGGTGACTGGAGTACATCCTGAACAGTCAATTCACAGGTGAATTGGATGACGTTGAATCTCTTTGGTACCGATGGTATTCGTGGATTGGTCAATTCTAATCCTATTTCCGAGCAGCAAGCCATTGAGAATTTACATCTAAAAAGAGAGGTATCACCTTCTCTAATGCGTTTAATTGGAGAAGTTCTCGGTAGAATACACGATACTATGCCTGGTGAAGGAAATAATGTTGTGATAGGTTGGGATGAAAGGCCCGACAATAGATTACTTGCCAAGAATCTCACTTTAGGACTCCAAATTTCTGGTTGCAAGGTCATCCAAATAGGAGTCTGCGCTACGCCGACTCTTCATTATGCAACGCTTCATAACGCGGCTAGAATCGGTTGTATGATAACGGCGAGTCACAACCCAGTAAGCGATTCTGGACTCAAAATCTTCGATGCTTTTGGATTTAAGACAACCCCTAGTTTAGAAAATGAAATTTCCCAAATCGCTGAGCAACTATCACAAGAGGAAAGAGAAATAGATGATATAGAACAAGAAATAATGTCAGCGCCCAAAACCGATTATTCCAATTCCGAGTGGTCTAATGAACTACACATAGGTTGGTTGACAAAAAGATTAGATNACTTCACAAGNTTATTTGGACAATTCAGTACATCAAGTAATTTCAAAATCGCTAATCCATTACTCATCGACTCATCAAAAGGTTCAGCATCCAATTGGTTTGCAGATTGGCTTGAAGCCAACCTTGGAATTACAAGTTTAGAAGTAAGCCATAAGGCCAAATTGATGAATCATAATTGTGGAGCAGGAGAAATGTCGCCAACACAAACTTGGACATTTGAGCAAGCAAAACAAGAATCGCACCTATTACTTTCTCAATTGAAACCTGCAGAACCAGGGACAATAGTGGCTGCAGCCTTGGACGGAGATGGCGATAGATGCTTGATAATTCAGGCCACCAAAGAAGGATTCAAAGTGATTGANGGCGATGCAATTGCAGATACTGTAGTCAATGCTGGAACAGGAATTGGGGGCGATTGGAAACTTGCCGCCAGTATTGAATCAGACCTATCTCTACTTTCAAATCTAGAGAGATATCCACAGCCNGTGACCACTGTTGAAACCGCCGTTGGAGATAGGTGGCTCTCCTTTTGCTTGAGTGAATCGAATGGAAAGCAGTCACTAATATCTTCTAATCAGTCTCCAAAAATTATTGGCGTTGAAGATTCTGGACATTTAGTATTGCCATCCAGTCACCCTTTGGACAATAATAAGTGGAGTTTAGTTGGGGACGGGGCAGCAACTNTAACCACATTCTTATTGGCTCTTTCAAATCATAATCCAAGAAATCTAATGAAGCGAGGCTGGAAAAAACGTAAGTCTGCAACCGAAGTTAATCGAGATTTATGGGATGGTGTAAATACACTTTCTGATGAGGTCGAGCAAATGGCTCAACGAGGATTAGCAAACCTTGGCTCGGTCACCAATTGGCAAAGAAGCCGACTTAAAGGCGAGAAAAATTTAATGCTGATACATGCTAATTTCAACAATGATGAATTATCCCTAGGAATCAGAAATAGTGGGACTCAAGCAAAGATTAGTGTATCTCTGAGACTATCTTCTAGTACCAATATCGATGGACTAGACCGATTGGTAGACACTCTTGTAGACCATTTGAAAATGAAGATGGGTTAGGTTATTCCTTTTCCATTTCTGCTTCGTAGGTTTGTGTAAGGTAAGTCACAAGCCCGAGTAGTCCAGCCGAAGCAACCAATACGGTTAGTATACTCTCAACACTTCCACCTTGACTTAACATGACAAATGCAATAATCCANGCAATTACTAAATCAGCCGCACCAAANACNCTCCAACTCTTTCTTAGAGTGATTATTCCACTAACCCAAGCGGTTGTTGAACAAATCATGACAAAGACGGATAGAATCGCTAAATCNCCCCAGCCAATACCGGCTGAAAGTAATAGGATATGTACAGACCATAGTGCTGAAGCAAGCCATATGCCTTTACTTTCAACAATGCTCCATACTACGAACATTATCGATANGACTCCAAGTATTGCGGCCGTAATATTCATTCCAAATACTGGTAATGCGAGGTAGTTGTTAGCCCAAAACAATGTTCCATGAATCGGCAGTGGAAGCATTATCCAAGCGATCATAACAACTGCAGGTTGTTGCCAAGACCAACCTCTCCTGATACCAAATAAAAGGGCTAAAATTGCAGCGGGTCCAAATGAAACCATACTTGCAAAAACCAGCCACGCAGACCTGCCACCTGAGCCTCGATGGTCCGCTAATCCGCGTTTAATCCTCTCACCTTCAACCCAATCGAATCCNAACAAGAATCCAAGCATAAGCACCTCGATGAAAACCAATGGGATTATCCAATCCACCAATGCTCCATCGAATGGGTCAAATTGGAATGGAAGGGGAACTTCACCGCCAATTATGACGCACATTATTCTATCAAATGCTAATAGGTAAACAATACCTTCCAAGGCATTAGGGATTCTAAGTCCTANGTCACTTCTGCCAAGTAACCCCACTCCTGAAAGTATTGTTAGCCCAACNGCAATCACAGCCAAATGCTTAGCATCATCTAATTCTATGACCGAATTTGAAATTCTTCCAGTGATATGCACTANGACAAGTCCAACCATCGAAATCGCAATAGGTAATTCGATGCCCATGACGTCAGGCAGTCGCAAACCGATTTGATTCGCCCTCAATCTTGCCAACGTGATGAACAGTATCGATATCATTACACAGAAGGCCAAAATTGTAAACCCNTTCCCTGTGGTGAAGGATAAGAACATAGAGGCTAATATCACAGTTACAAGGAATGAAATAACAATTACAGGGCGATGGTGGATATCTCCAACCTCGAGATCATANTGGCCAATACTTCCAGCCCTTTTAGCCCGTTTCCTTTGCTTTTCAGCAAGGTCTAATAGTTCCACATCAATCATTTGNAGATTAGATTCTTTCTTAGCCGCCCCTACTTCAGAATCTATACTTTCTTGACTCTCGGTTTCAGAATTCTGAGAGATAAAATCAGCCATCCTTTGGCGCTTTTCTTCAATTCTTGCCAATCTATCTTCTTTCCTTGCCAATGCTCGCATCCCAGAGCGGAATTCTCCCTGTAAGGCCAGATAAGCGCCAGAAACGATAAATGCAGCAATGGTTAGTAACACCACTATACCAGAATCTTGAACTTGCCCAGCTAAAATCATTACAACCATTAGCCCAACTGCAGATAGTGCAGGGGGCAATAATTTCTCTAACGTAGATGCTCTAACAAGATAAAGAGCGATTGCAGCTAAAGTGATAACAGTCAAAATAATCAAATTAAAATCATCTGACAATAAATTCTCACTCCCGGTAAGAACAGTCATATTTAGCGGGTCTAATGCAATGATAACGAAGAACCCAGAAAGTAAACCCATCATTAAAGTCAATAATTGACCGGGGAGTGCTTCAGCCTTTTTTAATTCAAATTCATTTGCACCCGATGCTTTCATCCTGTCAGATACATGTAACAATACAGCACATGCTGCAACCAAGGTTAGCGCCCAAATTGCAGCCTGGCCATAGGTCCACGACAATGCAACAGCTGAAATTCCCCAAACAGTCATCAAAGATCTTGGCTTTCCTTTGTGTTTTCCAAGATATACCATTGCAACATGCCCAGCCAAAAGAGCGCATAGGATACCATATAGCCCATAAGCAGGTAAGGCGCCCGGCCTTGTTATTGCCCAAGTTACAAACAAAGTTAGTAAGAAACTCAAGTTCCAAAGTTGAAGTACGGCAGAGTCTCTTAATCTTGCATTGAATTCTGATAACCCTGCAAGCCTAGAGGCTATATTCAAGCCAGTTTCACCATGCTCGATATTGACCCAAACCTGCTGCACCAATAGTAAACCCATCCACATCGCNAAATCATATTCGGCTATTGCCACAGGAATGAAATCCGCAGAAATCAGTCTATTTTCAGCATCTGTAGCAAAGAATAGCAACCAAATCCAAGGGGCGATAACAGCGGTACCTGCAATGGACGGTGAATTTCTCTGAACTGCAAGATACGATAAACCGATCCAAACAACGCCTTGAGAGATTAAAAGAGTTCTAGACCCAGTGCTTTGGTCATCGGCAGGAATTAACAGCGTCAATAGAGTTACAATGACCAATCCTCCCGCCCAAAGAACATGGTCGGAGACCGCTGTTTGGTGACGGAGTAAGGCACTGGCAGTGAATAAAGCCGTCATTGCAGCATATAGGCTATAGGGCTGTAAACTGAAACGTTCTAATTCGGCGTCAAAGGCCCCTGAAACCATTAGAGATAATGCAGCGAGTAAGAATGGAGCCGGCACTAATACCCAAGGAGCCAACTTCGTCCAAGGAACTCCCCTTACAACAAGATATGACGCACTAAAAGCGGTCAGTAGCAATACTAATTGTGCTAGAGCATATCCGGTTTCTAAACGATTGGCAGCTATTGCAAGCAGTGCTCCAATCATACCAAGTCCAACAGATACCGACCAGAGTCCTGGCTTGCCTAGGCCCAAGGATTTGAAAGCCGCTGAGAACCAATTATCAGCATCGACAAATTTAGCAGCCATTGTAGCATTCGCAGCGGTAATACAAACCATCAGTAAGAATAAAATCAAATCATCTTCAAATGGAATTATCTCCAATCCGAACAGATTCCAGTTATTTGAAATCGCGTGAGCGCCAATCCATAGATAGGAGACTGCGATTCCAAGGCTTGCCAAGTTACCGGAATTACGCAAAAGAGCCAGTCCATGTAGCAGTATTGTACCCGCGACAATCATCACTGCTATGCCAAGTTCGCCATACAAAGCGCCAGTAGCACTTCCAATAATCAAAAGAATCAGAGTTGCTTGTGCAGCAATAGCATCCTCATCATGTCTTTGAGCCAAGAATATGTTTAATCCCACTGCTGAAAGAAGAAAAATCCCTAGTGCCTGCCCTTCTTCGATTGGAAGGTTTGCCAACCAGTCCCACCGCCACATGTCTATGGCAAGCCCATAGAATAATTTCATCGAGATAATAACCCAAGTAACTCCTAAAATTCGCATGTTGGGATTTGGAATCCACTTTTCTCCAAGAAGTAGCCCAATAACAACCATCAAGATTAGTCCAATGGCACTGACAACAGGGGCTAAAACTGTTCCAACAATTGTTCCAATTGCTGACCAAATGAAAACCATGGCGATCAATAGGCCAAAACCTAATCGCTTCTCTCCATGAATCGACATGTCGGTGACACTATCATTTTCAGGAGGCTTAATCACCGTACCATCTTTTTGTACAGCACCAGCCATCTTGTGTTCATCTCCGCCCCTAGAAAACAACTCTGCAACCTCGCCCATTGCCTTGTCAATATCTTTGACGACCTCTTCCTCTAAATCAACAGATTCAGATTCTTGTTCGCCCTTTTCATCATTTATCATAAACGAGGAAATATCAAGTCCCCTCGCTCTCGAGAAATTCTTTTTACGAATCATTTCATCTCTTTTAACCCCATCCTCCTTTGGATTGGAGTCTTCAGACATAATACATCTCCGCTTATTAGAGAACTTGAAACCTCTCCCAGTTTGCTACATAAATCGTTGAATTAAATCTATTACTTGATTAGCGAATAGGTCAATTTTGTGATAATTGATGCTTAGGGTATACGAAAATCACAAAGACGGCCGACTAAACGAGTTGACATGGCCGAGACCTATGGGGAGCCGTCAGGCGACCTCGAAAACCATGGATTGGAGTGTTCTGGTAACACCCATTGGAATCTTTCCGCTAAAGACCTAATAGACTTGGCAGTACATCGAAAAGAGGGTGTTTTCAGCGCTCATAAAGCACTGGTTACACAGACTGGTGAAAGAACCGGGCGCTCACCAAATGACAAGTTCATTGTAGACGAACCGACCACCTCTTCAGATGTTAATTGGGGCGATGTAAATATTTCCACTGATGCTGCAACATTTGATAGAATGAGGGCGAAAGTAGTTGGCTATTTATCTCAACAAGAGGATTTATTTGTTCAAGACCTATATTGTGGTGCAGATTTTTCAGAAGCATTACCTATCAGAGTAATTACTCAAAACGCATGGCATAGCGCCTTTGCTCGAAACATGTTTATCAGGCCAGACCAGCAAAGGCTAGAGTCTCATGAGCCCCAATTTACAGTATTCCATGCTCCTCACTTTGAAGCAGATGCAGATGCTGACGGACTAAATTCTCAGTGCTTTGTAATCGTCAATTATCAAGCTAAGGAAGTAATTATTGGAGGTACACGCTATGCTGGGGAAATAAAGAAATCAATTTTCTCAGTCATGAATTTGATTTTACCCAAGAAAGGAATTCTTCCAATGCATTGCTCCGCAAATACTACCGGCGAAAACACAGCGATATTTTTCGGACTATCAGGCACTGGAAAAACTACACTTTCAGCAGACCCTAACCGTGCCCTAATTGGTGATGATGAACACGGCTGGGGCGCAAATGGCGTCTTCAATTTTGAAGGAGGTTGCTATGCTAAACTAATCGACCTTTCAGAGGAAGATGAGCCAGAAATTTTTGCAACTACCAGAAAATATGGAACCGTTCTTGAAAACATTGTCATGAACAGTGAGGGAGTGCCTGACTTCCATGATACCAGCAAGACACAAAACACAAGAGGTTCTTACCCGATTGAATTTATCGAAAACCGAACTTTAGATTCTAAAGGGGGGCACCCTCAAAACGTAATTTTCCTTACATGTGATGCCTTTGGAGTACTGCCGCCGATTTCACGTTTGACGCCAGAACAAGCAGCATACCATTTCATCTCCGGATATACTGCTAAAGTTGCAGGTACTGAAATAGGTGTAAAAGAGCCACAAGCCACATTTTCAGCATGCTTTGGAGAACCTTTCATGCCTATGCACCCAGGAGTCTATGCTGATTTACTTTCAGAAAAGATGAACCATCATGGAGCTACTGCTTGGTTGATCAATACCGGTTGGTCTGGCGGCCCATATGGTGTTGGAAATAGAATGAAAATAAAGTATACAAGAGCAATGCTTAACGCTGCTTTGGACGGCGAACTCGACAATATCGAATATGCTAAGGACGAGAGATTCGGATTTGAAGTACCGCTGCAATGCCCAGGAGTTCCTTCAGATGTCCTTCAACCAATCAAAACATGGGATGATAGTGAACAATACAATTTGCTTGCAGATAACCTAGCAAAAATGTTTGTAGAAAACTTTGCTAGATATGAAGGCGGGGTGTCAGATGCGGTTAATTCAGCAAGCCCCAAGGTAGCCTAAAATTAGGCTTTAAGACCGTACTTTGATAACTTAGCGGCGCGCACATTAGAATGTGAGACCCATGCGTAATCTACGAATTTTGGTTGGTTTGATGTTTATTTTCACTGCACTTTCTCCAGTGATTAACTCAATTGATACCCCTGTTAGCGAATATTTATTCTCTGAAGACACCTCTTCTGAGAATGACCAATATCAAACCCTAGACGAGGTTAGAAAGCAACCTATGGCGGCTGGAGCCAAAGCCCCATGCCCCGTATTACAAAACGATGGGGGCTCGCAAGGTGACACAGGAAACGCAACTGCACAAACAGCCAAATCCATCGGCTCTGACCCTACGACCACATTTTCCGGTTGTGTAGACAGTGCAGACAATGAAGATTGGTATGAGTTTTCAATGTCAGCAAACAATAATATCGATGTAACACTAGATAATTTCGGCGATGGTACAACTATTGATTATGATTTATACCTTGTATTCGAGGAAAATGCTTCATATTATATCATTGATTCATCTTTGACATATGACCCTGAAGAATTGGTGACAAGCGCAGGTTCTACCAAGGACGGCGTTGCAGACACCTATTGGATTGTAGTTTTCCAATATGCTGGTGATGGCGATTATGATATAGAGACTTGGACCAATTATACCGAGACTTGTTTGGATTGGCAAAATCCACAAAATGATGCGGGACAAGGAGATGATGCAACTGCTAATTGGACAGATTCCCCCGACAATCTCGGAAGCAATGTTACAGCGGTTTACACCGGCTGTGTAGATTCGACAGACTCAAACGATGTATTCGCATTTGATGTTCCTTTGAACCATACCATAGATGCAGTATTAACCTTCGATACAGGCGATGATTTAGACTTGAGACTGCATCAACCCAACGGCAGCCTTATCGATACAGCATTTTTCTCAAACCCAGAAAAGGTAACCTCAATAGATAGTGATTTTGAAAATCAGCCAGGAACTTATTTTGTCAATATTTCTCAGTTCTCTGGAAACAGCAACTGGACTCTAGAAGTCTGGACTAATTGGAGCGCTCCAATACCAAACCTTGCAATTGAAAACATCACATTCAATACCGCGGCTAAGAATCCAGGAGATGTTGTAACCATCGATGTAGATGTCATCAATGATGGAACGCAAGACCTCTCTGATTCATTCCTTGCAGAAGCTGTTTTGAGTGTCGATAATGCCGACACATGGGTTGACCATTACTTAGGAAATGCCACTTGGTCTAATGGGCTAGTAATCAATGGAACTCAAACTCTTAGCATCACTGGAACAATTCCATCAAATATCGTTCAAGGAAATTACAATGTCTTTGTGACTTTGGATAAGGAAGACTTGATTATCGAAAAGTCCGAACTGGATAATGCAGCAGCCTCCGATAACCCAATGACCATCGGTACGCCAAGCACTGCATGTCAAACCGTCCAAAACGATGCATCTACGGGAGGAGATATCGGCGATCAAATCTCCACTGCATTTGATACGGGAACAGACCCGATTGTAGAGCATAGAGGCTGTGTAGATGATAATGACAATTATGATTGGTATAAAGTAACAGTCACATCCGGACAAGAACTCAATGTAACTATGGTGACAGCACCGATAGATGGNGCGGATTTCGATTTGAGACTACTTGCCTCTAATGGAACTGTTATCGACTCAAGTCTATCTTCTGCTAGCGATGAATTTGTCTCNCTTTCTGATACNGACCTTGCNGGAGTTGCNGGAGATTACTATCTGAACNTCACATACTTTGGTGGCTTTACAACCAACCCTGGAGGNACATACCGTCTNTTGATTGGTCAGCCAGACCAAACCGCATACATCCCTCCGTTTGATTGTGGCTCACAAAACGANTTGGGNCTTGGTCAAGATGCAGACTCGTCAGGAATCCCACTTGGAACCAATAACGGAATTAGTGGGTCTGGTTGTTTGAGCATATCTGATACTGAAGATGCTTACTCATTTACAATAAATGATTACTACAATACCGAAGTTCATTTTAATGCAAGTNCNGACTTACCATTTACCGCTACTTTGACAGATAGCCAAGGCAATCTTGTAGCAAGTGCAGATAACACAAGTTATGGNATGATGTTTGAATCACTCAATGATATGATGTATGAAGGCCAAGAAGAAACCTTCACCNTTGTTATTTCAGGACAAGGTGGAGAAGGAACNTATGATTTAGAAATTGTTTCAACTCAACCTGCACAAGCAGACTTGGTAGTAGAAGCATTAACATGNCCAACAATTGCTGAGACATTTACTGGTGAAGAGATTCAAATCTCNTGGATTTTCAATAATTTTGGAGGGCCGGGATATGGTCAAGCAGTTTCAGTTTCTATCGAATTTATTGACTCCGAGGGAGTGACCCAAGCCGAAGTATTGACGACTTCAGTTGGAGTTCCAACATCTGCATCATATAACCAAACACCAGTCAGTGAAGACTATACTTTCTTCACAATCCCTACTGATGCATTATCTGGGGATTATACTTGTAAACTTACACTNGATACAAATGAACAATTATCCGAAACCAATGAAACAAATAACGTATTTATTACAGAACCATTCTATGTTCAAAATGAAGACGAACTTTGGGCTAATGACGCTGATAGAGACTTCTTCAATACAACAGATACTGGCGACGGAATTGTTGATGATTGTCCAGCAAGNGCAGGAACTTCTACAATTGATAGATATGGATGTAAAGACTTGGACGGAGACGGCGTNTCCAACACAAACGACATCCTTCCAAATGACCCATCTCAATGGTATGATACTGATGGAGACGGATTTGGCGACAATGCTAGTGGCACAAATGGAGACGATTGCCCTAGCGAATTTGGAATTCTAAACGGCGACCTTGGACAGGGATGTCCNATAATGGACGTCGATGGAGATGGCGTGTTAAACGAAAACGATGCATGTAATGATACGATTGCTGGCGAANTNGTTGGACCNGANGGATGTCCTTTGGATGATGGNAGCGGCGATGGTGACGGNCAAACAGATGGTGNCGGCGACACCAATATCACAGATCCAAACAACGACACAGATCTAACAGGCAATATCACCGATGGCGGCGATAATACCGGNAGTGGTGATGGAGATAGTGATGCTAATACCGACTCCACNGATGATGCCGAATCAGAAACNAAGATTCTAGGTATGTCTCCTCTCACTCTNGGATTGATTGGCGGAATAGTAATACTAGTATTACTGACGCTACTATTTGTTCGNGGAAGAAGTTCAAAGAATGATACCTTTGCAATGCAAGAAAAGGCTTACTCTGAGGCAGGATACGCTGCAGTGGCAGGCATTGGAGCAGACCAAAGCATCACCCCTGAACAGTTGGCGTATGAACAACAATTGACTGCTGCGGGATACCCTGCAGACTATGCTCGTGCTTATGCAGACCAACACTTCAGACCTTGGTTAAAGCAGTAATCAGGCCNCAATAGCATACGGCAATGCTCATGACCTGCCTAATACTGGCAGTGTTATGCAAGTACTAATGGAGACATCAGCAGGAAATATTACGATTGATTTGTTCGACCAAGAAGCGCCAGATACGGTTGCAAACTTTGTCAAACTAGTAAACATGGGCCACTATAATGGATTACACTTCCATCGAGTGATTGAAGATTTCATGATCCAAGGCGGATGCCCTCACTCGAAAGACCCAACATCAAGAAGAGCAGGAACAGGTGGCCCAGGATGGAACATACCNTGCGAACCNTCAGCTCTCAAACTCAAGCANGACAAGCCCGGAGTACTTTCAATGGCTAATGCAGGGCGCAATACTGGAGGCTCTCAATTCTTCCTTACCACTGTAGCAACCCCTTGGTTAAATGGCAATCACGCCGTATTTGGAGCAGTATCAGAAGGTATGGACGTTGTAAAGGCAATAGAAGGCTGCCAAAAGATGCCAGGGGATAGACCATCTACTCCGCAACAAATCATCAGATGTTCTGTGGTTAATTGATATTATTTATTAATTAATTATTATAAATGGGCCAGCCATATAATCGATATTATTTAATAATTAATTATTATCCCTTAACTATGTCAAAGCATAGAGCAGGCGATAGGCGAATAATCAGCATCAGCATTCCAGAAGAGATTGCACTTAGATTAGACAAGAAAGTCGGCAAGGGTAAACAAGGACGCAGTGCCACAATCAGTCGAATGATTGAGGAATCTCTAAGCCCAACTATTCCAACCTCATCTAAGAAGGAATCACCCGCAAGTTCTCTTGATTCATTGTCTGGACAAATCCGTGTTGAGTCCGATACAATGGGTGAACTAGAAGTCCCAGCAGACCGATATTATGGTTGTCAAACCGCACGCTCTTTGATTAATTTCGATATTGGAGAGGATAGAATGCCTCGAGGAGTAATTCGGGCGTTTGGAGTTTTAAAACAGGCAGCAGCAAAGACAAATGTTGCATTAAAGCAATTAGATCCAGAAGTCGGCGACTTGATTATTGCAGCATCTCAAGAAGTAATCCGAGGAGACTTAGATGACCATTTTCCACTTAGAATATGGCAGACTGGTAGCGGCACTCAATCTAATATGAACACCAATGAAGTAATTGCCAATCGTGGAATTGAGATTGCTGGTGGAGTACTTGGTTCAAAGTCTCCAGTACATCCTAATGACCATGTCAATAGAGCACAGTCGTCTAACGACACATTTCCTACCGCCATGCATATCGCCGGTGCTGAAGCGTTAACTCATGAACTGCTGCCAAGTCTACGTGAGTTACGTAATGCACTATCTGCTAAGTCCAATGAATGGTCTGATATTGTTAAAATCGGCAGAACTCATCTTATGGATGCAGTACCACTCACTCTTGGGCAAGAAGCATCAGGTTGGGTTGCTCAATTAGACGCCGACCTAAGAAGAATTGATTTTTCTCTTGATGATTTATTCGAACTCGCATTGGGCGGCACAGCAGTAGGAACCGGACTTAACACACACCCGTTGTTTGCTCAAATGGTTGCAGATGAAATAGCAAACATCACTGGATTGACATTTATCAGTGCAGAGAATAAATTCGCCCAATTAGCTGCTCATGATGCAGTAGTAGCTGTAAGTGGCGCTCTAAACACACTAGCAGTAAGTTTAATGAAAATCGCCAATGATATACGTTGGTTAGGCTCAGGCCCCCGCTGTGGATTAGGAGAATTAGCGCTACCGGCAAATGAACCAGGCTCCTCAATAATGCCAGGAAAAGTCAACCCAACACAAGCAGAAGCGATGACAATGGTTTGTTGTCAAGTAATGGGCAATCATACTGCTATTACGGTAGGAGGTTCACAAGGAAACTTCGAATTGAATGTCTACAAACCAATGATGATTCATAATCTTCTTCACTCAATCAAATTGCTTACCGATGCATGTCGTTCAATGCGAGAGAATTGCGTTGAAGGCCTTGAACCGGTGAAGGAAAACATCGCTTCTCATCTAGAGAATTCACTGATGCTAGTTACTGCATTGAACAACCAAATCGGGTATGATAAAGCAGCCAAAATCGCAAAGAATGCCCATGAAAAAGGATTGACTCTAAGAGAATCAGCCCTTGAATTGAAGTATTTGACCAATGAAGAATTTGACGAGTGGGTTAGACCAGAACAAATGATTGGCCCTTCAAAATAATCAGAGGAAGTCTGAGAGCGACATCTGCTTAGCCCGGTCATTCATGAATAGAGAATCGGTACTATTGGACAACCATTCGACATTCTGCCTTGTGTATACATCCACTCCGTATTTTTCCATTACGTGTTGAGTCACCTTGATGTATTTTCTAACCGCACCTTCTGAAACAGTCAATGCTAGATTACCCGAGCATAAATCACCTTCAGACTTTGATACGCCAACCGAACTGAGTCCTTTGCCAGAAGCTTTCTTTGGTTGAATACATTTACCAGATAGCGGCATTCTTCGATATGAATGGCCACATTTTAGACATCGAACCTTTTGCCTTGCAAAAGCATTCAGATTCCCTCTTAAATCAGGCAAGAAGTGAGACCTAATTACACTTGAAGCGACTCTTCTAACATCAACGCCTCTCAGTCGCAAGCCCAATTCTAACTGCCCCTCCATCTTATCGACCATAGTGTCTAATGTTTTGTAAGCAGATAGTGCAGGGCCGGTTGAAATTGAATGACAATCATGAGTATATCCATAACCTCTAACAGCCGCGACACTCCCCAATCTTCTCTCGACAAAGTCCATTCTATCTGAACAGGTTTTAGGATGAGGTTGATTCAATGTCATTTCATAGAAGTCTCTTTCATAGAACCATCCAGAGTCAACATTCAGCGCCTCTTTATCGACTTCTGTTGGATTTAATCTGGTCGTTAAAACAAGAGGAGCATCCATCTGGCCACCACGATTAGCAGGCAAAATATTTCTGCTGAAGTTCAACAAACCATCCATCAACATCATGATTGCATCTTCATCACCATCACAATTTCTTCTTTTTGAGGCATGGAATAGTGGGTGGGCATATCCACCAGAGCAATCGGTCCAGCCGATGATTCTCGACAAAACTCCACCTGACGTGTGAGGTGCTAATGCGCATATTAGGTGCCCGATGAGGTCATTTGGAGATGCCACATTATAGTAAGGTTCCATACCATAAAACCTGACCAGTAATTCATCTATGAACTGGGCGGTTCTAACAAAATAATCAGCAGCATTTTTGGCGACAATAAAATCTTGAGGAAACAATTCAAGCATTTGCTCATCACTTGTCAACTCATTTCCTTCAAAGTCATGAGTATATCCAAGATTGACCAATGTTTTCCAAGACACTTCTACTTCTTTTGGTGTAAAATGAGTCACAGGTACGTCACTCATATCAAATCTAATAGTTCCATCTCTAAACACAGGTAAATCGTACTTAGCACGTAAAATTCCCTTTTCCAGTGGCTCAGGAGTTTGGTCTTTACTGGCGATTTTCTTCATGCACTTTATCGTCTTTGGAAGACGATCAATTCCTAGTCTAATTCTAGCATCTTCAAGAGCAGACTCGATTGGAACAGTCATTAATTCGCCCCTTCTCCTTCGATTTTGAGCTAGTTCGGTGTTAAACTCAGTTCTACCCCCACAAACTTCTCCAGGAAGACCTTCTCCATACCTGTCTTTTTTACGGTGATGGCAGGTGATAAATGGAGACTTTTTCTGACACTTTGTACAAGTTCTAGAGCCTAGTTGAGTACGAATATCTTTCTTTTGAGATGCTACACTCATCAATCTCTGATTTCCTCCATTCAATTCGATTGGGAAAAGAATGTGGGCCATAGGATTCATAATTCTTGGAGCGGACTTTTCAGGTCGCCCCATTCTACTACCGACTCTTATCGGCGCAGAATGCTCCCATCTTAATGATGAAATTTTTCGTATCTGGGCAATAATACCATCAACTGAATAATCATCTTCATGAATTTGTGCTGCAAGATACTTTTCCTTATCTTTAGGGCCTTGGTCAGGGATACTCTCAGCAGCCTCTTTACCGATTTTATCGGTTTCAGCGATATTCAATCCCTTTTGCCTAGCATCGGTCTCGGCAGCGATTCTATTGGTAGCCCGAACTTTTTCTAACTCGCTTTTACGGTGATTTTCTTCATCAAGAACCAACTTTGCCTCGCGAAGTTGTTCTATTTTGAGATTGAACATTTCGTCAGAATTGGCTATTTTTATTATTTTATTACCATCTAATGAGAACCCAAAGGCTTCCAATACAGCGGGCCAGCCAGAGGTGATGACAAGGTCATCGCCATCATGATGATGAGCCAGACCTAGAATTAATGCTGAGCCCTTAGCAAGTCCATGCTGTAGTAAAGTCCATGCTTCATCAATAACATCAGAAAAGATTGGCGCTACTAATTCATTGCCAATTCCGGGACAATTTTCTAACATTTCTTTGGTAATATTTTCCGATGGAATTTCATCCATCACTTTACTTGACCAATTTTTGGCACCATCGACAATCCGCAATTGTTTTGCTTCAGGAAGCGGTAATGCTTGTAACGTACCATCGTATTTTTTAATGGACTGATTGCTAGTTCCAAACTCTTCAATTTTTGAATTCTCGATAATTTTCAACAGCGAAGGAACCCATTCTATTGGCAGGTCTAAAAACCAAGGATTATGCGGCGGCGGAAGAGAGGTGTTGAACCGTTGAGATACCTGCTTTGCTTGAGACCAATTTGGAGTCAACTTAGTCAAGAATCTATGCCATTTACGCCTACTTTGAAATTGAATCTCATTATTTTCGATATTTGTTTTATCGGCACCCGGTATTCCAGCGGGACAATCTGTTTTTTCAATATTCATAATATCGCAGAACTCTGTAACTGCCTCCTTCGAGTTTATTTCTTCAATCAAGTCACTAGCCCACCAATCAAAACCATAACCAGCAGGGACCAATGTTTTGTTATTTTCCATGAACTCTCCATAACCAATAACCAATTCTCCATTATCCCATACACACCTAACATCTGAAGCGATAGTAGAGAAACTTTTGATGTCATCAAGCCTTAGAAAACGCCCATCTTCTAGAATTACCCACGGTCCTTCAGAATCATCGCATGGAGTGATAGCACAAGCTTTTCCTGGGCGTTCGATTTTCATTTGAGTGCCAATTGTAATGAAATCGTCCATCGCCGACATACAGGCTGGATTTACAGAAGCAGCGGCAAGTCCTGAAGGGCGGCTTCGTCCATATCTTAGTCGAAAACCTCCTGCTGCTTGTGGGCTTCCAAATACTGGTCTTCCTGCGATAATATCGTTCATAAATTTTGTAATGGGCTTAACCTTTCTAGATTTGAAAGGATTCTTTTCCGACTCGGTTTCCTTTTCCTTACCTTTATTGGCGAACTTTGAGATAAAATCCCATCCTGCAACCTCTAGTCGCTCAGTATGTTTCTGAATTTTTGGTGCTTTCAGGCATAAACCTTCACCGATGACAAGTAATACTCCTCCTCTAATTCGTGCTTCGTCAATGTTTCTGACGCGGCCATATCCTGCACATTCGATTCTTTCAGTCGACTCACCATTAACCATGACTGGGCAAGCGCGAACAATTTCTTCGATTTCTGTTGGTGATGGCCTATATTGCAGGTTTCCCCGATAAAGCCCAAACTCTTCTTTCACACGTTCAACTTCAGGGTCTGTAGGTTGATACCTTCCAACATTTAACTCGCGTCTTATCATATCAGCGATTAGTACTGCTAATGCTTGAGCAGTACCGCCAGCAGCACGAATGGGTCCAGCGAAATGCACGGATACGAATTGTGAGCCGTCAATATTATTCAACAGCCTTACTTCACTTATTCCTTCCAAAGGTGCGACTAGTACAGCTTCGGTAAGTATCGCCAACCCTACACGAAGGCCAGCATCAATCGCTGTAACCAAATCAAAGCCTTGTTCTCTAAATCCCTTTGCTACCGATTGCCCCATCATGATCGATGTGGTTTCTCTATCATGGATTTCCAACATATCTCGAATATCATCTGCTACTTTGTAGTCTCCAAGATACTCGACAAGTAATTTTTCAGTCCTACTTGCTAAATCAGAGGCCCTAGGAATTTCAACAAATGGTTGGTGGTCGAGGTTTAATGAACGAGCCTTTTCTGCAACTCTATATGCGTCATCAGCCCTCTCATCCATCCAATTTTGGTAATTTTCCATTTCACGCTCTAACCGAGGGATATCCAGCCCAATGAGCGGATTATGAGCGCTCAAACCAGGTGAACCATTATCAGATGACATACCAATAAAACCCCTGCTTAACACTCGTTTATCAAGAGCGCCCTATCTTATCGCTCGGTTTACACAACAAAGAGTTATTGTTCAAAAAATTTACAATAATTAAGGAAAGTTCATTTCATTAGAGCCCAACCATCAGCCAATGAGCGTACATTCTTCTATGCGTGAGCATCCTAATTGGCCACGTCTTGTATCCTTGGTAAAGGATTTGGCATTTATTGATGGAGGTAGTGACGACGCTTTCACACTAGCCAGCGGGCGCAATTCACGTTGGTTCTTTGATACCAAGCCAGTAATGATGCATCCCGAAGCCAGCCATCTTTTGGGAGAATTATTCAATCTACGTATGGATGATATGGGGGCGGATTATGTAGGCGGTTTAGAGTTAGGAGCAGTTCCTCTTACAGCCATTGCAATAGCGACTTCAGACAAGGACTCACCCCGTCGCGGATTCATGGTGCGCAAAGAACCGAAAGGACGAGGCGGAAGAAAGACAAATAATCCTCCGGGGATAGAAGGAACTGCTCTTGGCAGCGGTGGTTCAATAGTAATCGTAGAGGATGTTACCACTACTGGAGGCTCAGCGATTAAGGCTGTAGAAAGAATCCATAATGATACATCTTGTAAAGTGATAGCGGTAATAAGTATAGTTGACAGAGAAGAGGGTGCGGCCGAAGCATTTGAAAATGCTGGGATTCACTTTGAAAGCATCATGACACGCAGCGACGTTGCTAATTGATGAGGACTAAAAATGGAAGATATAATGCGCCCATTGGATGCAAAATCCGATGGTCTAGTTGAATCGATGAAAGACCCAACCTCTGCTGAAGGAATGATATTTTTCCATGCAGATGAAGGCAAGCCGCTTGCAACACCTTGGCAAGTAGCGATTTCTAGGGCGATTCTACTTAATCAAAAATCACTTCCAGAAGGCCACATTTTGGATTGTGCATGTGGAAGCGGGATACAAATCGCCGCATATTCTGCAATTTTCAAAAGACCAGCCTTAGGAATTGAACTCAATCCACACCGAGCAAGAGCCAGCGCCGTTAATTTTAGGAATATTTTCAAATTAAGGGGCGGAGATACAGCAAATATTCTCCAAAAGAGTCTATTTTTGGCAGCTGATGGTAGAGACGGCTCAGGCGCTATTGAGAAACTGGCAAATGCAAATAATGAACAAGCAAAGATCGCTCTTCTTCATCTCGACCCCGCAAGGCCCCGAAATAGCCGTTCGCATTCTCTCGATGAAATGAAACCGCGATTAGATGAGATATTTGATGGCTGGAAAGACCACCTTGTACAGACAAAAGAGGGCCCATGCATACTGCTTGACCTTTCACCAAGACTTTCACATAACCAGCGACTAGAAGTTGAGAACATAGTAGAGACTTATTGGCCAGAAATCACCAAAACTTGGACTTGGACATCGCGTGGAAAAGGCCGCGTCGATAGGCTTGCGTTATGGATCGGAGGCATAGCCAATAAACACATATCGAGGCGCTTTGTTCGTATTTCTCCTGACTTGAAACAGGAACCTTTCATTATCGAAGGAGGACTAACTCTAGATTTAGGCGAAGATATTCCAGAATCTAGTCACAGAATGCCTAAGAGAGGAGAATATGTTACGATTTTAGATTCCGCCTTAGTCGAATGCGGTTTAGCAAAATATTGGCTTGCAGAGCAAATTGATGGTGAAAAAACCTACTGGGTAGAGTCCACTGGCAGAAGGCCACAAATACACCACGAACAGAAATTAAACTTGGAGGATAATTCAGAAAAAACATTGGTACAAGCATCAGGACGAATTGTGGAAATTTTCCATCAACAATTGACTCCGGAAACGGTTGATGGCTTTGTAGAACAAGCCATCGCCAACGATATTAAGAAAATCACAATTAGAACTCCACTTGAACCATCCTTACACCCTAAAATCCAAGGCTCTTTTGACCGCCAATTGGCTCGCCGTAGCGGTAAAAGGGACGGATTTATTATTCAACACCCCAATTCAGAAATGAGCATGCTTTGTGTTATTGAATGAGTAAAAAACAAGCCAATTTAACCTATTTTTATCATTATTTGCTTCATTCATTATTGTTTGCAGCATCGCGGTATTGATATATGGGAGGTTGGTCGGAAACCTGCTCCACACTCTGTGTAAGCAAGATGGTGAAACAATATGGCACAACCTAAAGACCAAGAACTTGGCGAAGATTTCTCATATATTCTGCGTATGGCAGATACCGATATGGACGGGCTAAAAACGCTAGCTACCGCCCTTACAGCAGTAAAAGGAATCGGCGCTAGAACCGCAGTTCAAATTTGTAAGAACACAGGATTCAATGCCTTTTCCCTCGCCGGACACTTGTCTGTTGAAGACCAAGAAACACTCCGCCTAGCCATTGAAGGCTACAATGAGACGGTCCCTCTGTGGATGTTGAACCGTCAAAGAGACCTGGAGACCGGTGAAGAGATTCATTTGACAGGCCAACAAGTCACTCTAACTCTCAAAGACGACATCGATCGTCTTCGTACAATGAAATGTTACCGTGGTGTTAGACACGCAACTGGTAACAAAGTCCGTGGACAGCGTGGGCGTTCAAATGGCCGTGGTGGCCTAACACTAGGTGTTAACCGAAAGAACTGAGGGATTTAGATGGGCGAGCCAAAGTTTTCAAGACCAAAATTCGATACACCTTCCCACCCGTGGAAGGCATCTAGAATAGAAGAAGAGCATGGAATACAAGCTCAGCATGGACTAAAGAACATGCGTGAGATTTGGAAGGCTAAGTCACAACTTCGCAGATACCGTCGTCAAGCAATGCGTTTGATCGGTGCTGCTGACACAGGCCAAGGTCACGGTAAGAGAGAGATGGAAGGACTACTTGCATCTCTTAACAACAAAGGACTAATCGCATCCGATGCTATTCTTGACGATATTCTTTCTCTTGGAACAGAAGACATTCTAAACAGAAGACTTCAAGCCCAAGTTTACTACAAAGGACTCGCTACAACAATGAAGCAAGCAAGACAACTTGTAAATCATGGATTAATTTGCGTCGGTGAACAAAAAGTCACTATCCCTTCTTACCCGGTATCTCGTGATGAAGAAGAATTGATCAAGTATCACCCAAGTAGTGATTTAAATAATCCAGAACACCCAATTCGTAAAGCGATCGAAGGCCGAAGAGAAATGGCTGAATATGCTTCTGAAGAAGTAGACCCTGAGGCAACTCCTGAGTTCGCTGAAGAAGTCAAGAACGCTGCCGAAGAAGCACCATCGGTCGAAACAGACGGAGGTGACCAATGATGTCACGACGTGCAATTGTAAACATCTTTAGTTCATACAATAATATCTTGATGACAGCGACTGATTTGACAGGAGCTGAAACAATTACTACCTGCTCAGGAGGGCAAGTAGTCAAGTCTTCAAAAGATAGTGGAGGCCAATTCGCAGCTACTAGAGCAGCAGAAAAGATGGCTGACTCACTCAAAGATAAAGAATTCACACAACTAATTGTCAAGTACCGTGCCCCTGGTGGCAATCTATCCAACAATACTGGACCAGGTGCCCAAGCAGCAATACGTGCACTAACACGTGCTGGTATGACAATTACTAGAATTGAAGATGTAACCCCTATAGCACACGACGGAACCAAGAAGAAAGGCGGACGTCGTGGACGTAGAGTTTGATTAGGAGGAGATATAATGAAAGCACAAGTAGTAGATGGCTGGCCTCGTGGAAATGCAATAAGAATATTATTGACAGATACCGATGCTTCACAAGTAAATGCAATTAGAAGAGCTTTAATTTCAGATGTCCCTAAGTTGGCAATTTCAAGAGTAAATTTCACTCAAGGAATTGTAGAGCAAGACGATCAAATTATCGAATCGGTCAACGTTCTACCCGATGAAGTACTTGCCCACAGATTGGCTATGATCCCTATTCCTACATTTACAGATGACAACATTTCCTTTGTTGAAGATTGTGAAGAATGTATGTACAAACCTGAATCAGAAAAGGGTTGCCAGCAATGTCAAATTATTTACAGTTTGAATGTACAAGGCCCTGCTAAGGATTCCGAAGAAGAATTCGTAACAGTTTATGCAAGTGACCTAACAACAGTTTCTGACCAAAAGTACGATATTCTGGAAGAGCATAAGAGAATACCATTGACTATACTTTCAAAGGGCCAGTACTTGGAACTATATGCGCTTGCTCGCTTAGGAAGAGGGACTTCACACCAAAAGTGGTCACCAGTATCAGGTGTAGGATTTAAACCTCTTCAAAAAGCGATTCTTAACAAGCCAAAGAAAGCCGACGTTTTCTTTAAACTTGGGTTAAAGACAACAGGTGGTAAAGATATGAATGCAAAACTATTCGGCTCCAACAAGACAGTTGATGATATCAACGATGCTATCGACCTTGAGAAGGCATTACATCAAGTTGGCCCCGGCACAGGTAGAGATGTAGATTTTGATGATGCAATTACCATGGAATCTGTAGAAGGCTCCTATGTATTCTCTTTCGAAACCGATGGAAGTTATGACCCTAAAACCGCTTTCAACTTAGCAATGAAGGAATTATCAGCTCGTTTCGATAATATTACTGCAGATATTGAAAAAGCATTTGCTTGATTCAATAACTACTAACGCAACCTTTTGGTTGATTTCAATAGTATTAGTTGCTAATTTTATTTTAGTATATATACTAAAAGTTACTTTATTTAGAAAATAGGCGTTGGATTTAAATGTCATTACTTTTGGAATCAAAACATGAATTTAGCCCCTAATGATTATGACTTCGGTGACGCATCGAATTATTTCTTTGCAACAACCATCACTTGTGACAATGAAGAAGCACGAAAAATGTATGCACTTGCCTTTGGGCACATGTTGAATTATAACCATGAAGAAGCGATTGCATGTTTTAGTAAATGTGCTGAATTGGACCCAACCTGTGCTATGGCATATTGGGGAATTGCTTATTGTGTATCATCCAATTATAATTGGAGTCCAGGACTAGGTTCAGGACACGATTACATTCAAACAGCAATAACTCTGAAAGACGGTTGTTCTGAATTGGAAAAAGATCTAATCGATGCATTGGCACAACGACACTCTGCAGAAGCACGTGACGCAGCAGACCCAACAGTCCTCAACATGGGTAATAGCCCAGAACTAAATGTCGCATTTGCAGAAGCCATGGCGCCTCTTTACGAAAAATATCGAGGAAATCTTGATGTCACCGCAGTATATGTTGAAGCTCTTATGAATTTGAAGGCTTGGCAACTATGGGATAAGAATACAGCCACAGGAGAAATAACTCCTGCAGATGATAATACATTGCTACTAGTCAAGGTTATGGAAGAGGCATTTGAGTCAGTTGAAGGTGCAAAAGAGCACATTGCACTATGTCACTTATACTGTCACGCTTTAGAATTATCACCATTCCCAGAACGCGCATTACCAGCAGCAGATATTCTAAGAACCGCAATGCCAGGATTAGGGCACTTGGTCCACATGCCATCTCACATCGATGCTTGGGTAGGACAATGGAAAGAAGCAGTAGATTGTAACATTGCAGCTGTAAAGGCAGATGACCGTTATGTTGAATTAACCGGAAATGAATCCCAGTTTTACAAATTCTACCGTATGCACAATCATCACTTCGTAGTTTGGTGTGCTATGTTTGAAGGGCAATATGAAATCGCTTTGAAATATGCTAGAAAGGCCGTAGCAACATTGCCAGCAGGTGATGAGAACCATGGAGTAAACTTCATGCTAGCCGGTATAATCCCAATGGGGGCAATTTTCCTAGAATCATATGTCACTATGCCTTGGCACGTTATGATTAGATTTGGTAAGTGGGACGAGATAATTGCTGAACCAATGTACACCGACAAGGATGTATTCCCAGCTACTATCGCTACACAACACTATGCCAGAGGAGTCGCATATGCTTCCAAGGGAATGGTCCCTGAAGCAGAAGCAGAACAGGCTTTATTCAATCAAGCACTAGAAAATCCAGCCCTTGCAGGTCGCGTATTACATAATAATTTGATGTATCAAGACCCAAGTGAAGGCCCATGTATCCTTCTTGTTAACGCTGCTGTATTAGACGGTGAAATTGAATATAGAAAGCAATTTTTAGCCAAAGCCAGAGGAGAAGCCTCAGATTTCTCCGCTGCCTTTGACCACCTACGCCGTGGTGTAGATCTTTCACTAAATCTAGCATATAACGAACCCTGGGGTCAAATGCAACCAGTACGACACATCCTTGGAGCATTGCTTCACGAACAAGGCGAAATCGAAGAAGCCGAAGCAGTCTACCGTGCAGATATCAAACTGTGGAAAGATAACATGTGGGGCCTACTTGGTCTGAAACTTTGTCTTGAAGCTCGCGGAGATGCGCCAGAGGAACTTGCTGAAGTTACAGCATTATTCAATGAGAGAAGTTCTCGTGCAGATATTGTTCCAGCAAAGACTTGTTTCTGTGCACAAGACAGCGTCGAAAAGAGCTGCTGTGACTGATTAACAAGTCAATAACAGCAATATATTGCTTTAGTCGAGCATATGGGCGTCGAATGATAACGACTTGAAAGTAAATTAAACCGCCTACTTCATGGTCATAACATGAAAGCGCCATCAGTTATTCGGATGTGGATTACCAACAAAAATAACAGGGAAATTACGGCCGCTATGAGTGAATCTATGGTGACCTTTCTTTCAATTGCAATTGAAAACGGTTGCATTGGTTCAACATTTGCTGAAGATGACGAACGCATCATTGTTTACACTAAATGGTCAGACGAGGTTACATTGGAGCAGTTTCGTTCGTCGAAAGAATATCACACTCAAGAAGGAAACATCATTCAATCATTTATTGCCGCAGGTTTCGAAATCCCTGGCGATATATTGTTTAATTCAACTGCAAAAATTTTGTTCAGTAACAGATCGGAATCAGCCCAATAAATGGGTACCCTTTGCTTGGACGGGTGAGCAGTGGGTCCACCTTACGATTACCAAGTATAATATTACTAATCTCTTAGCAAATGTATGGGCAGAGATTGGTTTATGCTAAGTCTGATTGTTATTTTTTCCTTTTCAACATCGGGTTGTATCAGTGAGAAGGAAGAATATCACTACTCAATTGACGACCCTGAAGTGGGTACTAACTCTGATGGAACCTCTGATATCTTATTTACAATCACCCTTGAAGACAATGGTGGAATAGACATGGATTTTTCAGAACTTGTCATAATAATTAAACAGGATTCAGTATCACACAATTGTGCTACAACCGGCACGACAGGGAACTGTACAGTTGTACAAACTTCAGGAGNAGATGAGTCACAATGGGAAATTGGTGAAATACTGAGTATTACTGAAAATGGAGTTGACATTTGCTCACAACATTGCATAATCACATTAACCGTATCTGGCCCTGAAGATGTTGAAATCGTCGGCCCAACTATCCTCAATACCACTTGAAGTTAGTAATCNAGTAGTGCGAGGGATGCCTGTCTGAGCGCTACCCTTGCACAAGGCCTAGTTTACAAAAAAGATTTTAGCGAAAACTCGCTTAAATGATATAAAAATCACTTGCCACGGTTTTGGTTTGCCTTTAGAGAAGGACGCAACTTTTCAGCACCCTTACCCTTGTTGTGCAGACCACGTCCACGCTTTCCAGCAGAAGTCTTACCTCTGTAAGCACGCCCTCTGTGGGATTTATTACCGTTAGCACCAGAAAATACACCAAGTTGTTTATCACTTATNATTGCAGGGTGGTGAGTATCGATCATAATTACTTCGAAGTACTTGTGCTTACCATCTTGTCCAACCCAATATGAGTTTAGAACTTCCAGGTTAGGGAAGTGACGTCCGACACGCTCTTCAGCGATTCTTTGAGTATTCTTTGCCATAGTAATCTTTGAGATACCGGCCTTTGATGGCTTTCTCTTCATGTGAATCTTACCTTTGCGAAGTCCACCACGACGAACACGAGTTCTTACAAGGACAACTCCTTGCTTTGCTTTGTAACCCATTCTACGGGCAGCGTCGAGACGTGTAGGTCGGTCAATTTTACAGTTGACAGGCTCTCTACGCCATTGTGCCATACGGGATTGGCGGAACATGTGCGGAAGAGAATCNTTTGGACGCTTCCAAGTTGCACGAACGTGTTGATATAGTCCTTGAGCCATGTTATCACCGCTTCTCAGCATCCTGCCGACTTAACTCCCCTTTATGAGTCTACCTTCGCGATACTGCGCGACAATATTTGGTATTTCCANCGATTATTTACTAGTTTCAAGCCCTTCAGAAAGAATTCCACGCCATCCACCCCAAAGCGAGTAGACATCGGTATAGCCCATTTCTTTTAGTGATTTTACAGCGATGGCGCTCCTGAAACCTCCCCCGCAATACAACACTAATTTCGAATCTATTGAAAATTCATGTTTCTCTATGTCTCTTTCCAGAACACCCTTTCCGATGTGTATTGCTCCTTGTAAATGTCCATTTTCGAACTCATATTTTTCTCGAACATCTATCACTATAGCGCCCTCAGCTAATAACGACTCCAAATCCTTCGCCGTACACTCTTGAATATCTTCTCGAGCAGCCTCAACAATAGCCAAAAATCGCGGATTATGCTTTTTCGCCATGGCTCTGCTACGGTGGACAGGCTCATGAGGGTAATGCTAGACTCAAGGTCATGGCCGGACAGATAACTGGAGCTGAAGCGGTGCTCCAGGCNCTCATTGACGGAGTGGCAATTGACCGGGTATTAGTCGACAGAGAGAAAGATACACAAAAAATTAGAGACCTTTGTATCGAACGAGACATACCTCTTGAAGAAGGCTCAACTAATGATTTATGGCGAATGTCCGCCGATGGAAATGTCGATGCTTTAGCATTGGTAGGGCGTCATCAAGCAACGAATCTCGACGACCTCATGAGTAGAGGAGGAGTGATCTGGTTTTTCGATGGAGTCACCTATTCTACCAATTTAGGTTTTACAATTAGAACCGCTGAAGTCAGTGGAGCAGATGGAGTGGTACTCAATGTGTCAAAAACTCATGAAGAACGACGTACTATTCGCCGTGCAAGTATGCGTGCAGATAGATTTATTCCTGTAATTTATAGCGATACAAATGAAATTTTAACAATGGCAAAAAAGCATAATTTAACAATAATTTCAGCAGAAGATATCGGCGATAGAGCGCCCTGGGACGTAGACATGACTGGGGATATACTGTTGGTTGTAGGCGCAGAACGTGAAGGTATTAGCGAAGAAACGCTGCAACGTTCCGATTACATCGTTAGGTTACCAATGGACGGCTTTGTACCATCCTATAACCTCCAAGTCGCGGTTAGCGTTCTGGCAGTTGAAGCCCTAAGGCAGCGAAAACCTTAGCCCAAATCCCTTTATTTATGCCATCACGACGGCTATCTATGGACAGAGGGACTTTCAGCCCTTCAATAAAGTTCAGAGTTCTGGTTTTTTCATTAATTCTTTTATTATTAGTCCCAGGTTGTTTAGATTTTGGTTCTGACAACTCTACAGAATCGTCTTCTTCTGATGGCGAAATAACCATTGAGGTATGGCATACTTTTGCTTCAGAAAGCAAAGAGGAAGAAACATTTACCAATGCAGTCAGGGATTTTGAAGCAGTAAATNCAAACATAACNGTGGAGATTACCCTTGTTCCTTATGGNAATGCTGACCAATTATTCATGACTGCAGCGCAAGGTGGCGAAGCACCGGATTTAATGCGTCTTTCTAGNGACCAACTAGGNGCAATTGGAGAGGTACGAGTTGACGGATACCCATTGCTAGAAGATTTACGGCCTCACTTGACTCCCCAAGANAGNTCNCAATTTGATAGCCGTGCCTTGGATGCAATGCGCTATGGCGACCAGTTATACGGAATACCCGCTAGCCAAGATTGTCTTTCATTAATCTTTAACAAAGANCTATTCGATGCNGAAGGACTTGATTANCCCGATGAGAGTTGGGATGAACAGGATTTACTNCTTGCAGCCCAATTACTNACTCAACAAGATAGACAAGGTTTAGCANTACCAATNAAGACTGCATATTGGTGGTTTCCAATTCAAGAAGGATTTGGCGGTAGTTTATTCGATGACCAAGGNAATCCAACTTTGAATTCNAATGGNTCAAGCGANGCNATGCGTTGGATGCTTGATTTAGAGTTAGAGCATGAAGTTGTAGCNACNGGAACGCAGATTGAAGGNATGAAAAACCAATTCATGGCATCNNANGCNGCNATGATNNTAGATGGNCCNTGGAANTGGGCNACATANGAAGNNAGCCGTTTGAATNTAGGNCAAACNCTGTTACCAATNGTAANTGANTCNGGNGAAAGAATGTCTCCGCTAGTNACCTACAAGGGTTGGACAGTTAGCAAACAAAGCGCCCATAAAGTAGCATCAACAGAATTAGCATTATGGCTATCTTCAGAATCAGTACAGAAAGAATTCGCTCTTGAAACCTACACTATGCCCACACATTCATCATTAGATAGTGACCAAGAAATCCTCAATGATGAAGTAATTTCAGGCTTCTTAGAACAAACAAAAGTCGCAACCCCCGCACCTACGACTAGGGCTATGGCTTTGATATATGGGCCATTATCGACTGCTTTTGAACAAGCATATACCGGCGTAGCAACAACTTCTATTGCACTCAGCGATGCTAACGATGAGTTGGAATCTTTAATTGATAATTTACAAAGAGCAGATCCTGTTACAACAAATCCAGGTTACAGAACAATTGATGTTAACATTACGACTGATGGCTCTCAAAATTATTCCATTTTTGTTGATGGCGAATTACACACAGAATTAACAGTTGACATAGGCCAAGGAAATATTTCCGAAGGTTATGATAATTGTACTGCTGATGGTGTTGAACTAAATAGTTCAGGAAGTGTAAGATTATTTTCCCAAGGAGCTGAGGTAATTACTTGCAGTCTGACGGGCATGATTCCCGAATTCAATCATCAAATCCAAGTATATTCTCAATTGGGATTAATTTCTGATGTTATGGCTTCTACCGATGTTGCAGATGAGCGACCAGAAGCTGGTGGGACCTCTGCAATCATGTTTGCAATTGGAGCAATAACCCTCTCCTTAGTTGCTCTTTTGGGGTATGCTCGTTACAGAGACGGACAACTTGGAAGAACAAAATCCAAATTAGCACATTTCTATATTGCTCCAGCAATGTTGGCATTAGCAATCTTGACCTTTTATCCAGTTATGTACGGAATTTGGCTTTCATTTACTGATGCAGACCAGACCCACCTAGGAGAACAAGCATTCATTGGATTATCTAATTTCTGGGAAGTAATTAGTGCATCAGGATTTATTCGAGTAACAATTTTCACTATTATTTGGACCGTAGTAAATGTAACAGCACACATAGGGATTGGACTTTTCTTAGCCCTAATTCTTCAAAGAGCAAATCTCAAAGGGAAAACCGCATATCGAACAATTCTATTGCTACCTTGGGCAATTCCGTCATATATCTCAGTACTAGTTTGGCGAGGGATGTTCCAGCCAGATGGGTTGATAAATGATTTAATTGGTACTGATATCAATTTCTTATCCGACCCTACTGGGGCCCAAATAATTGTTATTTTAGTAAATATCTGGCTTGGAGTTCCGTTTATGATGATGTCCATCAGTGGAGCATTACAAGCACTTCCTAGAGATATGTATGAGGCTGCAGAAGTTGACGGAGTATCTGGCTGGGAGGCATTTAGATACCTAACTTTACCAAATCTAAAGAGCGCACTAGTACCGCTATCACTACTTGGATTCATTTGGACATTCAATATGTTTAATGTAATTTATTTGATGACTGACGGTGGTCCAAATTTGTATTTTGGTGAACCAGGCCAAACAGATATTTTGATTACTTATGTCTATGATGTCGCATTTAGAGACGGTGCTTATGGTGTAGCAGCAGCATGGTCTGTAATCATCTTCTTGATGTTGATGGCATTCTCATGGACATACATGAAGCAAACTAATGCAACGGAGGCTGCAGTATGATCAACGAGAGTGTGATTCGAGCGTGGTATACCCCTGCAGAGATTTTGGCTTTACGCAATTGGCTAATTGCTGCAACAATAGTCAATGTTATGCTGCTGACTTTTGATTATTTACGGGGCGATGACCAACTGCTAATTTTAGGTCTCCTTGGATGTGTGGCATTAGCGTTACTAAGGGCATATTTACCAGAGCCAAATAATCCTGGTAAGCGTAACCTATCTTTACTGTTATGTGCAGCAATAATTTCATTAGGGATTTACCGTTTGATTTTGATGCCATATTCAATATTCAATATTTGGATTAATCTTTGGCTAATCGCACCAGGATTAATTGCACTATTTTGGCTATCCAATAGGGCGGTTTCAGTATGGTCCAGCAGAGAACTTTCTATCGGTGCAGTTGAGTATGGTCTTGAAAGAAACGCAAAACTCCAACCCAGACACCAAACATTAGGGTCACACATTACTTTGCTACATTTTGTTGTAATCACACTGATTCCAATTATTTGGATCCTTGATATTGCCCTATCGCCGGGTAATGCACTTGGTGGTGAAATAGGTGATTCATTTAGTGGTGAACACTTCAAGAAAATCCTTGAAGGCGAATCATTCTGGATTTGGTTGAGAAATTCCTTAATTGTCTCAATTGGTACTAGTCTGTTAGGTTTAGTAATTGCAATCCCTGCAGGATATGCATTCAGCAGATACAAGTTTACAGGCCGAGACCCGTCAATGTTTGCTTTCTTATTGGTCCAAATGTTCCCTGGAATAATTATCCTAGTGCCTTATTTCTTAGTAATGAAGACGTTGGGATTACTCAATTCACATCTTGGGCTGATTTTGGCATATTGTGTTACAGCATTACCCCTTTGTGTTTGGATGTTGAAAGGGTTCTTCGATACAGTACCTAGGGAACTTGAAGAGGCTGCAACTTTAGATGGATGTAATCAATTCCAAGTATTTACCAAAGTCGTCTTACCATTGTCTCTCCCGGCAGTTGCCGTAACAGCATTGTTTAGTTTCCTTGCAGCATGGAATGAGTTCCTACTCGCTTTGACTTTCAATACTCAAAATGACATGTATACTCTTCCAGTAGGTCTTGCATCAATGATATCTTCAACAGGTCAAGCATGGGGCGATTTTGCTGCTGCTAGTATTCTGGTTAGTTTACCAGTTGCTTTACTATTCTTATTCTTCCAGAAGTTCCTGATAGAGGGGCTTTCAGCTGGAGGAGTAAAGGGGTGATTGTATGGTTAATGTGAAGTTTAATGCGGTTTCAAAGAAGTATGATGATGGTTTTGAGGCCGTTAAAGATTTGAATTTAGAAGTTAAAGACGGAGAGTTTCTAGTATTGTTAGGGCCTTCTGGTTGTGGTAAATCAACTACTTTACGAATGCTTGCAGGCCTTGAGGAAGTTACTTCTGGAGAAATTCAGATAGCAGATGTCACTGTAAACAATCTTCCACCTGGCGCTAGAGATTTGGGAATGGTGTTCCAATCTTATGCACTATATCCTCATATGTCAATATCAGATAATCTCTCATTTGG